>CAUUKU010000067.1:0-11722 GCA_963545665.1 uncultured Campylobacter sp. | reverse complement strand
GAGATACTGATCGGTCTCGTGGGCTCGGAGATGTGTATAAGAGACAGTTACATACTTTTGTAAAAATAACGTGAAGTTGTAAAAAACGTAAATTTGCGTAAATTACCGTTAAAATTTGATCCGTCCTGAGCCGGTTGCAGTTATCAAATAAACTTATTTATTGATAAAATTTTACTCTCGCTTAAGGCTAAATTTTATCCTACTAGGGATCGCGTCGTAAAATTTCACGCGATACTGGCGGCGCGGCTTGCCGAGGCTAAATTTCGCCGATCTCGTTAAAGGCGATCGCGAGAGCTTCTGAAAAAATAAAATTTGCAAATATTTCGAGTGGATTTCCGAGCCGCGCAGCTAAAATTTGACGAAAATAAAACGCGCGGCCTATCACGTCAAATTTTAGCAAACTTCGCAAAAAGCGTCCGAAAAACGCCGCAAATTAGCCGATATTCCCGCCCGCTATCATGCCGAACGTCAAACAATCCAGTATCGCGCAGCTACCCAGCCTGCTGGCTCCGTGCGTACCGCCCGTAACCTCGCCCGCGGCGTATAGCCCCGCGATCGGCTCATCGTCGATATTTAGGACTTGCGCTTTAGCGTTGATCTTTACGCCGCCCATGGTGTGGTGTAGCTTTGGAGCGCCGCGCATAGCGTAAAACGGCGGTTTTGAGACCGTGATGCCGTCGGTTAGTTTCATCGGTTTACCGAAATCCTCATCGACGCCAGATGCTACAAAGCCGTTATAGCGCTCGGCGGTCTTGCTTAGCTCGCCCGCGGGCATTTTATAAAACGCCGCCAGCTCCTCAAGCGTGTCGAATTTTTTGATGACGCCGCTATTCATCGGATTTTCGAGGTCACTCGGCACTAGTTTTGCCGCAGCTACGGAGTCGCAGAGGTCGATCGGGTAGCTGTTTGCCTTAGCGTCGATGATTTTAAACATCGCGTCGGCTCTGATTTTGCGGTCGGCTAGCTCGTTCATATAGCGTTTGCCGGTTTTCGGATCGACGGAAAATCCGTAGCGGAAGCTAGCTTGGGCTGCAAATTTGCTCGTGATGCCGTTGCCCTTTTCGTCTGGGCATTTGTACGGGATGTATTAGATCCAGCCCACTTGCACCGGTAGTGCGCCTACCTTAAACGCCGAGATGAGCGCGCCTGCCGTAGCTCCGGGATGGTTTGTGGTGTCAAACTCCGCCACGGCGCGAGGATCTTGGAGTTTTCTAAAAAATTTATCGCTACAAAAGCCGCCGCTAGCTAGCACGACGCCTTTTTTGGCCTTGATGATTTTCTTATCGCCGCCTTTATTTTCGCGATCGTCGCTGAATAAATTTTTATCGAATTTGTAGTTTTCCCTCACGGCTACGCCTACGACGCGACCGCTCTCATCCACTATGAAGTCGTCAAATTTCGTGCGAGTGCGAAGCTCGCAGCCGTCAGCTTTTTTAAACGACTCCACGAGAGGCTGCACGATACCCGAGCCACTGGTGTTTTCGGTGTAGTACGTTCTAGGCACGCTATGACCGCCCTCTAGGATGAGCTTGTCTAGGTATTTTGCGCCGTGTTTTACTGTGAAGTTAAACGTATCTACGGCGCGGTCGGCTAGCACCTCAAGTAGCTCGACATGATTTAGCCCAAGACCCGCCTTTACGCAGTCGGCGATGAAAATTTCTTTTGAGTCTTTGACGCCGTTTTTCTTTTGTAGTTCGCTACCCGGTACAGCAAAAATTCCGCCGTTTACGACGCTGTTTCCGCCTACGCGCCCCATTTTTTCTAGGATTAGCACCTTGTTTCCGCGTTCGCTCGCTTTGATACCTGCCGCAAGCCCCGCAAAGCCGCTACCGATGATGACGACGTCCCATTCCTCATCAAATTTTATGTCTTTCGCGCTGATCGCGGCGTCCGCATTTGCCGCACCGAGCGCCAATGCTCCTGCGCCTACTAGGCCCATTTTAAGCATATCGCGCCTTGAAACCTTTACGCTTTTCATAGCTTCTCCTTTAGATTTAAGCATTAACTCGTAAAATTTCATTTACACCTACGACCCAAAAACTTCGATCTCATATTTAAATTTAACGCCCCTCTTCCCATCCGAGGCAAGCCTGTTTGTAGGGCAGTCTTATCTAGACCCGACTAATCCTATGCCCGTCATTTTCGCAAGTCTGCGGCGACGGACTTTTCTAAATTTTTCGCCCTGCCTAGGATCGTAATCGCCTTGCGCTCGCATATATTTACGCACCTGTAGCAAAGCGTGCACTCATCGCCGAATTGCGCCTTTTTGCAAGCAAGCTTTATGTTTCGCATTGGGCAGGGTTTGACGCAAGCCCCGCATCCGCTGCATCGCGATGGATCGAGGCTCGGCTTGCGCTTAGCAAAGGGGCTTTTATCCCAAATTTTCATCCAAAGCCGCTGTCCTAAAAACCCTGCGATACGACAAAGCGCGCCCAGCCCCTCTTGCGGCGGACGATTTGCGCTAAGCGCCTCCGCAACGCGTCTGACTTTAGCGTCCGCCTCTTTGATTATGCGCTCGTTTTTCGCCTGCGAGTAGCTGAAAATCGCCACGTCGAGGATGAACGCGGGCATTTTGATATGAGCGCCGCCCGTTATGTTTGCGCCGAATTGTTTTAAAATTCTAGCCGCGCACCCCGTCCCGTCGCCGCTGAAGATCTCCATCGTAGCGAGGATAAATACGTTTTTGCCGCTAAAACTCGCGCCGTTTCGGTAGAGGAAGTCGCGCACGATACGCGGCAGGTCGCTAAAATAGACGGGATATGCCAAGATAACGTCGTCGTGGTGCTTTAAAAGCTCATTGCAAGCCTCGTTCTCGATCGAGACGCAGACGCCGCCAAGATGAGCGATGAGCCTACCCACGCAATGCTTCGTGTTGCCCGTGGCGCTAAAATAGATCGCTATCATGCCCATCTCCCAAGCTTACTTTATGCGACGAATTTTAGCGAAATTTAGCGTCGTTGATTGCTAAATAGATGAAATTTTACGCAAAATGCGCATGAAATTTTAAAATTTGATCGCACGCTCATGCCGCTGCGGCGCTAAATTTAGCTTCTGCCGAGTGCGGACGACATATGCGTGAGCAGGCTTAGGGGCGCAGATGCGGGCGGCGCCGTAGAATTCCAACGCTATGAAATTTTAAAACCTCTGCATTATGAAATTCAAAATTTTACGCTTTGAATTTTGCCGCAGCGGCGTTTGGCTACGGCGTGGACGGCTTGCCGATACTGCGCGCGCCGCCTAAAGTCTTCTAGCGCTACGGCTCGCGACAAGAAAGCTGCCGGGCCGCAATGCGGAAATTTGCCGCTTCGCGCTAAGCCTTCAAGTCGCGGCATGCCTTCTGCTCTGCGTTTGCCGCACCGATTTCTACGCCTTGATACGGCAGATTTTGCAATGCGGCTACTTTAATCGAAACGCAGTACCGCTAAATGGTAAATTAAATTTGAAGGCGAGCCGAATAAATGATGTTTGAGGGAAAGATTAAATGCGGCGCGGACTGCGGCGCGAGCGAGGGCGTCTGAGGGATGCGAGTAGTTAAAAACCCTAGCGCGAACGGCCAAATTTTAAAATTTGTAAAATTTTAAGACTGCGCGGAGCGGAATTTTGAAATTTTATGAAATTTGAAAGGCAAAGAGCCGATAAAAAATTTTAAGATCGCAAAGATAGACCGAACTTTAAGATCGCGCGGGGCGCTAAATTTTGAAATTTTACCGAGGCGTGCCGCTAATGCTAGCTTGGGTGCACGGATTTTATCGCGGGCGGGCGTATCTTTGCGGCATACCCGCGCTATCTGTAGCCGCGCGAGTATAATTAGCCGCAACGAAGCGACTTTAGGTTGCGCTTACGAAGCGATGCTAGGCGCGATCGGCGCCTAGCATGCAGCTTCTTTAGCGAGCGACTTTAAATTTAAGCGTTTGCAGATCGTAGTTATTTACTCGCTCGTATTGCATATCCTCGATAGAGATCGCAGGAAGCGCGCACGAGCCCGACATGATCACGTTTATCGGCGTGTAGATGACGCCGCTGCTATTCTCTCCGTCTTGCGGATCGTAGTAAAAATAGCCGCTTTTCGGGAAGTGAAGCACTCGGTCATACAGATACTCCGTGTGCTCGATCGCTACGCTATCTACAAAGCCCTCCGGGCGAGCCTTTGCGGCCGAGCCCAGGCGCTCATTGACCGCCTCAAAGCAGCTAGGCATCGCCTCGTCGATCGCGAAATTATGCAGATAATGCTTCGCTCGCCAGCTGATCTTAGAGTAAATTTTCTGCCCTACTTTAAGCTTGTTTAGATCGACGACGTTGCCGCGAGCATCGAGAAACTCGCGATAAATTTCGACCTTTTTCTCTCGGTCGTCGTAAGACGGCCTATTTATGCTAAGCGGATTGTGTTTGACCGGAGCGCTTTCATATCCGAAACCTAGCACGGTAAAAAACAGCTCGCCTCCGCCGCTCATCGGCGAAAATTCTATCGCGCCGTCTTTAACCGCGAGCTTGGTATCTAGCGGCGAATTGAAATTTTTCGTCTCGCCGTCGTATTTCAAAGCAAAGTTAATATCCTTTTTCGCATCTTTAAAATACGCATCAAATCCGCGTATGACGCTCGCTCGCTCCTGCGTGTTGTCTACATTTTTTAGATTGCGCGCAAGTGCGATAGCCGTCTTGTTTGCGCTACCGTCTTTGATGCCTGCCTTGCCGAATGCGTAGAGCTTAAAGGCGGCGTCTCTTATGTCGCTGGCAAACGTCAAGCCTGCTCCGTTATCGGTATAATCGTAATCCATCTGATTTATTTTTTCGCGCATGAAGTTAAACTCGGTCGTCATATTGTGCTTTTTAAGTATCGCGGCCATAGCGATGCGAGCCATCGGCGAGTTATCATAAAGGCCGTTGTCGAAAATGAAATTTATCTCATCATCATCCAGCTTGCCGTATTGATCCAGTACGAAATCCGCGTATACTCGAAGCGTCTCTTGCTCTTTGTAGTCTGATTTTAAAGCGCTAAATATCAGCGATCTTTGCCTGTTGCTAAGGAATTTATAGCGCGTATCAAGCTCTAGTAAAACGTCGCTTGCATAGACCGAAGAGTAATAATTGATCACGCCGCTAGCGCTCCAGTAGCCGAAACTGCCGTTAGGTTTGAGGCGAGATAGAATGCGATTTGCGTGAGCGTTTACGTAGTTTACTACGGTCTGATTGGAATCCTTGCGCGCGATATAATCAAGCGCTACCATCTTTGAGGTAAGCTGCTCGGTGCAACCGTAAGGATAGGAGTAAAGCTCCTCTGCTAGGCTAAAAGCGCTAGGCGTAGAGCTGACGTGAGCGTAAATTTCTTTATAGCTCGGATCGATTTTGAGCGTTACCGGCTTATCGCCGTAGCTTGCGTGAAATATCTTCGAGCGCGGGAACTGGCTGATGATATCAAATTCCACGTCGTTGCTAAATTTTTGCCCGTTTGCGTCAAGGTCAAATTTGATGTTTGCATCCGCAATATCAAGCGCGCTTGCGGTGAAGTTCGTGTGCTTGACCTCAAGCGGTTTGAGCGTGAAATTTGCCTCGCCGCCGCTTATGGCGATCGAAGGGGACGAGCTGATCTTCAAGACCGTCTTTTGCTCCTTATCGGTGGTGTTGATGAGCGTCAGCGGCACGGAAATTTCATCGCCGCGTACCATGTAGGTTAGATCTGCCGGCTTTATGATCACGTCGTCTCGGACCTTGGCTTCGACGTTTGCCGAGCCGATCGTAGCTGCCTCTCCGATAGCCATGGCGCTTAGACGGATCGTGGAGTTAAAATTTTTCGGCATCGCAAGCTCAAATTTCGCCTCGCCGTTTGCGTCAGCTTTTGCGATCAGCATTTTAATAAATTTTTTCTGCTTTTTGTTTTCGACCGGGCTTAAATTTCGCTTAGCCTTCGCCATCACGCCGTCGCCGCCGAAGCTTAGCTCCTTCGCGGTAGTTTGATACACGCTAAGATCGTCGTAAATGTCGAAGTATCGCACCGCAAAATACGCGCTAACGTCGAAGGCTCCAAACGCATCGAGCTCGCTTTGCGAGACGATGTCTAGGATGCCCAGATCGACCGCATACAGCACGATCTTGGAATTCGGCTCGCTTTTTACGCTGATTTGCGCGTTTTGGCCGTTTTTATAAATTTTATCCGCTGCGATCTGCACGCTTGCTTTGTGATCGTCCGCATTTAGCGCTACGGGCACGTTAGCATAGGCGCGAAGCGGCATCGCAGCAGGCGTAGCGGCGCGAGTGACTACGGCGTTGATATGCCCGCCGATGAAATTTTTCGGCGTTTGCAGCTCGAATTCCGCGCTGTTTCCTTTAATGCGTAAAATTTTATAATCATAAATTCCTTCGCCGACGAGCGAGACGTTAAGTACGCCGTTTTCGATAGGCGAGGTGATGACGCCCTTGACGCTCTGGCCCGGCTTTATCTTGTCGCTTGCGAGTTTGATCTTTGCGCTTTGGATATCCTTGGCATTTATCCGTCCGTAATACCCCCAACCGCTTACGTCCACGCGCACGCTAGCGCTTGCGCCGCTTGAGTAGTCGTTTGCGATGATGACGTAGTTGCCGCCGTTTTCAAATTTATAATCCAGCTCGCGTGCGTCGGTGCTAAGCGCCGTCACGAGGCTAAATTCCTCCTGCTCGACATATCTGCTACCGTCATATACGTAGTTGAAGTCTTCGCGGTAAATTTCGACGTCGATCTTGCCTGCAGCCGGCGTCTTTGCCTTGGCATCGAGTAGCGCTAGATAGAGCTTTACTTTATCGCCCGTGGAGACGAAATCGTTTGCGGCTTTGATACCGATGACGCGATCGTGCGGGAAGTAGCTTAGGTTGTGGTATGCGCTTACCGTCTTGCCCTCCTCGACGACGCTAAAATTTATCAAAATATCCGCCGCGTTTGAGACGTTTTGATCGACGCTTGCGGGATCTATCACGAGCTCTTTTTTGCCCGAGTTATCAAGCTCGAACTCCGATCTTTGAAGCTGCACGGCGCCGATCTTTTTTAAGCGGTCGTTCGTGAATGAATACCCCTCATAGCCTTTTAAGCTTAGCTTTTTATCGTAAAGCGTCGCCTCTAGCGAGCCCTTTAGTCCGCTAGCGGGAGCGCCGGCTAGGTAGTTTGAGCTAAGCTTGGCTATTATTAGCTCATCGGCGCCGAATTCCTCTTTGGCGGTTAAAATTTCATTTTTAACGCGGTTTGGGATGAAATTTTCGACGTTGAAGCTCTTAGAAGCGATGATCTTGTCCTCATAAATGAGATCCAGGCGGTATCTGCCGCTCTTTTCGCCCATCAGTTCGTCTATTTTGACGCTGCCGAACTCGTCCGTTTTGACTGCGCGAGTTAGTATCGCGGTGCTGCTAGGATCGTAAATTTTAAATTTTATCGGCGTGTCTTTAAGCGAAGTAAAGTCGTGATTTTTTATCACTATCGTGCCTAAGAGCCGCTCGTTAGGGCTTACCATTTCGCTTGCGAAGTATATAAACGAGCGCTTATTCGAGATCGTTTTTTCTATGCTAGCAACTGCGTCGTTAAAGACCACAAAGCCCTTCTCGTCGCCCTTGCTGATCTCGATAGAGCTTGGGTTTTTGGATAAAATTTCGGTGCCGTCGATGCGTAAAATTCCGTCTCCGTCGGTCTTATCGTCCACGATCAGCTCGTTTTTGTTGTTGTAAATTTTAACCTTCGCCCTGCCAAGCTCACTTCCGTCGCTTAAGCGCGACGTATAAACGAGCGCACCCTTTTCGCTCAAAACCACCTGCGCGGTGATATCGCTAAGATACGCTACGCGCGAGACTTCGCGCATCTTTTCTCCCACTTTGTAAAACGCCGTGATCCTATAGATGCCATCCTCATAACCCTTAAAATCCATCGCGATCCTGCGCTCTAAGATCTCGTTTTTCTGCCCACCTATATCGAAGCTTTTTACTGCGACCTCGCTAGCTAGGCTCTCCACCCCATCGGGTATGCCGGCGAAATTTAAAAAATATCTGAAATTTTGCTCGCCCACCTTCGAAATAGAGATTTTAACCTCATTTACATTGGCGCTTTTGATTGCGAGCGAAGCAGATTTGGGGATGAAATTTTTCTGATCGCTAAAGGTTATAAAAGGCAGCCTGTCGCCCATTTTTACGCTTTTTTTAAGCTCGTCGCGCAAGATGTATGAGCTGTCTCCGAAGCCCTTTAGCAGGCGGATCTCATAGGTTTGATTGGGTAAAAATTCGCTGCTTACGATATCTGCGTGGTAGTAGCACTGATCGTCTCTTTCGTATTCCTCATCGTCCTCGTAGTAATAGTAGCGCGGCTGAGTAAGGTTAAATTTATCGATGCCTGCGATCCTGACGTATTTTGCCGAGAGGCCATCCATGTAGCTAGCAAAGCATATCCTAGCCGCGAGCGTGCCGTCTTTTAGGGCTGCCGGACGAATTTGCACGCTTTCTAAATTTGAAGCGTTGATACTGTCGTTAAACGGCTCCTCGTCGGTGTTTATGCTGATCTCCTCATCCAGCTTCGCACCCGCTTTGGAGGTTAAATTTGAAATTTGCAAAGTTACGTTTTGCGCCTTTGGATCGAAGCTGAACAAAAAATTCCTATCGTCGTGCGAGCTGATCTCGTAGGTAATGTCGTTTTTGGATAAATTTATGACGCGAAACAGCCTGCTCGCTTTTTGTAGGCTCTCTTTCGAAACTGCGTCGTTAAAGCTTGCTAAAATCAGCCCGGGGCGCAGCACTCGCAGATCGCTGCTCGCAAAGGGCTCGGTCTCGAAGCTAAAGCTCTGCTTGCCGATCTCGCACGAATAAGTGACCCCTGCGCTTAGGCGTGGACGCGGGTAAAATCGCGCCACGCCGTCGTTCACTCTCTCGTAGGTACCTGAAATTTTCGGCGAGCATTTTAACACGGGCTTTTGCGTGATGCTAAAACCGCTCGCATCTATGCCGTTAAGCTCGTAAAAGCCGTTTTTTACGTCTATTTCGACGCCTGAGGCGAAGCCGACACCCAGCGCGCAAAGTAATACGCCGCTTAGCAATTTCTTTTTCATAAAAAATTCCTTTGAAAAATTTTTATTTTGAGATTATACGAAAAAATTCTTTTATTTTCTCTGATTTACGACAAAATTAGCTTTAATAAAATTTGCATTTTCGTCTAAGCAGCCTATTTCGTATTCGCCCGCGCCCAAGCTTAGCGCAAAAGGCTCGTCGTTCGCTCGCACGAAATACTCGCCCGTCCTAACCTGCACCGTGCCGCCCTCGCTTTTAGAGGTATCGATTTGTATCTGCGCGGCAGTGCTTTCGGTTTGCAGCGCGCCCGCTTTGATCGGCGTCGCGTCACTCTCTGCCCGTACTGCGTCCATCTTCGTCTGCGCCGCATCATCCATGATCCGCGATGTGTTTTCGATCTGCCCTATCTGCGCTACGTCGCCTTTGATCTGCGTTAGAGCCGCTGCCGCGCTCGCCGTATCGTTCGTGTTGATCTGCGCCGCGCCGTTTTTTGTTCGTACGACACCGCTTGGCGGCGGAGTAAAATTTGCGCCGCACGGGGCGAAATTCTTGGCATCTAAGATATGATTTGCCGCGCCTAAAGTGAAATTTGCGGCGTCCGCAGCAACGCCTCGGCCGTTAAAATTTTGAAAGCAGAAGCGGGCGGCGCCCATGCCGTAGCTCCTCATACGACTGCCGCTCGGATTTAAAATTTGCATAGCGTAGCGAAGCGGGCCCGCGCTACCCTTGCCGATCTGCGCACCGCTTGCCTGCATTCGCAAACCGCCTGCCGCATCAAAATTTTGAAAGCAGGATCCCAAAGCATCCGTTTTGCTCGCTTCGATCCGCATGCCGCAAGCGCCAAAATTTATTAAATCAAGAGCGCCCGTTTTATCCGCCGCAAACCGCCCGCCGCCCGCGCTAAAATTTTGAAAGTAAAAGCGGGCGATGTTCGTTTTGCTCGCGCCGATCTGCTCGCCGCTTGGATTGAAATTTTGCAAGGCAAGGCGCCGCGCGCTCGTTCCGTCGCGCCCAATGCCCGCATCAAAATTTTGCGGCACGAAATTCAAAACGAAGGAGTTCAAAGCGGCGAGATTTGAAATTTTAAAGCCACGCTCCGCCGCTCTGCCGGGGCTTGCGCTTTTCGAAGTAAGCGGGCTTAGAGCGATAAACTCCTCATTGCCGCCGCTGATCTTTAGATAGACGTTGCGCCCGAAAACCGCCGTACACTGCACCTTCAGCCGTAGCGTGCCGCCTGAGCCGGTCTCGTATGTTTTGGCGTTGATGTCGTTTAGGGTGGGCTTTACGGCGGCAAATTTAGTCGCACACCGTCCCGTGCGCGCCTTTTGCGGATCGATCAGACCGTGTTTTAGCAGGTAAAAAAGCTCGTTCGTGCCGTAGATCTCGCACTCCTCGTTTAGCTCCACGCCTTCGATCGTTAGGTCGTTTGCGCTCTGTGCGCAGCTCTCCTCGCGATACGCATCCGCGCAGACGCTTTGCAGGCTCACTCCGTGGGGGCGCGCAAACTCCGTCTCGCCCAGCATGGCGGATTTATCGAGTAAGGAGAACATATTAAACGCCACCTTCGCCGCGCTGACGCCGCCGCTGATGTCCCTCGTCTTGGATCCGTCGAAGTTGCCGAGCCACACGCCGAGGGTAAATTTCGGCGTGAGCGCGACGGTGTAGAGATCGCGCGCATCGGCGGTCGTACCCGTTTTAAACATCAGCGGCGGCGCATTTAGAGTGTTTTGCCACACCGAGCCGAGGTAGGAGCGCGGGGCGTTTCTTAGCATCTGCGTTACGATGTAGACGCTTTGCGGGGTTAAAATTTGCATCTCATCGCCCGTCTTTGCGCCCGCTATTTCGAGCTTTCGTAGCTTTCCGCCGTTTGCAAACGCGCTGTAAAGGCGAGCAAGATCCATTAGGCTCATCGAAATGCTTCCCAGCGCGATACCTGCGCCGTAATAATCCTTACTAAACTCCGCCAGATGCACGCCACTAAGCATCTCATACAGCCCGTCGCCCTCAAGCATCAAATTTAGCTTCACCGCAGGGATATTTAGGCTCAGACTTAGCGCATCAGTCGCACTCACCGCGCCCATGAAGCCCTGGTTGTAGTTGCGCGGCACGTAGCCCGCAAAGATTATCGGCGCGTCGATCAGCTTTTTTGAAGGAGTGATGAGGCCGTGCTCAAGGGCCTTGGCGTAGATGAAGGGTTTGAGCGTCGAGCCCACGTTTTTTTGCGAGCGCACGCCGTCGTTTTGCCCCTCCCTGCCGCTAAAATCGTGGCTGCCGACGTAGGCGATCACGCTCATGCTTTCGTTATCGATCAGCACGGCTGCGCCGTTTCGCACCCCCTTGCTGCGAAGCTCAAGAATTTCGTCTTTTAAGAAATTTTCAAGCGCGATCTGAGTTTTCAGATCCAAATTTGAATAAATTTTACCCTCGCTTAGACGCGCAAGCTCCTGCGCTCGCGCAGTTTGCTCTTTAGACTGCGCGCCCCCTTTAAAGTTTTTGAAATTTTCCTGCGTTTTGGCTTTAGGATTAGAATTTATCTGCGCCTGGGCGGCTAAAGCGAAATTTTGCGGCACCTTGGCGTTGGGATCGGAATTTGCCTGCAATTCGGCGCTTGCAGCAGAATCCGTCTGCATTTTGGCGTCCGAAGAAGAATTTATCTGCGACCTAACGCCCTGTCTCTTATACACATCTGACGCTGCCGACGACTAGTCGAGTGTAG
>CAUUKU010000066.1:0-11728 GCA_963545665.1 uncultured Campylobacter sp. | reverse complement strand
GAGATACTGATCGGTCTCGTGGGCTCGGAGATGTGTATAAGAGACAGTTATTCGTCCTTCGCCAATAATCAATTCTATAATCATTGTAAAGGAACGTAAATGTCGCGAAAATTTTATTTTCCTGTTTTTCTGCTTTGTAGCGTGCTTTATGCCCAAGATACGGCCAACACGCAGGAGCTCGATACCATCCAAGTAACCGGCAATGTGGATTCACAAAGCGTCGCCGAGCAAAAGGTCGGCGAAACGAAGACTACCGCGCAGACGATCAAAAAGCAACAAATCACCGATAGCAGAGATTTGGTGCGGTACCAGACGGGTATTACCGTAGTCGAAACAGGCAGGTTCGGCGCCAGCGGATATGCCGTGCGCGGCGTGGACGAAAATCGCGTCGCGATCACGATAGACGGGCTTCGTCAATCAGAAACGCTAAGCTCGCAGGGCTTTAAGGACCTCTTTGAGGGGTACGGAAATTTTAATAATATCCGAAACGGCGTCGAAATGGAAAACGTAAAAACCGCCAATATCACCAAAGGAGCCGACTCTATCAAAGCAGGAAGCGGCGCGCTGGGCGGATCGGTGATGTTTGAGACTAAAGACGCCAGAGACTACTTGAGCGAGAAAAACTATCATTTAGGCTTTAGGCAGGGCTATCAAAGCGCAGATAATCAAAAATTTCACTCCTTTACCGGTGCGGCCAGATACGGCTGGTTTGATTTTTTGATCATAAACACCGATAGGCGCGGACACGAAAGAAAGAACTACTTTTATAATATTTACGATAGTAAGGACGATAAAAATCACATAGGAAAAACTCGCGAAAAAGCAGACCCCTACACCATCACCAAAAAAAGCACGCTCGTAAAGGTAGGGTTTGAGCCTGGAGACGATCATAGATTTTCCGTAGCGCTAGATGATTCGAAGCTCAAAACAAAAGGGCAGGATCTGTCATATACGCTAAGATATAGCAGCCTAAGCAACGCCGAAAAATACGGAGACAGAACGACGGAAGACACCTCAAGCAGAAGAAACGTGCAGTTTGGATATGAAAATTTTACCCAAACTCCGCTTTGGGACAACGTTAAAATTTCTTACTCGAAGCAGATGATCAAAAATCGCGCGATAAATAAAGAGGGCTGCCAAGGCGACAAGTGTCAAAACATACAAAATCCCTCAGGCATGCATCTACAAGAAAACTCAAACGGCTATAACATCGTAGATAAAGACAATAAGCCTCTTAGCGTCGATCCCTCTTCAGGCACTATCAAAGACGGCTCGGGCAAAACACTCACGCTTAATAAAGACTATAAAACTAGAAACGGATACTTTTTAGACTGCTCCAAAGTGGATTGCAATAAGAAATTTAAAGTTTTAAAAGAAACCTACGATGCGGATACTTGGCAGTACCGCTACGAATTCGTCGAAAGAGAGATAGAAAAACACACCCTTCCCGACGGCAGGGTTTACGGAACGATAAAAAAAGATCCTAGCGATGCAGATGAAAAAAGATGGAACCCGCTTGGTTGGTGGGAGACCGTAAAGGAGCATAAGCTGTCTTTTCTAACTCCCGGCACGGACGGTTACAACTCCGTCCAATACACCGATAGGACGCTAGATACCGATACACAGCAGCTAAATTTAGACTTCGAGAAAGAATTTAATCTATTTAACGTCATCGATCACGCGCTAAGATACGGCGGACTTTTGGATAAGACGAAAAAGTCGATGACGAACAGAGACGGTTTTTACGCAGGCGACTCGCAATGGTGGGACAAGATGTTTTTCGGCAGAACCCCCGGAGGCGTGCCGAATCCGGATTACCATATGAACGGCCAGTTAAGAAGCAACACGACCGCCGTTAGCACCTATCTGATCCCGGTAGAGACGAAGACGAAGGCCGTTTATATCGGAGACGATATTAAGCTGGGTAGGTATGTGGGCTTTGATCTAGGCTACCGCTATGATAAGGTAAAGCACAAGCCTAGATATAGCGGCTATCCCGAGGTGCCTAGAGGCATAATCACCGGTCTTTGGGTACCGTATCCTTACAACCCTTACGACGGTATCCACGGATACTACACCCCTTACGGCGAGGAGAATTATCAACAAAATTTAAAATTCCTACTGCGACAGAAGGAGTACCAAAGCGGCTCCTACGCGCTGGGGTTAAATTTAGACCCGTCGGAATGGACGAGGATCCAGCTAAAGGCTTCTAGGGGCTTTCGCGCTCCTACGTCGGATGAGGCGTATATGACCTTTAAGCATCCCGATTTTTCCATCCGCCCAAATATCGATCTAGAAGCCGAGATCGCAAGGACGAAAGAGATAGCATTTACGCTGTATCAAGAAAAAAGTCGCATAACGTTTAATGTTTTTAAGACGAATTATAAAAAATTTATCGATCTAGACTTTTTGGGAAATTTACAAGTCGTCGATCAGCAAGTGCCCTATCCGTTTTATCAAAACGTAAATAGGGACAATGCAAAGGTGCATGGATTTGAGATAAATGCGCATCTAGAGCTGGGCGACGTGGCGGAGTATCTGGATGGATTTAGGCTCGGTTACAAATACAGCAGGCAAAAGGGCAAAATGTCCTGCGCCAACAACGGCTCGAAATCAAACGACCCGTCCGCAGGCTGCGGCAAGGGAGAAGAAGTGCCGATGAACGCCATCCAGCCGCCTACTTCGGTCTATAATATCGGCTACTCTACGCCGGGCGATAAATACGGCATTGATCTTTTTATCACCGACGTAGCGGCTAAAAAGCGCGAAGACACCTACAATATGTATTGGAAGAGCCAGATCGATAGGATCGATCCTAAAACGGGCGGTCACAGGCCGGCCGATATCGTAAACGGTAAGCCCGTGACCGATAATACTAGGGGCTGGCGAAGCGGGGACTACACCGTCGTGGACGTCATCGCTTACGCAAAGCCGCATAAAAATTTCAATTTCGGCCTAGGCGTTTACAACCTAACCAACGCCAAATATATCACTTGGGATAGCGCGCGCTCGATCAGGGCTTTCGGAACGGTCAATATGATAAATCAAGCGACGGGCGCGGGCATCGGCAGGTTCTACGCGCCGCGTAGAAATTTTAGATTTAACTGGGAGGTAACGTTTTAAATCGACCGCTATTAAATCGGCCGTTTAGACGCTAGCGCTAAGCGCGATTTAAATTTAAATTTATCCGAAATTCCGGCTCAAACGAGCTTTAGTTTGTTTGAGCTTCCGCCGGCTTTAAAATAAACGGAAAACGATCAGAAAACCTGGGATGCGGATTTTGAAAAACATAAAATTTACAGCGGCATGATTTCTTGACGCGATGGAATTTTATCGATCGCCGTATTTTTCCATGAGACAGAATTTTACGATTTAGCGGCGCATAAAATTTATAGCACGGTGCGGAATTTTGCTATGTAAAATTTGAGGCGGTAGAATGACAAAAATTCCGCGCGATATATTTTGTGCAACAAAGTAGCGCTACTTTCTTACTTTTATGAAAAGTTTACGCCGCAACGCGTGCTTTGATAAATTTTACGCGCGCAATATCCGCGCCGCGCGCTAAAACACGCACTAAATTTGAAGTCATGAAATTTAAAATTTGCTAGACGCTGATTTATAAGTCGCAAATTTAAATATATAGCTCAAATACTATCGCGCGCAGATACGAGCTTTGAGATCTTAGTAAAATTTCGCCTCTTAAATTTACGCGCAGTTTTTGCCGCGTATAAATTTTGGCGCATGATTTCGGAAGTATTTCTTAGACGTATTTGCTAGGCGAATTTAAGCGCAAATCCTGCGCAGTGCAACTTTTTGCTTGCGTAAAATTTTAACGCAAGCAAAGCCGATTAAATTTGACCTCGAAATTTTAACGAGACTTTAGTGCTCAAGTCCCATTGTAGCTCTAGCGATACAAATTTTAGCCAAAAGCCGCTACGCGCAAAATCAGAATTTATCAAATTCGCGTTTGAGCTAAAATTTACAAAATTTTAAAGCTAGCGCAGACCAAATTTCAATGCGCCTAAAATCAAATTTTAAACGTTAAATCTAAAATGCATCACGTCGCCGTCTTGCACGACGTAGTCCTTGCCCTCAAGGCGCATTTTGCCCGCCTCTTTCGCCCTGCTCTCGCCGCCGCACGCGATAAAATCATCAAATCCGATCACCTCGGCTCTGATAAATCCGCGCTCAAAGTCGTTGTGGATAACGCTCGCGGCCTTTGGAGCCTTCCAGTCCTTCGTGATCGTCCACGCGCGCACCTCCATCTCGCCCGCGGTAAAGTAGCTGATGAGGCTGAGCTTTGCGAAGGAGCGCTTGATGATTAGCTCCAGCCCGCTTTGCTGCGCGCCCAGGCTCTGCAGGATCTCGTGCGTCTCCTCGTCGCTTAGCCCTATGAGCTCCTCTTCGATCTTGGCGCAGAGCTTAATCACCTCCGCGCCGCGGGCGTTTGCGTATTCTCTTACGCGCGCGACATATTCGTTATCTTGCGCGATGCCGTCTTCGTCCACATTGGCGCCGTAGATTACATCTTTGGCGCTAAGCAGGCGCAGCTCGCGATTTAAAGCGACGTAGCTTTCGTCCTCTTTGAGCACAAAATTTGAAGCGGGCTTGCCGTCGTTTAGATGCGCCAAAAGCTCGTTTGCTACGGCTAGCGCCTCTTTAGCGCCCTTTTGGTTTGCTTTGGCTTCCTTGCCGAGGCGCTCGATCTTGCGGCCAAGCTGCTCGATGTCCGCTAAAATCAGCTCAGTTTCGATGATCTCGATGTCGCGGATGGGATCGACGCAGCCTTCGACGTGGGTTATGTCGCCGCTTTCGAAGCAGCGCACGATATGAAGGATGATCTCGCACTCGCGGATATTTGAAAGAAATTTATTCCCCAGTCCCTCGCCTTTACTTGCGCCGCGCACGAGGCCCGCGATATCGACGAATTCGATGGTCGAATGCACGATGCGACCGGGCTTAACGATCTGTGCAAGCTTGCCGAGCCTGGCATCGGGCACAGGCACGACCGCTTTATTAGGCTCGATCGTGCAAAATGGATAGTTCTGCGCCTGTGCGTTTTGCGCGCCGCTAAGTGCGTTAAAGGTGGTGGATTTACCGACGTTCGGAAGCCCTACGATTCCTACTGAAAGCCCCATCTACGCGTCCTTTAGCTCTTTAGCTAGAGCCTGCAAGAAGTATAGGCTCGCTCTCACGCCCGCGCCAGTCGCGCCCGCTGCGTAATAGCCCCACGCCTTTTCCAGATACGCGGGCCCCGCGATGTCGAGGTGTAGCCACCTGTCTTTATACTCCTCTTTTATAAATTTATCCAAAAACAGCCCCGCGGTTATCGCGCCGCCGTACCTGCTGGAAGCGCAGTTGGAGACGTCTGCGATACTGCTTTTGATTAGCTCACGCAGATAATCGTTAAATTCCAAAATGCTAAATAGCTCGCCGCTGCAGCCGCTAAGATCTTTAAATTTACGCTTTAGCTCCTCGCTGTTTCCCATTATACCGCTCGTGTATTCGCCGAGCCCCACGACGCAAGCGCCGGTAAGCGTAGCCATATCGATTAGCAGACCTGGCTCGAGATCCTGCGCGTAGCTTAAGCAGTCTGCCAGCACGAGCCGCCCTTCCGCGTCGGTGTTTCGCACCTCGATGCTTACGCCGCTGCGGCTAAGCAGCACGTCGTCGGGCTTATACGAATCGCCGCCGATCATATTTTCGGTAGCGCCGATGACCGCGTGTATCTCAAACGGCAGCTCAAGCTCGGCAGCGCCCTTGATGATGCCCATCGCGGCAAGCGCGCCGCTTTTGTCGCTTTTCATCGTAAGCATATAATCGCTCGGCTTCAAACTTAGCCCGCCGCTGTCGTAAGTAAGCCCTTTGCCCACGAAAACGACGCGCTTTAGGCAGCGCTGCGGCTTATAGATCAGATGAATTAGGCGCGGCGGATGAGCGCTGGAGCGATTGACCGCCAAAAACGCATTCATATTCTGCTCGCGCAAAAAGTCTTCGTCGTAAATTTTAACGCTCACGTCGTCGTAGTTCGAGGCTAGAATTTCAGCCTCGCTCGCCATCTTTTCGGGCGTGTAAATTTCGGGGATCTCATTGACGCCGTCGCGCGCGAAATTTGCGGCGTTTGCCATCACGGCGCCCTGCTGCACGCCGTAGTTCATCTTTTGCACATCGGGGCTACCGCCGCCGTACTCCTGCGTCGAGATTAAAATTTCGTTCAAGCTGGAGCTTTTCTTGTCGCTTTTGTATTTGTTAAACTCATAGCCGCCTAAAAGCACGCCCTCGACCATCGCCATCGTGCTTCTGCGGTCGCAGCCGCATTTATAAAAGGCGATTTTGAAATTTTTGATCGCGTAGCCCTTAAGCGCGTTGTATGCGCTCGCAAGCGCCGCTCGCAGCCTATCGAAGCTAAGCTCCTTAACGCCCACGTACAGCCGCCCGCTCTCGGCTAGCAGCAGATTGCCCTCGCCTTTGTAGTTAAAAAGCGCAAACATATCCGCGTCTTTGATAAATTCGTGGTTTAAATTTTTATCCACGACCAAAATCACCTCAAAATCGGCTGAAATTTCATCTATCTTTTTATCAACTATTTCTACTTTCATCTCTTTCCTTTCGTAAATTCATAAAATGAGCTTCCATCTTTTTAAACGCAAAATACAGCAGATACAAAAACCCTGCGATCAGCGGGATAGCGAAATACCAATGCTTCTCCGCAAGCCTGATGCCCTGCCAGATCTCCTCGCCGAAATACCACGCCAAAACCATCGTCGCCGCAGCCCAACACCAGGCGCTAACAAGATTGATGATCGCAAATTTTTTCGAGCTATAGCGCGTGATGCCGATACTCATCGGGATGATCATCCTAAAGCCGTACATATAGCGCTGCAGGAAGATTATCGGCCAGCCGTAACGCTGCAAAAGCAGGTGCGCGATCGCAAATTTACGGCGCTGTTTGCTTAGCTTTTCGCTAATATATTTTTTGTTGTAACGCCCGATAAAGAAATAAAACTGATCGCCGCAAAATGCCCCAAGCCCCGCAACGAAGATGCCTAGCGGCAAATTTATATGCCCCTCGTGCGCCATAATGCCGCCTAAAATCAGCGCGATCTCTCCTTCGAGCGCGCACCAGATAAAGAGCACGACATAGGCGTATTGGTGATATTCTTGCAGTAAATTTTTAAGTAGCTCTTCCAAATCAGGCCTCTAAAATGCAATAAACGCTCGTGCGCCGCGTAAACTCGCTAAGGTCGTTCAGCTCGCGTAAATTTAGCAAAAAGCAGGCCTCGACGCACTTAGCCTGCGTCTGTGCGATGAGATCTAAAGCCGCGCGCGCCGTACCTCCGGTGGCGATGAGATCATCAATTAGAAGCACCTTGGCATTTTGTACCGCGGCGAAGGCGTCCACGTGCATCTCGACCTGATCGAAGCCGTATTCGAGGCTGTATTTCTGCGAGATCGTGATATAGGGAAGCTTTTTCGGCTTTCTAATCGGCACGAAGGCTAAGCCTAACCGTGCCGCAAGCGCCGCGCCGAAGATAAAGCCGCGACTTTCGATACCCACGATGTAATCAAGCTCGTAGTTCGCATAACGCGAGGTAAGGTGATCGAGTAGGAAGTTAAACGCCTTTTTATCGCCCATAAGCGTCGTGACGTCGTAAAACAAAATACCGGGCTTCGGAAAGTCCCTAACGGTGCGGATGGATCTAAACAGATAGTCTTTCTGCTCGGCGCTTAGATTTTTCATAATTTTCCTCTTTTCAATCTTGCGTTTTGGATTTTTAAATTTAGTTTTTCCTGCTTGTCGCTTTGAAGCGCTTCGATGCCGAATTTTAGGGCGGTTTTTAGCTTTTCGTTGTCGCTTTGGAGCCTTGAAATTTTCTGCTCGCTTTTGCGAAGAAGGGCGTAAATTTTAAAATTTTTTCTAATCGAAAGCACCAAAAGCACGGCAAAAATAGCCGCTAAAATTCCAAACATCACGTTCATCGCCCGCCTCCCGTTTTAAAATTTGATCCCAAACCTCCGCTCTCATTCGGTGAAATTTTACTCGCGCAACCACTATCCTGCACGCCCTGCGCAGAATTTTGCTCGCAACAATTGCGCGCTAAATCATTGTCGCAAGAGCTTGTTTTATCGCTTGCGGCGTCGTAGATGCCCGTCGCAACGCTCGCCGTGCTGCTCGCTCCGCAATTTAAAGCCAGTTTATCCACTCGCTTTTTGTGGCGTCCGCCCACAAAATCGGTACCGAAAAACACCCTGATCATATCCTCGATCTCTAGCGCACCCATAAGCCGCGCGCCGAAGGCTAGGACGTTGGCGTCGTTGTGCTCTCTAGCCAGCCGTGCGCTCGTCACGTCGTGGCACAGCGCGCAACGCACGTGAGCGCGGCGGTTTGCGGCAATGCTGATGCCGATCCCCGTACCGCAGATCAAAACGCCGTAAACGCCGTAGTCGGTGGAATTTAAAATTTTATCTCTGCTCGCGTTCGCGTCGTCGGCTACGCTTGTGCAGGCGACCGTATTTGCGTCCGCATCAAAATTCTTGCCGCCGCCGTTATTGCTGGCGTTAAAATTTTTATCTTTTTCGTCGTGCTGCGCGGTACCGTTGAAATTCCTGCTACCGCCTATACTCGTGCCGAAATTTTCGCCGCCGCTGCTACTTCGCGCACTGGAATTTTCCGCGGCCGCAGCGGAATTTATGCCGCCGTTTTCTTTGAAATTTTCGCTCCGTGCACGAGCTTCGCACTCGGTTAAAATTTTATCCGCCAGCGCGCCCGCAAAATCGGGGTAATCCACGCTCGCTTCGGCGCTGTGCGTGCCGAGATCGACCGCTTCGTAACCTAAAGCGGCGAGAGCTTTTTTGGCTTGCTCTTTGGCCTCAAAGCCCGCATGATCGCTCGCTATGAAAATTTTATCCACCCGCATCTTTACCCCTTTATTTTTGCTCGTAGATCAAGCTCTCGTCGTTTTGCAAGGTGTCGACGAAGCGTCCAATGCGTTCCCAGCGGATCTTGCGATCCGAATCGATGCTAAAATAGGTAAACCACGGCTTTCCGACGATCAGGCGATACGGCACTGTGCCCCAAAAGCGGCTATCAGCGGAATTGTTACGGTTGTCGCCTATCATAAAATACTCATCCTGCGGCACTTTGAGATAAAATGCATTGAAGCTCTGCCCCATGCTTTCGAAATTTTGCCCGATCTCGCTTAGACTGACGGGCTTCATAGCAAATTTGCCCGCTTCAAGCGCGGCTTTGACGTTTGCGAGCATCGAGCTTCGATTATCGGGATCGTAGTGGATGCCATTGAGCTTGTACGGCTCCTTGACGTATTTTTCGCCGCCTAAGATCACGATATCGCTCGCATCGTAGTTTGCATCGATAAACTCGTCGCCTTCGTGCGGGCGAAGGTAGAAATTATTCAGATCGAAAATCACTTCATCGCCGCCGACGGCAAAATTTCGCTTAACGAAGTGGGTTTTTACGTTTAGAGGATAGCGGAAAACCACGATGTCGCCGCGCTTAGGAGTATCGCCTCGGACGATGTGTCCGTCGCCGTCGCTATCCGGAGCGACCTGCAGCTCGATAAAGGGAATGTGCGGGGTGGGGATGCCGTAGCTAAATTTTTTCACGAATAAAAAATCGCCTTCCAAAAGTGTATAGCGCATCGATCCGCTGGGGATCACGAAGGCTTGCGCCACGAAAAGAACGATAAATAAAACGACGACGACCGTCCCGGTCCAGCTCGATAAAAATTGATAAATTTTATTTAGAATTTTCATTTAAGCTCTCTGCGCTAGGCGATTTTTCGCCGATTTTATAGTGTTGCTCAAAAGCATCGCGATCGTCATCGGCCCCACGCCCCCCGGTACGGGCGTGATGAGCGAGCATTTCGGTGCGACGGCGTCAAAATCGACGTCGCCCACGAGCCTGCCCTCCTCGGTGCGGTTGATGCCCACGTCGATCACCACCGCGCCTTGTTTTACCATATCGGCGTCCACAAAATGCGCTCTGCCGACCGCTGCGACCAAAATATCGGCGTCTGCGCAAAGCTGCTCTAAGCCTTTCGTCTTGCTATGAGCGATCGTGACGGTAGCGTCGGCATTCAGAAGCAGGCTCGCCATCGGCTTTCCGACGATGTTGCTGCGCCCCAGCACGACCGCGTTTTTGCCCGCGAGCTGCACGCCGTATTCCTCAAGCAGGCGCATCACGCCAAGCGGAGTGCACGGCACGAAGCCTTTGCTCTCGCTAATCAGCCCGCTAGTAAGCCTGCCTACGTTTATCGCGCTAAATCCGTCCACGTCTTTTTCGGGGCTTATTTTTTCTAAAATTTTATCTGTATCGATGTGAGCCGGGAGCGGCAGCTGTACCAAGATACCGTCGATGCTCTCGTCTTCGTTTAGGCCCTGGATCAGCTCCAAAAGCGCGATCTCGCTCGTATCGGCGCCCAAGCGGTGCATCACGGAGCGGATGCCGCAAGCGGCACAGGCTCTTTCTTTGCTCGCGACATAAGTCTTGCTCGCCGCGTCTTCTCCTACCAAAATCACCGCCAGCGCAGGCTTTATGCCGCGATCTGTTAAATTTAACGCCTCGCGCGCAATCTCCTCTTTGAGCCTTGCGCTTGCCTTCTTTCCGTCAATCAAAATCATTTATCAACCTTTTAAAATCAAAGCTCAATCATAGCCTAAAATTCATAAAAATTAGATTTAATCGTCATTGCGTAGATGAAATTTATAAATTAAATACCGCACTCGTTTAAAATTTCGTGCGGCGGCGATGATAGCGCTGGCGGCGGCGAGAGCTACGGCTAGTCTTGCACGCTATCTTGCGAGCGTAGCGCGGTAGTACGGCGCGCTCATCGGCGGAGGTATGCGGCGCAGCAATCGATACGGAGGCGGCGCGCAGTCGCATACATACTCGGACCGTGTAGTCTTAATTTTTGCCGTAAATTTTGATTAAATTTAGACGGCAAATATCAGTTCAGCGGCGCGACGGATGGATAGAGCGTGCGGCGGCGCGCTTAATAGGTACGGGGCGAGATCGGCACAGCGGCGCAAAATTTTATCTTTGCGACGCTTCCTCGCCGCTCTTTGGCGTGGCGGCCGTTTGGCTTTTAGAGCAAATGTGCGGCATAGATACGTCGGGCTAGATCTAATCGCGTGCGACCCCAGACGCATCGACCGAACGCCAATACCCGATGCCGCCGAGATGTCGCCCGTGTAAATGTGCATTCTGTGGTATATATCGGAGTGATATCGGCAGGTAGGCGCGAGCGTATCGCAAGACATATTAGACGCGAAACGCATTGGACGCGCGCTTAACGCAAAATCCTCGCGGCCGATTGCCCGTCCGCCTGCGACCGCTTAGTATCTGCGGCGCAGACGTTCGGCTCTAAAAATAGCTTAGTTTAGCGCTAGCGTTCGTGGGGCGCGCCGATCATTCGGCTTTTATGCTACCAAAACAAAGCCCGTTTTCGTCGCACTGCATATTTTCGATTTGCGGATCCTCGCTTTCGCCGCAAATTTGGATCATTTGATGCGACGCCTCGTCCATCTTAGGCTCGCTGCAATACGAAACGCCGGGCTCCGGGTTAGAGCAGCCGCATACAAACAGCGCCGCACAGGCAAACAAGAGGGTATTTTCCATTCTAAATCCTTTTAAAAATTTTGTAATTTTATCTTTGCGAAGCCTGTCTCTTATACACATCTGACGCTGCCGACGACTAGTCGAGTGTAG
>CAUUKU010000065.1:0-12005 GCA_963545665.1 uncultured Campylobacter sp. | reverse complement strand
AATGAAGGTTTTAAATTTAGCCGCGCTACCAAACATGAGCTCGCCCAAACGGCGCATCTTAAAAGCACGCCGAAAGGGCGCGCGCCGTGCGCCCCCAAATCGCGTTGCAATGAGGCGCGCTGTGAAAATACGCCGCCTAGACATACACAACGAACCCAAAAAAATCCGCCTAAACGCTGCGAGCTGCGAGCTATAAAAATTTTACCGCAGCGGCGCATGAAAGACGCCGTAAAATTCCGCTATAAAGACAGATGCGGCGAGCTAAAACGATACGCGAAGCAGGCTGTAAATTTCATAAATTTAGCAGATCAAGGCTTGGGCTACGAGTTTAAATTTAGCCGCGCGATGAATAGAGTGGTCGCTCGGGCAAGATGCACACGGCAAGGCGTTGCGATAAATTTTAAATTTAACGACGCCGCGAGTTACAAATTTAATCAGACGGCGCGCCATACGGCGGCGTCAAAGCAGCGTATACGGTGCTTTGCAGAAATTCCGTCGCAACGGCGCACGCAACAAATCTCGGAAATTCCGTCGCGATTATATGTGCAGCAAAAGATAAAAATTCCATCGCAATGGCACGCACGACGAAGCATGCGGCAAGCTACGGAAATTTCACCGGAGCAATACATACGGCAAGCGGCAAGAATTTTACAAAATCGCAGTTTACCGCGCGCCGCAAAAATTCTATTGCTTCGACACATGCACGGCGCCGAGATCGCCAAAGCTTCCGCTCAGATCATGAAAGCTCTATTATTTCGGCACGTGCCGCAAGCCGAAATATCGCGCGCAGAAAACTGCGAAAACTCCGCTGCGATGCGGCGAGCGGCAAGCCGTAGAAATTTTATCGAGGCTGCCCGCATGACGAGCCATCAAATCCTCGCCGAGAACCACAAAATCATCGCCGAAAACTGTAAAATCCTCATCGAGAGGCATAAAATCCCCACCGAAAGAGGCGCCGCGTAATGAAGCAGGCAAATCCGCTAAGGCGCAAGCTTAAACAGATCGGCATCGCGTTATCCTTCGCAAGCTTCGGCGCGCTGTGTATGATAGGCAACCTGCTCTTCCTCCCCGTAGCGCTGCTGAGGCTAAACCGCATAGAGGTCGTGCGAAATTTCGTACGCGATTTTATAATGATCTCGTGGCGCATATTTTTACTGCTCGCGCGACTTTACGGCAGCATCGGCGTGAACTGGCGCTGCACGCTCCCGCCTAGCGGCACTCTCATCATCGCAAACCACCCCAGCCTGCTTGACGTGGTGATCTTTTTAGCTCACGTGCGGCGCGCAAACTGCGTAGTCAAGGAAAGTCTGTGTAAAAATCCCTTCCTCTCCGCCGCCATCGCAGCCGCGGGCTACATCCCAAACACCGGCTCGGAAGCGATGATAGATGCATGCCGCAGCGCCCTTGAGCGAGGAGAAAGCCTAATCATCTTCCCAGAGGGCACGCGCACCGCAGATCGCATCGCCATGCACAAAGCGGCGTTTTACATCGCGATAAATTTCGCAAAAAATATGAATTGCGTCGCGATAAAAATGGATCCTAAAAGCCTAAAAAAAGGACAAGTATGGTACGATACGCCCGAGGTTCGGATGAAATACGACCTCTACGAGCTGTACGCGCTTGATCTAACGGGCTTCGAGCCGGATCGCCCAAACCCGATCCGAGTGCGCAAACTCTACGAGAAAATATCAAATCTATATGAAAAGGAGAATCTGTGAACGAAGAAATTTTGGAGCTTAAGGAGCTGATTATTTCGGGGCTGAACCTCGAAGACGTAGCGCCGGGCGACATAAATGACGATGAGCCGCTTTTTGGCGACGGGCTCGGGCTCGATTCGGTCGATGCGCTGGAGCTCGGGCTTTTGGTGCAGAAAAAATACGGCATCGTGCTTAACTCAAAAACCCAAAATTTAAAGCAAATTTTCTCATCCGTTGCGTCTTTGGCGCAATACATCGCCGAAAATAGGAGTAAAAATGAGTAAAGATGAAATTTTTGAAATTTTAAAAAAGGCGCTCGTGGAGCTTTTCGAGATCGACGAGAGCAAGGTCGTGCCTGAGGCTAAAATTTACGAGGATCTGCAGATCGACAGCATCGACGCGATCGATCTGGTCGATTATGTCAAGAAAAACACCGGCTATAAGCTGATGCCCGATGATTTTAAAAACATCCAAACTCTCGGTGACATCGTGGATGCCGTAGCCGCAAAGCTCGATCAGGGCGCGAGCGGGGAAACTACGGACGGCGAGAGTTAAATTTCGCCGTGCGGCGCGGCAAGATCGCGGGTGCGGCGGCTTGGTAGTTTACTTTGCGGCGGCATAAAGACGGCGGGCGAGCGGACAACGCACGGCATCGTTTATTTGACGGCGCATGTTGAATTGATAACGTGCGGCGAATGTTTTAATTGAAAGAGCGTGGAGCGAGCGGCTTTTACGGGCTTAGCACTTAAGCGGCACGACACAAAGTCCGCTTACCCACCGCTTTTGGGCTAGTATGTAAAGCGCTTTGCAGATTTAAATTTTAAAATTTTAATCTGCGAGCTTGAATGAAATTTTGAAATTTTAAAAGGCATTGTTTCTTTTGCGACCGTCGTTTTCGTAAAATTTCAAAATTTTAAAATTTCGGCTAAATTTGATTTAGCGGATCTGATTGCGGGTGCGGCGCCGCGAGTTAAATTAAGGCGTAGCTAAATTTTAAGATGCGGCTAGAATTTGAAGGCGGCAGGCGCGGCTGAATTAAAATTTTAAAAGCATGACGCACAAAACCGTGACGCCGAGGTCAAATTTAAAGTATCTCGGCGCGGTATAGATCGCAACGATCGCGCTGCTAGCAACAAAACCAAAAACCGCCACGGCAAAACTAAAATCGCTGTGACGAAGCTAAAGCTGCCGCGGCAAAAAACCAAGCCCTCGCGGCTAAATTTAAGGATTACAAAGATTGCGACGAACGATATTTTTAAAAACAGCTACCATAATTTTAAGCGTGTTTTATCCTTTCGGCCTCTATTTTTTGCACGGCGGCGCGCGGGTCTGCTTGCTCGCGGCGATGAGCGCGCTATGGGGAGTGCGAGCTGTTTTTGAAAGTAAAGATCGCGCTATTAAGGGCGCGAGCGCGGTATTTTTTGCGCTGTGCGCCCTTTTTGGCAGTGGAACGCTCGCGTACTTGTATCCGCTCATAATAAATTTCTCGCTCGCGGCGCTTTTCGCGCTCAGCCTAAGATCGACGCCTGCGATCACGCGCCTGGCGCTTTTGAAGCAGCCAGGTCTCAACGAGCACGGCCGCGCCTACACGCGCAAGCTGACCGAAATTTGGCTCGGATTTTTCGTGCTAAACGGCCTACTTAGCGCAGCACTGCTGCTACCGCGAGATAAAATTTATTGGAGCGTTTATTGCGGCGCGATCTCATACGTCCTCATCGGCGCGCTGATCGGCGGCGAGATGATTTTTAGGAAATTTTATGTTAAAAAATTTGATTAATTCTTTGAAGCCTTACGAGTGCGAAATCCTTGCTGCTGCTGCTCTTGCGCACGATTTGGCAAAAACGGGATGCAAGCAGAGCGAATCGGCAAGCTTAAAAGGCGCGGACAAACTCCAAAATAGCGCGGTAAATGTAAATTTAAAAGATGCGGAAAATTCTAACAGAAGCGCAAATTTTAATGGCGCTAAAAATTCTAGCGGCAGCACAGATACCGCGCGCGTCCCGCAAGCAGCACAGACGCAAGAGCAAAAAAGCGCGTCGATGATTGAAATTTACGGCGAGGATGCGGCGGAATTCATAGCGTTTTTTTTCGGCACGCTGATTGCGGGTTTTGCGCCCGTACTGCTGCGAGAGCCTAAATTTAGCGGTAAATTTCATCTCGGCGGCGACGTGAAAATTCCAAATCTCGCCGCAGCGCAAAATTTAGACGAATTCTGCTCTCATGATTTAGAAAACATTTCGCCTCCAGGTACGGGAAAGTCCTCGCCTAAAATTTCATCTAAAAACGCGCCGCAAAATCACGCGCCGTGCGAGCAAGAGGCTATCTCTTTGCACCTACTGCGCGCGGATCAAAAATTTTATATCAAAACTTCGGGCTCTACGGGCGAGGCGAAAAATATCGAAAAAAGCCTGCACGATATGGTTTTGGAGGCGGAATTTTTAGTAGAAAGATTCGACCTTTGCGCAAGCGATCGATTTTTATCGGGCGTCTCGCACCAAAATATGTTTGGGCTCACATTTAGCATCTTCGTGCCGCTGCTTTGCGGCTCACGCACGCAAAAAGGCGGGCTAAACTACCCTGAAATCATCCTCGCAGCCGATCTTGCGGGCGCCGTGCTAATCAGCTCGCCCACGGTGCTCGGCGCGCTGTGCGAACACGCGGACGCTGCAAACATAGCGCCTTTGGGCACTATTTTTAGCGCGGGTGCGCCGTTAAGTCCTGCGATCCGAGATAATTTGCGCGCGCTTAGCAATGCCCGCATCGTCGATATTTACGGCTCTAGCGAAACGGGCGTGATCGCCTGCAACGAGGGCGCAGGGCTTAAGAAATTTGCTCCCGTTAGCGTGCAGATCCGCACGGATATCGATAGCAGCGCGGCAAAACGCAATGGGGCATTACCCGCTACTGCCGATCCTGCGGCAAGCTCTTGCGGCGAAAATTCTGCGGCAGAGCCTAAAACGCGCTGTGCGGACGGGCAAGACGCAAACCGTTCGGGCAAGCAGGCGTCTAAATTTAATGCAGACGTTAGCGATAAAATCGCGGCCGGTCAGAAAAACAGCTCCGCACCGAACTCTGCGACAAAACACGACGATAAATTTACGCAAGAGAGCGGGCTTTGCGATAAATTTGGGGCAAAGCAGCCCGCCGACCAATTTTTGCAAACGGGCGAGTTTACGATCAGCTCGCCTTGGTGCGAGCGCTTCGAAAGCCGCGATTTCGGCTATGTGCGCGCAGACGAGATCACGCTTTTGGGGCGCGGCGACCGTACCGTCAAAATCAACGAAAACCGCGTGAGCCTCGATCTGCTCGAAGCCAAGCTTCGCTCTCACGATTTTATCGGCGAGTGCAGGATCGATCTGCACCCCCAGCGCGACCGCGCCGTAGCTCTTATCAAGCTTAGCGAGTGCGGCGAGCAGGCGTTTCGCGTAGGCGGCAAAAAAGGCGTCACGGACGAGCTAAAGACCTTTTTGAAGCCCGAATTCGGCGCGATTTTGCGCTACTTTAAGATTGCAAGCAAGCTGCCTTTTAACGAGCAGGGCAAGCTAAGCAAAAAGGACTTTTTAAGCGCCCTGCAGCGCTACGAGGTGCCGCTTTTCGAGCGGAGCGCGGAGAATGAGTTTTGCGCGAAGGTGCGCGCTAGCGATTTTTATTTCGACGGACACTTTGCGCGATTTGCGCTGGTGCCCGCGTTTATGCAGCTTCGCTTCGTATTAATCTGCGCAAAAGCCCTGGGCTACGAGCTGGACGGCACGCAAAAGATAGAAAATTTAAAATTTAAAAATTTCATCCGCCCGGGCGATGAAATTTCAATCAAAATCACCGAAGCAAGCGGCAAGCTCCGCTTTGAAATTTCAAACGACAAAGTCTGCGCCAGTGGAAGAATTTGCCTTTAAGCCCGCGTTTTTACTGCCCTACTTCAACCACCCCGCGCGCATCGCCGAGCTCGTGCACGCCCTGGCGCCCATCGCGCCCGTGCTAATCGTGGACGACGGCAGCGATGAGGCGAGCAAAAGCGCGCTAAAAGGGCTTGCGGCTCAAATTTACACCCGCGCGCAAAACGGCGGCAAAGGCGCTGCCGTGTGCGACGGGCTGGCGTGGGCGAAGGAGCTTGGATTTACGCACGCCTTTCAGATCGATGCGGACTTTCAGCACGACGTAGGCAGGTGCGAGGAGTTTTTGGCGCTTGCGGCGCAGCAGCCCGCCGCGCTGATCTGCGCCGCGCCCGCGTATGACGAAAGCGCGCCCAAATCCCGCCTGCACGGACGTAAGATAATGAATTTTTGGTGCGTGGTAAATACCCTCTCGCACCGCATAAAAGACGCGATGTGCGGCTTTAGAATTTACCCGCTAGAGAGGATCGTGCCGCTTCTGCCCCGGACCAAAAGCCGCAGAATGGGCTTTGATGCCGAAATTTTAATCCTGGCCGTGCGCGCGGGGCTAGAGATAAAATGGCTCGATCTGGCGGTGCGCTACGAAGCGGGCGGAGTGAGCCACTTCGCGCCGTTTCAAGATAATCTCGGAATTTCGTTGATGCACGCGAGGCTATTTTGCGAGCTTCCGCTTTGGCTCGCAAAAAGGGCGCTTCGCCGCTTTAGCTCGCCTTTTAGCGATGATGGCGGGCATAATGACGCGACAAAGCCGCGCAACATGATCGGTGCGGTGAAAAAGCACGATCGAGGCGCCGTAGAAAATTGCTGCGATATGGGGGCACAAAATGATCTCGCCGCCGCAGAAGAAAGCCCTTATGCCGTAAAAGATCTCGATTCAAGCACGACGGAAAGCAGCCGCGACGAGAGGGAGCGAGAGGATACCAACACCGCGCAAAAGCTCATAGCAAAAAGCGAGCGCGAAACGACCAGCAGCGGCACGCATGCTAAGCACTGGAGCGAAAACAACGAAAAGGCGGGCGCGGCGCTTTTAAATTTAACCCGCTTCATCACGCTTCACACGCCTGATTTTTGCATGCGAGGCACCGCGCTTTGCATCTCGGCGATCTATTTTGCGCTGCTTAAAAACGAACGACGCGCGATCAGGGAGTTTTTGCGGCGCGCGCTTGATCGCGAGCCCAAGGCCCGCGAAATTTACGCGAATTTTTATAAATTTTCCCTCAGTCTTTGCGAAAAAATCGCAGTTTGGAACGGCAAGATCGCGCTGGATCAAATTCGCGTGCAAAGCGGTATGAAAGAGCTTTTGAGCGACGGAACGGGCAAAATTTTAATCACTTCGCACTTCGGCAACACCGAGATCGCGCGCGCCCTTTCGGCAAGTACGGCAGGGATAAAAATCAACGTGCTGATCTTTCGTAAACACAGCGAAAATTTTATGAAATTTATCGAAAAAATGGGCGGCGGCGTGAAAATTCTCTACGTCGGCGAGCTCGGCATCGGCGAGATGCTGCAAATCAAAGAGCTGCTGCAAAACGGCGAGCACATCGCGATAATGGGCGATCGCATGCCGGTGGGCTCGGATAAATTTCAAAGCGAGGATTTTTTAGGGCGCAGCGCGAACTTCCCGATCGGCGGCTATCTGCTCGCCAAAATTTTAGACGCGCCGCTATTTAGCCTATGGTGCTACGAGGGGCGCGAAGGGCGCGAGCTGCGGCTGCAGCCGCTACCCGCGCCGCTAAAGAGCCGCGATAAGGCGCTTTCTGTCGCTCCGCCGCTTAAAAGCTACGTGCGTCAGCTCGAGCTTTATGCCAAAGAATTTCCTTCTCAATGGTATAATTTCTTTGATTTTTGGGCGCAAGGAAAAGACGCGAGCGATGCGGAGCGCGACGGCGCGCAAAATTTCGGCGAGACGAGCACGGATACTGCGTCAAATTTAAATGGCGCAGCGGATTTAAACGACACGGCGAGTTTAAATACGGCGCCAAATTTAAAAAGTACGGCGAGCTCGGATACCGCGCTAAATTTAGATAATTCGAATTTGAGCGCCGCAAAATCCGCCGCGCAAGACGAAAAATTTCATAGCGGAGAGAAGAATGAAAGAGTATAAATTTCGCGCCAGATTTTACGACGCCGATCCGATGGGCGTGATGTGGCACGGCAACTACGTAAAGCTCTGCGAAGACGCTAGATGCGAGTTTTGGCGCGACGCGGGCTACACATATATGCAGATGAGAGATGATGGATTTATATATCCCATTATCAAAATGGAGTTTAAATTTATCGCGCCGATACTTTTTGACGACGAGGTTACGGTGAGCATCGAGCTGCTTGAATGCGACACGATCATAAAATTTTCCTACCGCATCAAAAGCCCATCCGGCGCGCTCCTAGCCAAGGCAACCACGTCGCAAGCCGCGGTGGAGCTTGATTCTAAAAGGACGCTGTATGAGATACCGCCGCAGTTAAGGGCGTGCGCGGATAAAATTTTAGCAAAGAAAAATCCCGCTGCTAAAATTTCGGCGGCAGATAAAATTTCGACAGTGAATGAAATTTCAGTAGCGAACAAAGCCGCTTCCGAGCAAGACTGCCCTCAAAACGCCGCGGCGAATGAAATTTTGCCTAACGATAACGAGCAATGAAATTTAGCGAGCATAAAATTTAAAGGACTACGATGAAAATTTTGGCTTTATTTTTGGCGATTTTAGGGCTTGCAGGCGCGCTTGAAGTAGGCGATCTGGCGCTTAAGACCGACAATATCGGCGGCAAATTTAGCGAAACGCTCAGCATTGAGGGCTTTGCCGAGCCCGTGCGAAGCAGCGGCGAGTTTAGGATCAAGGGCGGCGAGCTGTTTTGGACGACGCTAGAGCCGGTGCGAAGCGAGCTAAAAATCGGCGCGGACGGCGTCTTTGAGCGCAGCGGCGAAGCGTGGATCAAAAGCGCCGATTCGCTTTTTGATAAGGACACCTTTTTGGCGATCTCGCGCCTGGACGTAGCGCGGCTTAGTAAAAATTTCTCGATCGCGCTAAGCGGTAGCAAAGATGCGTGGCGCGCCGAGCTAAGCCCCAAAGGGATGCTGCAAAATATCTTTAAAAATATCGTGATCGAGGGCGGCGCCTACGTCAGGGTGCTGCGAATTAGCAGCGCTAACGGCGACGTGAGCGAAAACGTATTTTCGGGCGTCGTGAGCTTAGATGAGTAAGAGCGCGATTTTAGCGGTATTCGGCGCGGCATTCATCGCGCTTTGCGCCTTTATAGCGTTAAATTTAAACCGCGTAAATTCCGATTTTTACGAGCTAAGCGGCATCGAAATTTCGGGCGAGCAGAAACAGAGCGTCGAGGATTTCAACCGCGAGATCGCACGGCAAATCATCGTCGCAAGCGCGGAGAAGGCGAGCTTTGACGCGTTCATTGCAGATATGCAAAAAAGCGGGCTTTTTGAGAGTATAATTTACGAGGTAAAGGACGCGAGCGTGTATCAGAGCGAGCTTGCGCGCTTTGCGCCCGCGATGCTAGACGATGCTAGCGTGGAGCTCTTAAAAAGCGATCCGCAGGCCTTTTTTGAGCGTAGCGCGCGTGAGCTTTACTCAAAATTTCGTCCGCTTAGCCTCTCGCAGGACTTTTTCTCGCTTAGCCTTCATTCGCGCCTCGGCGCTCGCGGCGCAATCAAGCTCGATCCTGCGCAAAACCGCTTCATCGCGATCATTGACGGCGCGCCGCACTACCTCGCTACGGCCAAACTCGCTCCGAAAGCAAACGACGACGCGCTTAGCGCGCTGGTGCGCGAGGCGCAAAAGAGAGAAATTTTAATCTCCGGCACCGCCCTTTTTAGCGCATTGGGCAAAAGCGCAGGCGTGCGTGAAAGCTCCGTCGCGGGCGCCGTATCGCTTAGCCTGTGTGCGGCGCTGCTGCTGGCAGCATTTTCGCGCGCACGGATCTTCTGCCTGCTGCTGCCCGCACTTTTCGGGCTTGCCTGCGGCGTAGCGGCTACGATGGCGATCCGCGGCTCGATCCACATCCTAAGCGCCGTGGTTTCGACGAGCCTAATCGGGCTGATGCTGGATTACGCGGTGCACTGGCTCGGCGCAAACATCTCGCGCCGCATCGAGGCTCGCTCGATAAAAAGCATGCGAAACATCCTGCTTCTAGGGTTTTTCATCACCGCGGGAGGCTACTTCGTATTTTTATTCAGCCCGTTTTTTCTGCTCAAAGAGATCGCGATCTTTGCCATAGCTGCACTTGCGGGGGCATTTTGCTTTAGCTACTTCGCCCTGCCGCTACTTCTTGAAAGAGCGGAATTTCGCCCCGCCCCGCTCTTTGCAAAGGCGCTTGAACTCTACGCGAAGGCTCTTTGCAAGATAAACCTAAGCTTCAAAGCGCTCATTCTCGTTTGCGCGGCGCTGCTTGCGTTTTTGTATTTTAAAATGGAGCTTAAGGACGACGTCAGCGAATACGCGAGCCTGGATAAAAACCTGATCGCGATGAGCGCCAAGCTCGCAAGCATCGGAGGCTCGAGCTTCGATCTTATCGTGGGTAACAACGCGAGCGCGGTAGCCAAAGAAGCCGTAGCGCGCGGTCTTGCAGACTCATACACCGGCGCGCCGATTTTGGATCCCGCCACGCAGAGCTTTATCAAGCAGGCCTTTGCAAACTATGATAGAAGCGCATTTTTACGTCTCGGGCTTAGCCAAGAGCTCGTGGACGCAAACTTTGCCAAGATCGCGGATGCGCCCATTTTAAGCTACGAGCAGGCTAGAAGCTCCGTTCTTTTTGCCGCGATGCCGAGCATCGATCCGCATATCGCTTTTTTGCGCGGCGTGCGCGATAAAGCTGCCGTAAGCGAGCTTGCCGCGCAGACGGGCGCGCTGCATCTAAACATGCGAAGCGCCATAAGCGAGGCGTTTTCACAGATCAAAATCAACGCCTTGTATCTAAAATGTGCCGCGTATGCACTCGCGCTCGCGCTATTGTGGGCGTTTTTCGGCGCGCGGACGGCGTGGCTGATCGTCATCTGCGTTTTTGTGTCAAATTTAGCCGTGCTTGCCCTGCTTAGCGCATTCGGCGTAAGCGTGAATATATTTGCGATCTTTGCGCTGATCCTCTCGGGCGCCGTGGGGATCGACTACATGATATTTGCAAACAACGATAAGATGGCGCTTAGCGATAAAATTTTCGGCATCACGCTAGCGTCTCTTACCAGCATCATCTCCTTTTTCACGCTCGCTTTCAGCTCCACCAAGGCCGTGGCGCTGTTTGGGCTCTGCGTCAGCCTCAATATCGCGCTAGCGGCGATCTTGGCGCAAATTTTGGCGGCAAAACGACATTAAATTTAAACTATCTAAAAAATTAAAGCAAAATTTCGTCGCTTCATGAGAGCCGAATTCGGCGCTTAAATTTTAAAATTTAATCGCCCTACTCGCCCTCTTTGCTCGCTTTGATCATTTTTATAAATTCCTTTGCGAGCCTGGAGGGCTTTTTATACACGACCGAAAACGACACGTCCAAAAGCGGCTCATCCGCGACGTCAAAGAGCGTGATGTAGTCCTTTTGCGTCTCAAAGACGTATTGCGCGAAGCTAAAACTCACGCAAAGCCCCGCCGCGACCATCGTATTGGCCACATACAGATAGGACGTATCGCAGAAAATTTTAGGCGCAAAGCCCGCGTTTTCGAAGATTTTTTTAAAGCTCGACTCGTTTTTAAGAATTTTGCTGCTGATTGCAAATTTATCGGATTTGAACTCTCTAAGCGCGATCTTGGGGTATTTCTCGGTAGAATTTGCGCTCGCATGCGAGACGGCCGGATGAGAGGAGCAGACGCTCAGAAGTAGCCTGCGTTTTTTGAGGAATTCGCATTCAAGCCCCTCGATATGTAGCTTTCCGAAGTGCGCGGCATAGACGACGTCAAGCTCGCCGCTTTTTAGCATCGCGATGAGTTCGGGCTCGGAATGAGCGTGCACGACCCTGATATCGGCCTTCGAAAACCTACCGTAAAACATCGCGATGATCTTTTCGATAAATTTAAAGCTAGTCGAGGTCGCGCCGATAACGAGCTTGCCCGTCTTGATCGACGAAAGTCCGTGGATTTCGTTGTTTAACTCACTATTAAGCCGCAATAAATTCTTAGCCTTGGCGATGTAAATTTCGCCGGCATAGGTAAGCTCAAGGCCGTTTTTTCTATCAAAAATTTCGACCCCTAGCTCCTTTTCTAAAAGCATAATGCTCTTAGAAAGCGACGGCTGGGCGATGCCAAGCTCGCTCGCCGCTTTCGTAAAGCTTTTTAATTCCGAAATTTTTACCGCAAATTCCATATGTCGCAGGCTCATTTTTCGCCCCTTCGGTTAAATTTTATAGCTTTTAGCTATAAAATTATATACTAAATAACATTTGACCTGTCTCTTATACACATCTGACGCTGCCGACGAC
>CAUUKU010000064.1:0-12032 GCA_963545665.1 uncultured Campylobacter sp. | reverse complement strand
GTCTTGCCGCGCGGGATAAAATTTTAACTGCTCGGGCGCGACAAATTAGATCTTTCGTACGCGAGCTGTTTTTCTGCCCGAAACTTTAAACAAATAAATTACTTTTTAGAAATTATATTTTTTTAAAATTACGCAAATTTTATCAGGGAGGAATTGATGAAAAATTTTACGATTTTATCGATTGCAGCGATGTTGGCGCTAAGCTTGAGCGCTTCGGATATTACGCTTGACGGCAAGGGCGTGACGCCGCAAGAGATAGCGCGTATCGCAAACGGCGCCAAGGTTAAGATCGATGACGCCGCGATGCAAAAGGTCAAAAAGGCGCATGAAATTTTACTAAGTGCCGCTAAAGACGGGCAGAAGATCTACGGGCTTACCGTGGGCGTGGGGCTTAATAAAGACCGAAGCTTCGTCGATGCGAAGGGGAATTTGGACGCGGAGGTGATCGAGGCTTCTACGAAATTTAATATCGGGCTCATCCACGCGCACTGCGGCGGCGTCGGCGAGGATATGCCGCTAAAAACGGCTCGCGCGGTGCTTGCGACGAGGCTAAACAACATGCTATTCGCGGGCGCGGGCGTGCAGGAGGAGGTGATAAGCTTATACAAAGAATTTTTAAATCAAGACATCATCCCCGTAATGCCTAGCGTGGGTTCCATGGGCGAAGCCGACATCACGATTTTAGGTCACGTCGGCCTTGCGATGCTCGGAGAGGGCGAGGTGTATTACAAAGGCGAAAAGATGGCTGCCGCGCAGGCGCTGAAAAAAGCGGGACTCAAGCCGCTCTCGCCGTTTGGCAAGGATAGCCTTTCGATTTTAAGCTCAAACGCCTACTCTGCGGCGCTTGCGAGCCTTGCGCTGGAGGATTTGAAGCACGCGGATAAGATGTCTAAGCTCGTCTTCGCCCTTAGCCTCGAGGCGCTAAACGGCAACGTCGCTCCGTTTTCGAGCGAGGCTGCGAGCCTAAGGCCGTTTCCGCAGTTTGAAGCCACAGCAAAGCAGATAAGAGAAATTTTAAAAGACAGCTACCTATGGGATAAGGACGATACTAGAGCGCTGCAAGATTCGCTCAGCTATCGCGACGCGTCGTATTTCTTCGCCGCGATGAGCTCATCCATACAGAGCCTTGAAAGCTTGATGAAAATCCAGCTCAACTCCTCCGACGATAATCCCGGAATTTTCATCGGCGAGCAGCCTGCGGGTGCAAAATTTCAAGAAAGTAAGCTCTTTACCAAAGGCGGTGCGGTCGTGCCTACCTCAAATTTCGAGCCGCTTTTGTGGGTGATAGAATTTGAAAAAGCATCCATCGTGCTCGCGCACAACTCAAAGGCTTCGTCGCTTCGCACGATCAAGCTATCGGATGATAATTTCACGCATCTAAGCCGCTTTTTGGGCACCGACAAGACCGTGCATGCATTCGGCGCGATGCAAAAGCCTTTCGTAGCGCTTGCGGGCGAGAACGAGTTTTTGGCAAATCCTGCGTCGCTTGATTATGTCCCCGTAGCGGGCAATATCGAAGACGTCGCGACCAATGCGCCTTTTGTGATGCAGAAATTTTCCAAGCAGATCGAAAATTTCTACTCGATCTTGGGCATGGAGCTCATCCACGCCGCGCAAGCGATCGATCTAAGAATGCAGCAAAATCCGAACCTAAAGCTATCCGCGCAGACCAAAAAGCTCTACGACGAGTATAGAAAGGTCGTGAAATTTATGGATACCGACCGACCTTTGACGGATGATTTTAGAAATTCTGCGAAATTTTTAAAAGAGTATAAGTAGAGAGGAGGCGATAAGAATTTGATCTTAGTAGCCGCGCTCGCCCCTGCGCACTCTTGCGCAGATCGGCGGGGCTGAGTTATAGTTTTTAAAATTTAAAGGCAAAAAATGAATAGTAGAAGAAAATTTTTAGGCGGCCTGTGTATGGCCGCCGTCGCTCCTGCGTTTGCGAACGCGCAGATAGGCGCGAGCGACGTTAAATGGGACGAAGAGTGGGATGTGCTCGTCGTGGGCTCGGGCTTTGCGGGCTCGGCTGCGACGTGTCAGGCGCTAGATGAAGGCGCAAAAACGCTGATGATCGATAAAATGCCCGTGCTCGGCGGAAACTCCGCCATCAACGGCGGCGCGATCGCGGTGGTAAATTCCAGCTTCCAAAAGGCGCGCGGCATCGAGGATTCATACGAGCTGTATATGAAGGACATCCTCAAAGCGGGGCTAAATTTAAACCAAACAGAGCTCATCGAAACGATCGCTAAAAACGGCAACGACGCTTATGAGTGGTCGCTTAAAAAGGGCGTTTATTATCGCGACGCCTTGGGGCAGTTCGGCGGACACTCGGTGCCGCGCACTATCTGGCCTGAGATAAACTCCGGCGGCAAGATCACCATCCCGCTGCAAGAGTACGCGATGAACCACGGCGCGACTATCCGCACGCGCGTGATCTTAGACGATCTGATCCGCGATGAGAGCGGCAAGATAATCGGCGCGAAGGTGAGGGAGAATTACGATTTCATCTTCGATCCGCTAAAAGACGAAGCGGACAACAAAAGCGGCACGGTGAAATTTTATAAGATCAACGGCGGCATCGTCATGGCTACGGGCGGCTTTTCGTACGACGTGAAATTTAGACAAACCATCGATCCTACGCTAACGCCCGATCTTGACTGCACCAACCACTACGGAGCGACTGCATACGCGCTAAAGATGATGATGGCAAATGGCGTTGCGACGCGCGATTTGGAGTGGATACAGCTAGGGCCTTGGGGTAGCCCCGACGAGAAGGGATTTGGCATAGCGCCGGTGTTTGCGATACCTGCGTTTAGCTACGGCGTGATGGTCGATGCGCGCACTGGCAAAAGATTCGTAAACGAACTAGCCGACCGCAAAATCCGCTCCGACGCGATCTTAAAGATCCACAAAAACCCGAACGGCAGCCTAACTCACCCGGTCGTTATCTGCGATAGCGTCGGCGCGCAGGGCACGACGAAGGCAAACGTTTATCGCGGCATCCACAAAAACGTCATTAAGGTTTTTGACACGATCAAAGAGCTCGCCGCGCACTACAATATCCCGTACGAAGGGCTGCAAAAGACGATCGATGATTACACGAGATACGCGCACGCAGGCAAGGACGAGGAATTTAACAAGCCGTTTTTTAAATTTAAAGGCATAGTTCCCGATCTTACTAAACCTCCATTTTACGCGTGGCGGGCGCTACCGAAGGTGCATCACACTATGGGCGGCGTCAAAATAGACGTTGAGGCGAGGGTTTATGACACGAACGGCAAACCGATAGAGGGGCTTTTCGCCACGGGCGAAGCGGTGGGCGGACCGCACGGAGCGAGCCGTCTTGGAAGCTGCGCGATACCTGATTGCTTGGTATTCGGCAGGATAGCGGGCGCAAATGCCGCAAATTTAGCTAAAAAGGAGAGAAAATGCTAAAAATTTTAAAAATTTTAGCGATCGCCTGTTTCGCTCTTTGCGTGGCTTTTAGCGCAGACGGCGCGCTTGCGGACGCGGGTAAATTTAACAAACAAAACTATCCGATCAAATCTCATCACGACAAACTCGGCTTTGACTGCAAAAACTGTCATAAAGAGGCCGATCCGAAGGACTATAAGGCTCTAAGCGCGGATGAATGCCTAAGCTGTCACAAAAGCTATGACGCTCTAGCCGAGCGCAGCGGACATCTGGGCTATGATGACAACGTCCACGCAAGCCCGCACTATCCGAAAATGGACTGCAACCTCTGCCACCGCTCACACAAGCCGTCGCAGAACTACTGCGTGATGTGTCATTCGCAAGACTCGATGAAAAAAATATTGGTGCCGTAAGAAAGGAAGCGTTATGAAAAAAATATTTATAAAATTTTGTCTATTTTGCGTTTTCGCTTTCGTTATATTTTTCGGCGGCAATGCGCTTATCCACTCGACCAGCGACGATAAATTTTGCACCCTTTGCCACGAGTGGATGGATCCTATGGTGCAGGCGTATCACGGAGATAAGCACGGCGGCGCAAATCGCAAGGGAGTAAAAGTAAAATGCGTGGACTGCCACCTGCCGCACGACAGCTACATCTCATACGTGTTTCAAAAGGGGCTAAACGGCTTTAACGAGGTTACGCATATGATGTTTAACGACGCGGATAAGATGGACTGGCAAGCGCATAGGCAAAACCGAACTAAATTCGTCTATGACAGCGGCTGCATCAGCTGTCACGAAAGAATTTTGGACGTAAATTCCACCAATGCGAACATAAACGATATGCATAAAATTTACGCGGATTTTAAAGACAAAAAGGATAAACTAAGCTGCGTTAGCTGCCACAAAACGGTAGGGCATAAAAATTTAGGCAAAATCCTTTACGAGATCAAAAATCCGCCGGTGGGCAACTGGGACGATGAACCCAAAAAGGACGAGCCGAAAAAATAGAAAAACGGAGAGGCTTTGTGAAAGAGAATGTTTATAAAAATAATATTTTTGCGATATTCTCTTTCATCTTTCTTGCCTTGATGGCGGGAAATTATATGCTTAACCGCTCGTTCGTAAGAGAAATTTTAGTGCGCGAGCAGTTAAGCATCCTAAAAAGCTCGAGCGAGCGTATAGAAAAATGGCTCGAAAATAAAAAATCGAGCCTGCGCGCCGTAAACGAGCTCATATCCAAATACGACTCCGCAAAAGACGAGCAGATCATAACCGACATCTTAGACAAAAGTCAAGAGATCGCAAATTTTTCAAGCATTTATGCAGGATACGAAAACAACATAACCGTCTCAAGCAGGCTGTTTGACAGGCCGCAAAACTACTCTCCCGTGCTTCGTCCGTGGTATATCAACACAGTAAAAGAGGATAAAATTTACATCACCAAGCCCTATTCGGACGTGGGTCTTAAGGTGCCCGTCATCTCGATATGTAGCAGCATCAAGCAGGATGAGGTTCTAAAAGGCGTGCTGTGCGGCGTAATATCCTTTAGCGACATCAAAACCGAAATTTTAGATCTGCGGATCGAAAACGGGTATCTGTTTTTGATTGACGAGAACCTAAACGTGCTGCTGCACCCGATCGAAAGCGTCGAGCTATCCAGGATAAAATTTAACATAGAAAATTTGGATCTAAATAAAACGCAAGGCTATGAGACGGACGATGCGATCTTTACTTTTAGGCCGCTTGAGGGCTCAAAACTCGTTCTAGTAGCCAAGACGCTCAAAAAGAACATCTACAACAAGATCAACGAGCAGTTCATCGTAAATTTAACGATATACGCGATAAGCATATTTTTGTTTTTGATCCTTGCGTATTTTTACAACAAAAGGCTTGAGCGCCAAAGCAGGCTGCTTGAGCAGACCAAGAGGGAGTATGAGATACTTCTGTTTCAGCAGACGAAGATGGCCGAGCTCGGTCAGATGATCGCCGCGCTCTCGCATCAGTGGATACAGCCGCTCAACTCGCTCGGGATTTTTTTGGGCAATCTGGTGCAGTTTAAAAAGACGGGCAAGCTGAGCGATGAAATTTTTTACGACAACATCAACAGATCGCTAGCCAACATCGATTATATGAGCAAGACGATGGATACGTTTAAAAATTTTTACAAAATAGAGAGCAGGGTTCAGAATTTTAATATATGCGACGCGATCCGCGATACGATCTGCGTGCTCTTCCCCAGCAAGCGCACGGTCGATATAAAAGTAAGCGTGGCAAGAGGCGTGAGCCCGCTATGCGAAAACTACGCCAACGAGTTTAAGCAGATCATCGCCTGTCTGATCCAAAATTCCAAGCAGGCGCTGCAAAACGCAAAAAATCAAAAACGAGGCAGGATCGTCGTAAATATTAAGCGCGACGCCACGCACTTCCTCATCAGGGTCATTGACAACGCAGACGGCATAGACGTACAAAGAGATAAAATTTTTACCCCTTTTTGCAGCACGAAGGGCAGCAGCGGGCTCGGACTTTACGTCTCAAAGCTCATCGCAAACAAAAAATGCGGCGGCGATCTGAGCGTGGTAAATTTCAAAAATCCGACGATATTTATGCTAAAAATAGCCGTAAAGGTAGAAAATGATAAATGAAAATATTTTAAAAAAGCTCGGAAATATCTCCGTCTTGCTCGTAGAGGACGACGAGAACACGAGGCTTGCTATCGCGCAGTCGCTTCAAATTTATTGCAAAAATATCCAAACTGCAAAGGGCGGCATGGAGGGGTTTGAGAAATTTTTCAAAGGCGAGTTCGACATCGTCGTGACCGATATAAATTTACCTAACCTTAACGGACTTGAGATGCTCGATGAGATCAAAAAGCGCGCTCCGCACGTAGCTTCCATCATCATCACTTCCTACGATACGAGCGAAAATATGCTCGCCTCAATCGAGCTTGGCGCATACAACTACCTGCGAAAGCCCTTTAAGATCGAGGAGCTGCAAACTACGATCCTGATGGCGACTAAGAGCTTATTTGAGAATAAAATTCGCATAAAAGGGCTTTATGAATACGACCTTTTAGACAAGAGCCTGTATAAAAACGGCGCGCCGATCGGTCTGACGAAGATCGAGACCAAGCTCTTTTTCTTGCTCGCCAGCAATCTAGATAAGATCGTAAATTACGAGACGATCGAGAATTTCGTCTGGGGCGAAAAGCCGATGAGTAGCGAGGCGCTGCGAATGGTGGTAAAAAAGATCAGGCTAAAGACCGAAAACGATATGATCGAAAATTTCTCCGGCATAGGGTATAAAATTTCAAGTCTCTAGCCCGTGCCGCCGCCGCTCTTGTGCGGACGCCGCTTCTGCACAGACGCTGCTTGAGCGTGCGGTAAAATTTCACCGCCTTTGCATGCGTAAAATTCTATCGCGCTTTGATACATATCGAGATTTTCGTGCTTACGGACGATTATAGCGCCGTTTGCTAAGCCTTGAACGCGAATTAGCCGCATACGCGAGCTTGCGCTGCGCCGCCACGCCTATTTTACGAACAAGCGTTGAAATTTTATCTCTGAAGATAGATCGAAATTTTACCGAGCCCGCCCGCCGTTGAAATTTCATCGCGCTGCGGACGCATTAAAATTTATCGCGCCGCGGCCCGTTCGGGCCTGCGCCGCTAGGGTTTTAAAATTCCAAACCCGCTTTGCCGCTCTTGGGCTCACGCCGCAAAGCGTTAATCTTCACGACGCAAAGCGCCGATCCGCCCGCCGTCCTTGCGCCGCAAGCGCTTCGGCCTAAAGCGCTTGCGATCTGCGCTTAAAGTGCGCAAAATTTTATTTTTAAGGCGGTGAAAGAGCTCGTCTCAAATCGTCCGCAAGGCTCGTTTCAAACCGCCCGTATATCGTGCTTATCGCTCGCCGCTGTGATAAAGCTTTAGAATTTTATTCGGTTTGCGAAGCATTTAAATTTTTAAGCAATAAATATGTAAAATTAGTGAAATTTGATAATTCCAAAGGAACTAAAAATGGCAAAAGTTATGAAAACGATGGACGGAAACGAGGCGGCGGCTTACGTCTCATACGCCTTTACCGAGGTCGCAGGCATCTATCCGATCACGCCTAGCTCGCCTATGGCGGATTACACCGATATTTGGGCGTCGCAGGGCAAGAAAAACCTCTTCGGCATGCCCGTTAAGGTAGTCGAGATGCAAAGCGAGGGCGGCGCGGCGGGCACCGTACACGGCTCACTCCAAGCGGGCGCGCTTACGACGACGTATACCGCATCGCAGGGGCTTTTACTAAAAATTCCAAATATGTACAAGATCGCGGGCCAGATGCTTCCGGGCGTCATTCACGTCGCGGCGCGCGCGCTTGCGGCGCAGGCGCTCTCCATCTTCGGCGATCATCAAGACGTCTACGCCTGTCGCCAAAGCGGCTTTGCGATGCTTGCAAGCGACAGCGTGCAGGAGGTGATGGATCTGGGCGGTATTGCGCATCTTGCGGCGATTAAGGGGCGAGTGCCGTTTTTGCACTTTTTCGACGGATTTCGCACTAGCCATGAAATTCAAAAGATCGAGGTGATGGACTATGCCGAGTTTGATCGCTTGCTCGATCGCGAGGCCGTGCGTAAATTTAGAGAGGACGCGCTAAGCTCCGAACATCCTAAAACTCGCGGCACGGCGCAAAACGACGACGTGTATTTTCAGACGCGCGAGCTAGTCAATAAATTTTACGACGCGCTTCCGGATATCGTCGCGGAGTATATGAGCGAAATTTCAAAGATCACGGGGCGCTCGTACGCGCCTTTCGTCTATTATGGCGCAAGTGAGCCGCAGCGCGTGATCGTAGCGATGGGCTCGGTCAATCAAGCCCTTGAAGAGGTGGTCGATCATCTAAACGCGAAGGGCGAGAAGGTAGGCGTGCTAAAAGTGCATCTCTACAGGCCTTTTAGCCTCAAATATCTCTTCGCCGCGATGCCTAAAAGCGTGCGTAAAATCGCGGTGTTCGACCGTACGAAGGAGCCGGGCAGCCTCGGTGAGCCGCTGTATCTGGACATAAAAGCAGCATTTTACGGGCGCGAGAACGCTCCGCTCATCGTGGGCGGCAGGTATGGTCTAAGCTCCAAGGACGTTGATCCTGCGCAGCTAATCGCCGTGTATGAAAATTTAAATGCGGACGAGCCTAGAAACGGCTTTACGATCGGCATCGACGACGACGTGACGCATCTGTCGCTACCCGTGGGAGATAAAATTTCGCTAGGCTACGAGGATGAGATCGAGTGCTTGTTTTATGGCCTCGGCGCGGACGGCACCGTGGGCGCGAATAAAAATTCCGTCAAAATCATCGGCGATAAAACCGATCTTTACGCGCAGGCGTATTTCGCCTACGACAGCAAAAAATCGGGCGGCTACACGCGCTCGCACCTGCGCTTCGGCAGAAGACCGATCCGTTCGACCTATCTCGTCTCAAATCCGCATTTCGTCGCTTGCTCGGTCGCTGCGTATCTGGACATCTACGACGTCGTCGGCGGCATCCGCGAAGGCGGCACCTTCCTTTTAAATTCCATCTGGGATGCCGAGCAGACGGCGGCAAAGCTTCCGAACAAGGTCAAAAAAATTCTAGCCCAAAGACGGGTAAAATTTTACATTCTAAACGCCACCAAGCTAGCGCACGAGATAGGGCTCGGAGGCCGCACCAATACGATCATGCAATCGGCGTTTTTCGAGCTTAGCGGCATCATCCCGTTTGAGCAGGCGCAGAGCTATATGAAGGAATACGCCAAGAAAACCTACGCTAAAAAGGGCGAAGCGGTCGTGGCGATGAACTGCGACGCGATCGATAGGGGAGCGGATGCTTTGGTGCAGGTAGCGATCGACCCTGCGTGGGTAAATTTAAAGGACGACGCGGCGGATACGAACGATAAATACAGAGGCGACGAATTTATAGAAAAGATCGTAAAGCCGATGAACGCGGCGCGCGGCGATAGCTTGCCGGTGTCGGCGTTTTTGGGGCACGAGGACGGCGGGTTTGATGCGGGCACGACGCGATTTGAAAAGCGCGGCGTAGGCGTCACGGTGCCTAAATGGATCGAGCAAAACTGCATCCAGTGCAACCAGTGCGCCTTCGTCTGCCCGCACGCCGTAATCAGGGCGTTTTTGCTAGACGAAAAGGACGAGGCCGCCGCGCCTTTAAATTTAAAAGAGCACCTGCTAGAAGCCAAGGGCAAGGAGCTAAAGGGGCTAAAATATAAGATCCAAGTAAGCCCGCTAGATTGCACGGGCTGTGCGCTCTGCGCCGAAAACTGCCCGAGCAAGGAAAAATCGCTCGTCATGGTACCGCTTGAAGAAGAACTCGCGAAGGGCGAGCAAGAAAGCGCGGACTTTTTATTCGAGCACGTAAGATACAAAGACGATTTGATGGACAGATCAAGCGTCAAGGGCGTAGGCTTTGCGCGCCCGTATTTTGAATTTCACGGCGCGTGTCCGGGATGCGGCGAGACGCCGTATATCACGCTGATCACGCGACTTTTCGGCGATCATATGATCGTAGCCAACGCCACGGGCTGTAGCTCGATCTACGGCGGATCGGCGCCTTCGATGCCGTACCGCAAGGACGAGAACGGTCGCGGCGTCGCGTGGGCGAACTCGCTTTTTGAGGATAACGCCGAGTTCGGGCTGGGAATGAAGATCGCAAGCGAGACGCTGCGCCATAAGATCGAGGATCTTATGCTAGGCTCGCTTTCAAGCGCGCCAAACGCGCTAAAGGCGCTTTATCACGACTGGATCGAAAACAGAGACGATACGCTAAAATCCGCTCAGATCAGAGATAGGCTGGTGCCGCTACTAGAGCAAAACTTAGACGCGCCTGGGGTTCGTGAAATTTTAGAACTGAAGCAGTATCTAAACAAAAAATCGCAATGGATCATCGGCGGCGACGGCTGGGCCTACGACATCGGCTACGGCGGGCTCGATCACGTGCTGGCTACCGGCGAGGACGTAAACGTGCTGGTGCTAGATACCGAGGTTTACTCAAACACGGGCGGGCAGAGCTCCAAGGCTAGCCGCCGCGGCTCGATCGCGCAGTTTACCGCGGGCGGCAAGGCGGTGCAGAAAAAAGACCTCGGCCAGATCGCGATGACCTACGGCAACATCTTCGTCGCACAGGTAAATTCCAACGCAAACCAAGCCGCGACGCTAAAGGCGATCATGGCGGCGGAGGCTTATCCGGGACCTAGTCTCATCATCGCGTATTCGCCGTGTATCGCGCACGGCATCAAAGGCGGCATGGGCAGCTCGGGCGATCAAGCCGAGCTCGCGAGCAAATGCGGCTATTGGCCGACCTACACCTTCGATCCGCGGCTCGCGGCTGAGGGCAAAAATCCGCTTAAAATTTCATCCAAAGAGCCCGATTGGAGCCTTTATGAGGAATTTTTGCTAAACGAAGTGCGCTACAACGCGCTTAAAAAGATTGATCCTGAGCACGCGCAGGAACTGTACGAGGCAAACAAAGCCGACGCGATGAGGCGTTACCGCCAGCTCAAACGCCTCGCAAATGCCGATTTCGGCGATGAGGTTGCCTCTGCGGGCGCCGCGAGCGAGGCTGCAGCAAGCGAGAATGTTTAAGCTTCGCGGCTACCTTTAGAATTTCGCTCTGCAAATTCTAAGGTCGGGACTTCGTAAAATTCCAAAAAGGAAGATCCATGAAAAAAATCGGACTAATCGGCGGCATGAGCTACGAATCCACGATCGCTTATTACGAGGGGATCAACCGGAAAATCGGCGAGCGTCTAGGCGGGCTAAGCAGCGGCGAAATTTTGCTAACCAGTCTAAATTTTGACGAAATCGAGCAGTGTCAAAAAGAGGGCGAGTGGGACAAGGCGGGCGAAATTTTAGCTAGCCACGCGCGGATTTTGCAAAGCGGCGGCGCGGATTATATTTTTCTTTGCACCAACACGATGCATAAGTGCTACGAGGCGATAAATGCCGCTATCTCCGTGCCCTTCGTGCATATCGCGGATGCCACGCTAAGTGAGCTGCGAAAGCATGGCGTGCAGAAAGTAGGGCTGCTCGGCACGATCTACACGATGACGCAGGATTTTTACAAACGGCGCTTGATAGAGAGCGGCGTGGAGGTGCTCGTGCCGAATGAGAATGAGATGGAGGCGGTAAATGAGATCATTTTTAGCGAGCTTTGCCTCGGTAAAATTTTATCGCGTTCCAAGGAGAAATTTTTGCAGATCATTGAAGGGCTTAGAGCTCGCGGCGCGCAGGGCGTGATACTGGGCTGCACGGAGATCGGACTGCTCGTATCGCAAGCAGATACCGCCGCACGGCTATTCGATACTACGCAGATCCACATCGATGCGGCGGTAAATCTAGCCCTGGGCGAGTAAAATTTACGACTATTTTGTGCGTAAGAAATTAGCGAGCGGCAAACGGCTACTAGCTACAAAATCAATATTAGCGCTAAAATCGCGATTATTACTACCCTGCTATAAATATATTCACTGCTAAGAATTTCAAAACAAAAGGGTATTTTATCAGACAAAATACTATTTAAATAAAGATTTGCGTCTAAGGACCTGTCTCTTATACACATCTGACGCTGCCGACGACTAGTCGAGTG
>CAUUKU010000063.1:0-12058 GCA_963545665.1 uncultured Campylobacter sp. | reverse complement strand
AACTTAGTTTAAAATTTAATAATTCCAGATTGTAATTTCACAACAAATACTAAAATTTATTGCTAATTTATCCTTTTTTAGAGATAATATTCCTAAATTATTTAAAGGAGTTATTATGATTAAAACTTTTATATTTAGCGCGCTTGCGGCTAGTTTAGTTTTTGCGACCCAGGGGCTTTCCGTAAAAGTAAAAGAACAAACGAGCCCGCAACCGAGTCTAGAAAAAAACGCGGATGAATCGGACGCAAGGATAGGCGAATGCCTCAAAAAGGACGGCTCGGCCGAAGGCAACATCAAGTGCATCAACGAAGAGCTAAAGATCCAGGATAAAATTTTAAACGAAACATATAAAGATGCGCTGGGCGTCCTAAGCGACGAGAACAAAAAGAAGCTGAAAGATATCCAGCGAAAATGGGTGAGCTACAAGGAGGCCAAGTGCTCGTTTATCCCCTTTGAGGGCGAGCTTTACCGCGTAGAATCGGCAGATTGCTATTTGCGGATGACCAAGGTGCGCATAGGCGAACTAGAGCATGTCATTGAAATTTTTAAAGGCAATAATTAAAACCGTCCGTCCGCAAACCGCTCGCCTTTCATCAGGCAAAACAGTTCCCGATAGCCGATATAGGCCGCTTGTGAGCAGCAGGTAAGGATCGCTCGCTCGCAAAGCTGCTAAATTTTTAAATGCGGCGCGGTTATTTTACCGACAAAATCGCTCTTGCGATGAAACTATTCGCTCTACGACGGGCAAAACCGCTCGTCTTCAGAGCCATTCTACCGATAATCAGCAAAGCGCTCGCTTGATGATGTGACTTTCTTCACGGCAGTAAAACGGCTCGCAATGCATAACCGCAGATCTTGTAAAACCGCTTTTCGCGCGCTAAGAGGTCTTTTGCGGATTGCGCCTAGGTCAAGTTTCAAGGCGTTTGCTTAGGCATGAAATTTTAAAATTTTGCCGAATTTAAAGTCTTATTTCGCGCTGAAGGTACCGCAAACCTTTCGCCTCAAAGCAAATAAATTCTACTGCGACCCGCAACCAAAGGGCACCGTAAGCAGTCCAACGCCAGCGCGCGAAATTACCGCGACGTCCAATATCCCGCGCGCAAAATTCCGTAGCGCCGAGTATGTCCGTATGAGCTGCCGCGACGTATAATATCTCCGCGCAAAAGTTACCGCGCGGCTCCGAGCAGCTACACGAAAGCGATCCGCGGCGCCGAATTCCGCGTAAAATCTACCGCCTGTGCATCCGCCGTATTAAAATTTAGCCGAGCGAGCGCTTTTAAATTGATGTTTTGAAATTCTGCAAAGTCGCAGAGATTTTATTTAAATCGAAGCTAAATATTAAACTTACATTTATCTTTTATTTCATATAATTTCACAAATATTTTATTTAAAGGAGCGCTTTGATGAGACAGTTATTGCTTACGGCGGGCGTTATCGCCGTTTTACTCTTTAGCGGCTGTGCCAAGAAGGTCGATGTGATAAACAAGGAGGTGTATAACGACGCCAAGAAATTTGACGGCGTTACCGTTCGGTGCCTGGACGACAACGAGAGTAAGCAGCTGCAAAATCTTCTAGAAAGGACGTTTAAGGCCAAACATATCGCGCTTGACGGAGGCTTGGTGGTTAGATGCGGATACGGTTATTATGATAAGGGCAATCGCTTCTTGCGCTCAATGGTAGGATTTGGCGCGGGTCATGGGCGCGCGGCGGCAAATTTCATCCTCCAGAGCAAAACGGGCGAAAAGATCGCCAAATTTGACGTAAGCGTGATACTAAACCGCGGCGAATTCCTCGGCGGAAGCGCCAAATGGATGCACAAAGCCGTCGCGAAGCAAGCCTATCTCGAGGTGCGCAAATACATCGAAAATAACTCGCTGATAAGAAAAGAGATGAAAAATCAAAGCGAGCCGGCCGAAGCCCGTTCGCAAGCGGCAGAGAGCAAGCAGAGTTCTGCGCACGCGACAAAGAAGTCGCAAAAGCCTCGCCGCAAAAAAGCGGTGCGCAAGTAAAGCACGGATGCGACGCATCGCTGCCGAGCCGCGAGCGAACCCGGGTGCGCAAGGGCGGTTTATTTGATTTTGAGCGAACCGGGCCGAGCATGGCTTGCAAAACGGCGCTAAATCGCTGCTCGCTCCATGCTCGCCCAACCGCTCTTTAATCGCGCGAGCAGAATAAATTTTAAAATTTAGATCAAATTAAAGCCGCGTTTTAAACCCTTCAAAAGGTCCATTCCAAGAGGCGATCGATCTGCTTGCGACTTCCCGCCAATCGTCGCGACGGCAGAATTTGTGTCGCAAAATCTGCTAAATTTTTAAATTGCGGCGCGGTCGATAAAATTTCTCGCGACTTTAAAATCTGTATTTTTCAAACGGGATCCGCTCCTGCTTTGCGGTGCGAAATTTAGCTACGATTTCGTGCGCATGAGCCGCCGCTTGGGCTCCGTAAGCCAAACTGCCGAAATCTCAAAGAGGCGCCGAATTTCACACTTAGCCGCCGCGGCGAACGGATACGGCGCGATGACGTGCGCAGCGTCTAGCGCGCCTATGAAGACGATGCCTGCTAAGGATGCGGCGATGTCTGAGTGCGCGCGGCGAGCGATACGAAACCTAATTTAAGCGATGCGGCAAATGGAGGCGGAGGCATACGGCGCGCGATGGGGCAGGCGACGGCGCGGCGCGAACACGCGGCCGAAAGTGCGGCGATGAGGATAGATATAAACGGGTGCGCGACGCAGAGATAGGGGCGCGAAAACATTAAAATTTCATTTCAAAAATAATGCAGCAGCGACGAGCGGCTCGCATGGGAGTAAAATTTCACTCCAAAAGCAGCATGGCGTCGGCAAATGGTTTATACGGGAGTAAAATTTTAAAATTCACCTCGCATGTTCGCGCTACCGTCGGCAAACGGCCCTGACGGATGCAAAATTTCAAATTCATCACTATCGGCAGGCGGCTTAAATAGGGTTAAATTTTAAAATTTCACTTCAAAAATAGCGCGGCGTCGGCGAGCAGCCTGGGCAAAATCAAAAATTTTAAAATTCTTTTAAGCCTGCCGTTAAACCTACCGTCGGCAGCAAGCGGGTCTAGGCGGAGGGGAAATTTTAAAATTTCATTTCAAGCGCACGGATGACGGCGAGCGGCTCGCACGGGAGTAAAATTTTAAAATTTTACTTCGAGCCCCCTCTCTCTAAAACCCGCCGTCTCTTCGCTACAAGCCGCATCGATCTACTGCGTCAGCTTGCATTTCAGCGCCTCTTGCAGCAGCGCATTCGCCACTATCCGCTCCTCTTTGATAAATATAAATTTCTCGCCGTATTCGCTCTGTAGCTCGCTTTTCGGGTCTGCGCCGGTGTGCATCACTATGATATTTGCTTTCAAGTTCGAGCCGTTTAGCATCTTCGCCACCATGTCGAGCTTTTGTTGATTTGCGATCGTTAGGATTATGACCGACGCATCGCGCGCGTACAGCTCGTCGATCGCGGCTTTTTGCATTATGTTTACGAAGTATATATTCTCGCCGCGCGACTTGCCCAGATCGACGAGCTCCAAATCGCTCTCGGCGACCGCGTATAGCAGCCCTTGATCCTTTAGACGCAGCACTATCTCCTGGCCTATCCTGCCGTAGCCTGCGACGATGATGTGGTTTTTCATCGGCTGGATCTGCACCTTGTGCTCCTCGTCCTCGAGCTTCTCGACCTTTGATTCGAAGCGGTTGGCGATTTTGTTTAAATTTTTAAGGATAAAAGGCGTTAAAATCATCGTCGCGGCCACGATCGTGATTAAAATTTGCCCGTTTTCCTTGCTTAGCATGTTGCGGCTCATCAGTAGCGAAAAGATCGCCAGCGCAAACTCTCCTATCTGACATAGCGATAGCGCGGCTTTTAGCGCTATCCTTTTGCTGGTCGCGATAAATAAGATCGCGTATATCACTCCCGTTTTAAGCGCCGTTATCACGATGATAGCGAGCAAGATTAGCCCATAGTGCGAGACGATGACTTCGAAATTTATCTGCATGCCGATAGTGATGAAAAAAAGTCCGAGCAATATGTCTCGAAACGGCGTCAGATCGGCCTCTATCTCATGTTTATACTCGGTTTCTGCGATGAGCATGCCCGCGATGAACGCGCCCAGCGTGTATGAAAAGCCGAATACATGCGCCAAAAAGCTAGCCCCCACGACGGTAAAAAGGATGGTTACGATGAAAATTTCTTTAGAATTCGTCTTTACGACGTAGTAGAGGAAGCGGTTGAAGGCGAATTTACCGAGCACGAAAAGGATCACTACCACTATGGCGGCGCTTACGGCAGTTTTTAAGATTAGATAGTTCACGGGGGTGCTGTCGGTCGAGCCGAAGATGTCGATCATCAGCAAGATCGGGATGACGGCGAGGTCTTGAAAGAGCAGGATCCCAAGCACTTTGCGTCCGTATTCTTGGTTGATCTCGCCCGTTTCGTTGAGCGTTTTTAGCACGATCGCCGTCGAACTAAGCGCGAGCGCTAGCCCGATGATCATCACCGTTTTTATGTTTGCGCCGAAAGACTGATCGATGATGAGCGCTAGGATGATGCCGGTGCCGAGTACTTGGAGCATGCCGTTAAAAAACACGTCCTTTTTCATGCTCATTAGGTGGCGGAAGCTAAACTCAAGTCCGATGGTAAACATCAAAAAAACGATGCCGAATTCTGCTAGCTCGGACATATGGGCGTTTTCGACGCTGCTTAGGCTATAGATCTGCGAAAAGCACACGCCCGCGACGATATAGCCGATGATGGTGGGAATTTCAAAGATTTTAAAGACGATATTCAGCACTATCGCAAGCGCGGTGATCGCAAGAAATAGCTCTATGACGAATTCCATCCCATCCCTCTATTTATAGTAAAATTATATGTAAAATTTCATGCCAAATTTAGCGTGAAATTTTACATTATCCGTAGCCGTTTGCTGAAAACGACGATAGATAAATTTGATCGCTTTGCGTCGGCTCGCAGATAGATTTTAAGTGTAATTTTACTAAAATCACGCTTAAAAACAGAGAAATTATATCGCGCAGGCTCGCTAAATTTAGAGGCTTACGGCGTGCTCATCTGAATTTTAACTTTAGCTTAAAATTTTACAAAAATAAAAGGATTGAAATTTTGCGAAATATCATAAAACGGTTGCGATTTATTATTGAAATTTAGCGGCAAATTTTGATAAACGGATCGCAATTTGAGTTTAGAATTTTAGCCGCTAAATCAAAAAGTGGATTTTGATCTGAAGCTAAATTTGGCCGTAAAGAAGAAGGCAAAATTCCAATTCAGGTTTGAAATTTTAAAACCAAATCGGAGGGGAAAAGAAACTAAATATTTCATTACGGCGCCACTTTTGCGATTTTGGCGCGACTTTTTTACGACGGATGCAAGCGAGCGGCGCATAGGCAAACGGCATAGCAAGGCTGCGCCATCGCGGCATTTAACGAAAGAAAGGCCGCATATCGCGCTGCCGATTATAAAAAAAGCGAAAATTCCTAGGCGCCGTTTGTGATCGTGATCTGCTTCAATGAGGCGGACCGAAATCTCGCTTGCGAGCCGTTTGACTGCGCCTGCGCGGCGATGAATGTTCTGCTGTACGCCGAGGGCCTGGCACCGTGCGGCCCGGTATCGCGCCTGAGCCTTACCGCATGGGGTGCGTGGGCGAAATTTCAGATCTGCCTGCCCGCTCGGAGCCATTTTGCATCATACCGATCGGCTTTGCGAGCGGTAAATTTGCATCAAAAATTTTAAAATTTATCGCTTGCAAATCCGCACTCGCGTTTTAAGCCTGGGAGAATTCACTTTTTGTAGGAGGAGCGTATGTTTATTTCGCAGAATAAAATCGACGATCTTATCGCTAGCGACGGCGCGTTTTTGGACCTTACGACCGAGCTTTTACGCGGCTGCGTGGATTTGGGCGCGCCCGCGCGGCGTCTCACTGCTCGCTAAGCTCTAAAATTTTAGCTCGCAGCGCCTCGATCTCGCGCTCATATTCGGCGATCTTTTCTTGCAGGCGAAAGATCACATCCACGCCCGCGAGATTGACGCCGAGCTCCTTGGTGAGATTTAAAATCGTGCGTATGCGGTCCATATCGTGCGCCGAGTACAGGCGCATCTTGCCCTCGGTGCGCCCCGGCGTCACGAGCCCCTCGCGTTCGTATTGCCTAAGCGTCTGCGGATGGATATCCAAAACCTTCGCCACTATCGATATGAGATAGACCGGCTCGTCGTAATCATGCATTTTGGTGCCTCCTTATAGCTTTTGCAGTGCGTCTTTGACGTCCTCGTCCAGCGAATCGACGTCGGGCAGGACGACGTTTACCACCGCGTATAGATCGCCTAAAATTTTACTCTTACGATTTTGCACGCCGTAGCCTTTTAGGCGGTACTTCTGCCCGTTTTTAGTGTTTTTGGCGATCTTTATCGTAGCGCTTTTGCTCGGCGTCGAAATTTCCATCTTTCCGCCGAACAGCGCCACCTTTAGCGGCACGTCGATCGTTTTGAAAAGATCGTCGCCTTCGCGGCTGTATTCGCCGTCGGGCTCGATTTTGATCTCTAAAATCAGATCGCCGCTTTGCGCGCCCGATCTTTGCCCTTTGCCCCTGATGCGCAGCTTCTCGCCCGCGTTGATGCCTGCGGGTACTTTAAATTTCACCGTTTCGCCGCCTACGCGCACGCTCATCTCGCCGCCTTGTATAGCGGTTTTAAAAGGAATTTCGATTGAGCTGTGCGTATCTAGGCTCTGCGTGCCGTCAAATCCGCTAAATCCGCCGCTACCGAAGCTACCGCCGAATCCGCCTTCGCCGCCGAAACTATTAAAACTAAACCCGCCGCGCGCGCCCTTAGAGCCCGCAAAGCCGCTGAAAATGCTATTTATGATGTCATTTAGATCGCCCATGTTCGCCGAGCCCTGCGCGAAATCGTGAAAATTCTGTCCGCCGAACATCGCGTCGCCGTGGCGGTCGTACTGCGCGCGCTTTTTCTCGTCGCTTAAAATTTCATACGCGGCGTTGATCTCTTTAAATTTATCTTCGGCGCCCGCTTCTTTATTGATGTCCGGATGATACTTGCGAGCCAGCCTGCGGTAGGCTTTTTTGATCTCTTCGGTGCTCGCGGATTTATCTACGCCTAAGGTTTCGTATAAACTGCTCGTGCTTGCCATTTTGATCCTCGAAATTTTAAAATTTATGCGGATTATATCATAAACCTTTAGTGTGTGTCAATCAAGTTTGCTAAATTCCATTTATAAATTTTAATTTTGCATTAAGAATATATTAGCGGATAAAATTTATAATTTTGCCAAAATTTCATTATCACGTAAGGAAACAAAAATGAAAAAATCGATCATCCTATCGATAGCTTTGGCAGGCGCGCTTTTCGGCGCAAGCATCGACATTAAAGAGGCCTCGAGCAATTATGAGCGCGTAAATCCGGGCTTTGATAAAGACGTCGTGCTCTCATATCACAGCTCCGTTGCGGAGGTAAAAAAATCCGTCGTAAATATCGCCACGAAAACCAAGATCAAAACGGCCAACAGCCCTATGTCGCAGATGTTCGACGATCCGTTTTTTAGACACTTTTTCGATTTCGACATTCCGCAGCATAGAGAGCGCGAGGGAAGCTCGCTGGGCTCGGGCGTCATCATCTCCGAGGACGGCTATATCGTCACGAACAACCACGTCGTGGAAAATGCCGACGAGATCGTAGTAACCCTGCTCGATAACGACAAGGAGTACAAAGCCAAGGTGATCGGCACCGACCCTAAAACCGACCTGGCTATCATAAAAATCGACGCAAAAAACCTCTCCGCGGTTAAATTTGCGGACTCGTCCAAGGCTATGGAGGGCGACATCGTCTTTGCTATCGGCAACCCGTTCGGCGTGGGCGGCACCATCACTCAGGGCATCATCTCCGCGCTAAATAAAAACAATATCGGGCTAAATCAATACGAAAATTTCATCCAAACCGACGCTTCGATCAATCCGGGCAATTCGGGCGGCGCGCTAGTAGATAGCCGCGGCGCGCTTTTGGGGATAAATTCCGCCATTTTAAGTCGCGGCGGCGGGAATAACGGCATAGGCTTTGCGATCCCTTCAAACATGGTAAAAGAGATCGCCGAAAAGCTCATCGTCGACGGCAAGATCGAGCGAGGATTTATAGGCGTCACGATCTCGGATATGTCGAACGAACAGAAAGAAATTTATTCAAACAAGGAAGGCGCGTTGATCTCCAGCGTCGAAAAAGACATGCCTGCCGATAAAGCGGGCATCAAGCGCGGCGATCTGATCGTGAAAATCGACGGCAAGTCGATCAAAAACGCTAACGAGCTAAAAAATTTAATCGGCTCAAAATCGCCGGGAAGCTTGGTAGAAGTGGAGTTTGAGCGCAACGGCAAAACCCAAACCGCGACTATTAAGCTTGATAGCATGAGCAAATCGGGCGGCACCTCGCGCGGCGCAAGCCAAAGTGCGGTAGAAGGACTTAGCGCGCGAAATTTGACCGACGACATCCGCTCGAAATACAACCTCGATAAGGACATGGAAGGCATCCTCGTAACAAATGTCAAAAACGGCTCCAAAGCCTATGAATACGGCTTCGAGGCAGGCGACATAATAATCCAAGTCGGTCAAAACGACGTCAAAAATTTAGACGATTTTGATCGATACATCAAAGAATACAAGGGCAAGAAAACCTTAGTTTGGGTAATTCGCGGCGGAATTCCGCAAGGGCTCGTGATCCGTCAAAATTAGGTTCTGTCTGAATTAAATTTGGCGGCGGGTGCCAAAGAGGCCTGCTAAATGAGCTATCGGCACTGAAGCAAGCGACTAAAGCGCGTCAAGAAACAAACTGGCGACGGCGAAATGAGCGGTGCCGGTAGCAAAGGTTAGGTGGACGCGAAATCAAACATCTCTTGGGTGGGTAAAAGCGCCGCCCAAAAAACCTGCTCCGGTCGTGTCCCTCGCCGGGATCGCGCTGCTTGCTGAAAATTTTACTTGTTTTACTTGTAGCGGCGATCTAGCGCGAGCGGGTGAGCTTGACGTCATTTGAAAGGGCAAAATTTTAAAACCTAGCAGCCCGAGTTTAAAATTTAGCCTCACTTATTGCAGCGCCCATTCATGAGCTTAAAATTTAACCGCACGAGCGCGTCACAGGCTCAAGCGTTCATAGACTGACGAAAGCCATGATTGCGGTAGAATTTATCCAGCCGCGCACGGTTACGACTTTGCCGACCTCGTTTTTACTTAGATCGGCACAGTAATGACTTCGCAAAATTGCTCCTTTTTAATTTTGCGATCAAATCTTATTTCGGTTTGTTCTCGCGACGATGATTTGAAATTTTAAAAATAACGAAAATTTATTAAATTTGAAAAATTTTAACATGATAGGTTTTGTAACTAAATTTTAAATTTAAGCTTAAGGGGTAAAAAGCTTATAATTTTTGATAGGGTTATCGAAATTTATTAACTCGATTCCCCTCCTTGGCCTTATGATAGAATTAAATTGTAATATTTCTAAATTTATTGTAAATCGGTATGCGTTTGGTTATAATCGCGAGTTTTCATTTCTTATAAAGGATCAGAACTATGAAAGATATTAGAGTTCCAATCATTTCCGGTTTGAGCATCGCTGCTACGTTAGCACTTATACCGTCACAGGCGTTGGCAGAAAAGGCGAGTGCGACAGTCACTACAAACGGCGCTCCCGGCACATTTCAACATGCAACGGGCACTAACTGGTCGGGCGGCTTTCAAAGTAAAGCAGGTACCCACGGAGCTCCTAATAATAATATAGTAACGATAACGGGCAATCCTAACGGAACCGATATGTCGGGCTATATAGTTTATGGCGGCGGCATCGGCGACGGCTCTGGTCATACGGGCGGCGTCTGCGTCGGAACCAATTGTATATTCGAGCAAACTATAGCGGCCACTAACAATACGCTTAATATCAAGAATGGCGCCACCGTTTGGATCGCCGTAGGCGGAGAGGGCAAAGGCGCAAGGGATAATACCGTAAATATTACAAATTCTACCGTTAGCGGCGCAGTGCTAGGCGGTAACGGAACATGGTTCGGCCAACCAAGAGACAGTGGAGATGCTATACATAATATAGTAAATATAAGCGGCAGTAGCAAAGTGCTATTTCAAAACTACGGCGGCTTTAACAATACATCCGTAGCAGGCGGTAGAGCTACGGGTAACCATAGAGCAGACGACAACGAAGTAAATATCAGCGGAACTCCTACTATCACAGGTAGAATCACAGGCGCGCTAGTAGATAAAGGCGGTGCAAAAGCCAATAAAGTAAAAGTAACAGGCGAAGTTACTTTTAACGGGGACGTAAACGGAGTAATCGTATCATCGACTGATAGCACCGCTACCTTAAGCGAAAATACCGTTACGATCAATCACGCAAAAGCAAAGACACAAGGCAGCGGAGGAGTATTCGGCGTAAACGGCAACAACGGCAATCCTAGTAACCCTGCAAGTAAGACGACTGCCGAGAACAACGGAGTTATTCTACAAAATGGAACAATAGAGGGCGACGGCGGTATAGCGGGCTCATATATGGTTACAAAATCCAAAGGCAACTACTCAAACATAAGCGGCGGGCACGTAAAAACTTATGCTTACGGCGGATATTCTAGAGCCGACGGCTATAGTAGCGAAAACGATCACGTCACCATGAGCGGCGGCACGGTAGACGGCGGCGTATATGGCAACTACAATACTAAAGGCAATATCAAAAACGGCTACGTAACCCTAAGCGGCGGCGAAGTAAAAGGAGAAGTATACGGCGGATGGAGCGTAGAGGGTGAAGTAGAGGCAAGCCACGTAGATATTAGCGGTACTGCCAAAGTGGGCGGAAAAGTCGTCGGCGGACGAAGCGATAAAAAAACGGTAAAAAATTCTTATGTCGCATCTAACGGCGGCGAGATCGGTGATTTCGTCATCGGCAGCTGGGGAGATGCGGGCTCTATCGGCGGTAAGGTAACTTCTACCGGTACGACCTTCAAAAAGAATGTTACAGGCGGAGAAAGTTCTCATGGCGCCGTAACCGACAGTAGAGTGTTTTTAACAGACTCTAAAGTGGGCAAGAATATTTACGGCGGTAACGCTATGGGCGGTAAAGCGGAAGATAACCACGTCAAGCTTAGAGGAAACAATGTCGTAAGCGGTGAAATTTACGGCGGCGTATCTACTACCAACGACGCTTCAAAAAATATCGTAGACATAGAAGACGGCAGAGTAAGCGGTACGATTTTCGGCGGAAGAGGCGTAAATTCTTTTAACAATACCGTAAATTTAACCCGTACTTACGCTGAAAATCAAGTCAACGGCGGAGGCGTTAATTCCGGCGGTAGTAGCGCTCACGACAATAAAGTAACCTTAGACGGCGCTACGGTTGAAGGCATCGTAAGCGGCGGTCAAGCCAATAGCGGAGATGCCGCAAAAAATATCGTAACGGCGCAAAATAACTCAAAAATAAATTCCGTTATCGGCGGCCAGTCTTCAAGCGGAGCTGCCAAATTAAACGAAGTACATTTAAACGATAGCACCGTAACGAGAGAAATTTACGGCGGATATAGCATAAGCAATAATGCAGAAGAAAATATCGTAAATTTAACCAATATTACTGCAAATCATGAAATTTACGGAGGGCAGAGTTTGCAAAAAGCCGCCGATAAAAATACCGTAAAATTAAATGGCGGAAAAGTTAAAAAGAGCGTTTGGGGCGGATACGGTCGTACCGGCACTTCGCAAAATACCGTGACGTTAGAAGGTAATGCGCAGGTAGCGGGTAGCGTAATCGGCGCAGAAGCAACGGGCGGCAATGCAAACAATAATACCGTAACTATTGATAGCAGCAAAGTTGCCGGCGACGTAAAAGGTGCAAAAGCTAGCGGCTCTACAGCCAATAACACCGTAAATTTAAAAGGCACAGCTAGGGTTGACGGTAACGTCTACGCAGCAGACGCAAGCAGCGGCAGCAACAACACCGTAAATTTCAATGCGGGCAGCGTAGGAAAAACTATCTACGGTCTAT
>CAUUKU010000062.1:0-12332 GCA_963545665.1 uncultured Campylobacter sp. | reverse complement strand
GGCCGTTTTATAGAGCCGCAACTGTAGAGCGAGCGAAGGAAGGTCGCGGGGCGGTCTGTCTGCGCGGCGTAAAGAGCAAACGCACGCGTCTAAGATATCAAGCGGCGCCGACGAGGCGCCTTGGGCTTTGAAATTAAAATTTAATAGAATTTTACGAAAGGAATCAATGGAGTCTATGTTTGAAAACCTCCACACGTGGGGGTATCTGATACTATTTTTATATTCGCTGGGCGGAGGATTTGTGGCGCTTGCGGCGGCAGGCGTTCTGAGCTCTGGCGGCGAGCTAAACATCGGCCTTTGCGTGGCGATTGCCTGCGCGTCGAATTTTATCGGCGATTCGGGGCTGTTTTTGGTGAGCCGCTACAACAAAAAAGAGATCATGCCCTATCTGCGCAAACAGCGCCGTAATCTCGCTCTAGCACAGATTTTGTTTCGCAAATACGGCGATCGTATCATACTAATTCAAAAATTTATCTACGGACTTAAGACCCTCGTGCCCATCGCGATCGGTATTACGAAATATCCGTTTTTAAAATTTAGCGTCATCAACGCCGCAAGCTCGCTCGTCTGGGCGCTCGTGGTAGGACTGCTAAGCTACTACGCGGGCGATTTCGTGCGCGGGCTTTACGAGCGGATCAAAGAGGCCCCATGGATCGCGCCGCTAGTTTTGTGCACGATCGCCTTTGCGGTCGTGATGTATTTTCGCTTCGCCACGCGCAAAAAAGCTAGCCGTGGCTAAAAAACTGATCCCGCTCGCAATTTTTGCAGCACTTCTTTTGGCGTTAAATTTCATCGCTGCTTCGCGCGAGCCGAAACAGGAGCAAGCCGTCGGCTCCAAGGTCTTAAGCGGTGCTCCTCGCGGCGCGACGACGAACGAGATTGCGAGTAAGAATTCCGATTTAGGCAGCGCTTCGCGCGATAAAAATACTGCCGTGAAGCACGAAAACGCTTCGCACGGAAAGCTTTCTAGCGAAAATTCCGCGCAGAGGCAGCCTCATAGAAAAAACGGCGCGCAAAACTCGCAAAATTTTTCGCAGCAAAATTCCGCCTCTGAAAATGAAAATTTCGCGAGCAAAAACCGGGCCGCAGACCCCGGTGCCGCAATGGATCGCAGTGCAGCTTCTAGCGCGGAAGCCGCAAGAGATCCCGCCGCTTCTAATTTGGGGGCCGCGAGAGATCCTGCCGCAGATATGAGTACGTCGTTTGCAAAAAATCCCTCCTCCGACCGCAAGGCACACGCTTCGGGGAATTCCGCTTCGGATCCGAACGGGCGTGCCGCAAGAAATTCCTACGAAAACCCGAGCGCCGCAACCGTGGATTCTCCTAGCTGCGTAAGCAAGGAGTGCGTGAGCGAACATATCCGCCGCACCGGCACTCTGCCCGAAAATTTCATCACGAAAAAGCAGGCGCGCGAGCTCGGTTACGGCGGCGGCGATCTGTGGCGATACGCGCGCGGTAAGAGCATCGGCGGCGACCGCTTCGGTAACTTCGAGCGCAGATTGCCCGATAAAAAGGGGCGGATCTGGCGCGAGTGCGACGTGGACTACGCAGGCGGCGCGCGCGGAGCGAAGCGGCTGGTGTTTTCAAACGACGGGCTGATATTCTATACCGCCGATCACTACGAGAGCTTCGAGCGCGTGCGATGAGGCGAAATACGCGGGCGGCGGGCCTTAAAAAGATCGTAATCGACGGCGCAAAGATCGAAAATAAAAGCAAGGCTTTGGCGGTCTTTGCGGCACGGTTGGGCTTTGCGCCCGAATACGTCGCGAATTTAGACGCGCTTTACGACGCCTTGGGCGAGACGGGCGGACGGATTTGCGTCGTTTTGAAAAACGCCAAAGCTCTGCGCGACAAAACGGGCAGCTTCGCGGATGGACTGATCGTGGTGCTTGAGGCTTTTGTGCGCGAAAACGAGCAGGCGGAATTTAAAATTTTATAAAAAGTTAAAATTTTGAGGCTTTTAGAACGTCGGAGGTTTGAAATTTTATAAAGTTTTGGAATTTTCAACTTACGAGCCGCGAGATTTTTAAATTGATTGAATTTCAGAATTTCTAAAATTTTACTAGCTCGTAGCGGAGTTTGCGCGGTGGGCGCGTTTGATACATACCGCGCGCTGAGCGTAAATTTCGCTCCGCTATCGCGGATAGAGCATCTAAACCGTGCGCCGTTGTAAGAGGTGCGCGCGGCTCGGCAGAGCGGTGCTGCTTAGGCGCGTCGCCCACGCCTTCAATCTCGCCCGTTCAAAGCTACGCCGAACGCATGACTATGAGGATAAAATTTTATTCTTGCGTTTTTCAAACTTGCTCGAAACTACGCGAAAGCAAGCTCCACGAGCTCGCGCAAAAGCATCGATCGCTCGTGAAATTTAGCGGATTAAAATTTTTCGCAGACCCTCGCGCTTTTGCGCGGATAAATTTTATCTCGCGGCCGAATGCGTTAAATCACGCATCTACGCTCATAATTCGGCGCCGCTTCAATTTGAATAAATTAAAATCGCAAAACGCTCCTGCCTGCTTTATAGGGCAAATTTATGCAGGCCCCCTTATCGCATCCCCTTAAAATCAAATTTTAAGGGATTAAAAATCGCTTTGTCGCAAGCCGTGCCGTCAAATGCCCGTAAATCGGCGGTGAAATTTAGTTTTTGGAATTTATAAAAGAGGCGATTTTTAAGATTTCGCTCACAAAGCTCACGCGGTCAAATTTAAACTCAAGCCCATACCGCCAATCTTTGCGGCGCAGGTTCGTAAAGTCGCTAAATCTGATCGCGTCCGCTTCAAATTTAGCCTTAAGCGCGAGATACCAGCAGTCCCAGACCCCGCACGGACAGCCCAGTAGGACGACGCTTCGCTCGCCGCTAGCCGCAAGCCGTCCGTTAGGCAAGAGCGCGTCCAAAAAGAGCTTTTTAAAATCAATTAGGCTCAAATAGGCGTAGTCTCCCGTGATGCTGGCTTGCCCATCTTTCGCCGCAAAGCTTTGCTCACGCTGCCTAATCAGCTCGAGCAGAGGCTCGCCGTTTATCGTAACGATGACTTCGGTAAGGCTCTCGCCGTTCATCTCGTAATCGTTTGGATAAAATTTAATGCTATCCATGCGCCAATCTCGCTAAATGATCTGTTTGCGCCGTATTTGCACCGGCCTGCTAAAATTTCCGCACAGTTTAGCAAAATCCTAGTAAAATTCGGTTGAAATCCAAAATCGTCGCCAAAGCGTAAAGAGAATGGAGATTTTGTAAAATTTGGGATGCTGGGTTTACGAAGTTTGTTTTTGACAAACGCGAGCTCAAATTTGTAAAAGCTAAATTTGTGCATACGAAAGAAGCGAAAACAGAAGGTTGAATTTCATCGCAGATCAAAGAGGTCGAAACGAGAGTTAAATTTTGCTACGGATAAAGAAGCAGAAATGAGGAGTTAAATTTAATTCGCTTTTCAGGGCGCTTAAATTTAACCCCGCCGCTGCTACATCATTTCGCCGCTTTTGTGCTCGTGCTCGGTGTAGGTTACCGGAATATCCTTCTTGCCCTTACCCGGCGTATACACTCCCTCTCCGCGTTTGAAAAGAAGCTCGATACCTTCGTCGTTCGTAAGCATTACGCCGCTTGCGGAAGCCGCGCGTTTGAGATTATGCTTTTTACCCTTTTCGTCGGTTAACACGCCCGTTGCGAACATATCGTTAGAGCTAAGGCTGATGCGCTTATCTCCGGTCTCTCCTAGCAGAAATACGATCGTATGCGTTACGGACTCTTGCATTTGCTGCGGCGCCTTATCGGCCTTAGGTTGGCTGCATCCGCTTAAAATCGCAATTGCTGCTAATGATGAGAATACAATTCGTCTCATTTTTTTCTCCTTTAAAAAAGTTCGCAAATTATATAGTTAAAAAGTAAATCCAAGATTTCACGGCTTTTTATTTAATCAAAAATTAACCCAAATTTAGTAAAATTCTAGCCGAAAATATCCCAAAAAAGGAGAACCTCATGGCAGTAAAAATCGCAATCAACGGCTTTGGAAGGATCGGCAGATGTGCCGCTAGGATAGCCTACGGGCGGGACGACGTGCAGCTAGTAGCCATCAACGACACCGCCAAGCGCGAGCTTACGAGATACTTGCTTCAGTACGATACCGTTCACGGCGAGTTTCATAAAAAAGTAGAAATTTTAAGCGACGATTGTATCGCGATCGACGGCGAGAAAGTCAAGGTTTATTCCACTAGAGAGCCCGCGGAGCTTGATTTTGCAGGCGACGGTGCGGACGTCGTGCTAGAGTGCACGGGGGCGTTTTTGACGAGCGAAAAATGCGAGGTTTTTATAAAAAACGGTATCAAAAAAGTAGTAATGAGCGCGCCGGCGAAAGACGATACGCCTACCTTCGTAATGGGGGCAAATGAGCGCACTTACGCAGGCCAGCCCATCATCTCAAACGCTAGCTGCACCACCAACTGCCTAGCGCCGATCGCAAAGATCATCGACGACGAGCTGGGCATCGAAAAGGGCCTGATGACGACCATCCACGCCTACACGCACGGACAGAGTATCCTAGACGTCAAGGGCAAGGATTTTCGCCGATCGCGCGCCGCCGCATGCAACATCATACCTACGACTACGGGCGCGGCGAAAGCTATCGGTAAGGTCCTTCCGCAGCTAAGCGGCAAGATGCACGGACTTAGCGTGCGCGTGCCGGTGCCGAACGTCTCAATGGTCGATCTGAGCGTACTTAGCGCTAAAGATACGAGTGCACAGGAGCTAAATGAAATTTTCAAACGCTACGCCGCAGGAGCGATGAAGGGCATGCTTTTAGTGGACGACGATCACCGCGTAAGCGGCGATTTTTGCACGAGCAGATATTCTAGCGTCGTAGCGAGCGATCTTACGCAGGTCGTAGGCGGGAATTTCTTAAAGGTCATGGCTTGGTACGATAACGAATGGGGCTACAGCGAGCGCCTCATCGATTTAGCCGTTTATGCGGCGCGCGGAGCGTAAGATGGAGGGAATTTTATCGATCAAGGATTTGAAATTTAAAAGCGGCGACCGCGTCTTTATCAGGTGCGATTTTAACGTACCGATGGATGAGTTTTTAAACATCACGGACGATCGCAGGATCCGCTCGGTGGTCCCTACGATAAGGTATTGTTTGGATGAGGGCTGCACGATTATTTTAGCCAGCCACTTGGGGCGTCCGAAAAACGGCTTTGAGGAGAAATTTAGCCTAAAGCCCGTCGCAAAGCGTCTTTCGCGCCTAATGGATCGCGAGATAAAATTTGCGGAAGGCGTCGTCTCATATGACGCGAAAATGGCTGCAAACAACCTGCAAAAGGGTGAAATTTTACTTTTAGACAACCTTCGCTTCGAAAAGGGCGAGACCAAAAACGACGTCGAGCTTGCGAGGCAGCTGTCGGAATTCGCCGATTTTTACGTAAATGACGCGTTCGGCGTCTGCCACCGCGCGCACGCTTCGGTGGAGGCGATCACGAAATTTTACGACGAGCGACACAGGGCTGCGGGCTTTTTGCTCTTAAAAGAGATAGAATTCGCTACGAATTTGATCCGTCGCCCCGCCCGTCCTTTTGTCGCCGTCGTGGGCGGCAGCAAAGTAAGCGGCAAGCTTCAAGCACTTAAAAATTTACTTCCCAAAGTCGATAAGCTCATCATCGGCGGCGGCATGGCATTTACCTTTTTAAAGGCCGTCGGATACGACATCGGCAATTCGCTTTTAGAGGAGGATCTCATACTCGACGCGCTAAATATCCTGCGCCGCGGCAAGGAACTGGGCGTTAAAATTTACATCCCCGTCGATACTATCGCCGCGCCCGCCATCTCGCAAGAGGCGGTGATGAAATACGTAACCGTCCAAGAGATACCCGCGGGCTGGATGGGGCTAGATATCGGACCTGCGAGCGTGGCGCTGTTTAAAGAGGCGCTCGAGGACGCGCAGACTATCTGGTGGAACGGACCGATGGGGGTTTTTGAAATCGATAAATTTGCCAAAGGAAGTATCCGTCTAAGCCACGCCATAGCCGAAAGCCACGCTACTACCGTCGTAGGCGGCGGCGATACTGCAGACGTCGTGGAACGTGCGGGCAATGCCGATGAGATGAGCTTTATCTCCACGGGCGGCGGCGCGAGCTTGGAGCTCATCGAGGGCAAGGAGCTACCGGGCGTGAAGGTGCTAAGGGCGAAAGAGGAGTCATGATAATAGCGGCGAATTTAAAATGCAACCATACCAGAGCGAGCTTTGAGCAATACGCCGCGAGCTTAGATGGTAGCCTAGGCGGCGAGCTAGGGGCTAAATTTTTCACGCCTGCCGCTTGCGAAAGCGCGGAGCGAGCGGATTTTGATCCAGCCGCGGCGGGCGGCTCTTTGGTGCAAAATTCTAAAAACGAAATCATAGTTTTCCCTCCCGCTAGCGCATTTTGCGCGGGAGTGAAAAATTTCACTCAAGGCGCACAAAATTTCTACCCTGCCGCGCACGGCGGCTTTACGGGCGAGATCGGCGGCGATATGCTGGCGGAATTTGACGTTAAAACCGTTCTTATCGGACACAGCGAGCGGCGCGTTATTTTGGGCGAGAGCGCGGAGCTGATAAAAGAAAAATTCGGTTTTGCCGCAGCACGCGGCTGGCGCATCGTCTTTTGCGTCGGCGAGGACGAGGCAGCATTTGCGCAAGATCGCAGCGAGGATTTCGTAGCGGCACAGCTTGATGGTATCGATCTGAAATATCCGAGCTTGGTGCTAGCCTACGAGCCCGTCTGGGCGATCGGCACGGGCAGAAGCGCGCAGCGCGAGCAGATCGAAAGAATGCTGAAGTTTTTACGCGCCGAAAGCGAAAGCTCCGCGCCGCTACTTTACGGAGGCAGCGTAAACGCCGCAAATATCGGCGGTATTGTGAGTATTAAAAACTGCGACGGGGTGTTAGTGGGGACGGCGAGCTGGGACGCTTTGAAATTTTTAGAGCTTATACGCGTCGTCTCGTGAGCGTCTTTTAATGAGTTTGAAATTTTAAGTCCGCGACAGGCTACGCGCCTAGTCTTGACTTAAAATTTCTACACAACATTAAAATCCATCTCACGATACTGCCGCTATCAAATTTGGCGTTTTATTGAATTTTGTAAATTTCAAATTGCGAAGGATTTTGAGATGATTTTTGGGGCTTTGCAGTTAAAATTTTGCGTAGGCTAGACGGATGGTCTGCCGAGCAAAATTTTAACAAAATCGCCAAAAAGCGCTCAAAAGCCAAGCAAAATTTAAAGGAGAAATAATGATTTTAAAAGGAAAAAAGGGCCTCATCGTCGGCGTCGCTAACGCCAAATCTATCGCTTACGGCATCGCCGAAGCTTGCCACGCGCAGGGTGCGCAGATGGCGTTTACCTATCTAAACGACGCGCTAAAAAAACGCGTAGAGCCGATCGCAGAGGAGTTTGGTAGCAAATTCGTCTATGAGCTTGACGTAAACAACCAAGCCCACCTAGACGGCCTTGCGGATCGCATCAAGGCAGATCTTGGCGAGATAGATTTCGTCGTGCACGCAGTGGCCTACGCGCCAAAAGAAGCGCTAGAGGGCGAGTTTGTAAACACTACAAAAGAAGCCTTTGATATCGCGATGGGCACGAGCGTGTATTCACTGCTAAGCCTCACGCGCGCAGTACTTCCTGTGCTAAAAGAGGGCGGTTCAGTCCTTACTCTCACATATCTTGGCGGACCAAAATTCGTGCCTCACTACAACGTTATGGGCGTCGCAAAAGCGGCTCTTGAAAGCTCCGTGCGCTACCTAGCACACGACCTTGGCGCGAGAAATATCCGCGTAAACGCTATCAGCGCGGGCCCTATCAAGACGCTTGCGGCAAGCGGAATAGGCGACTTTAGGATGATTTTGCGCTACAACGAGATCAACGCGCCGCTTAAACGCAACGTCACGACGCAAGACGTCGGCAACAGCGCGATGTACCTGCTTAGCGACCTTGCTAGCGGCGTGACGGGCGAGGTGCATTACGTAGACTGCGGCTACAACATCATGGGCATGGGCGACGTGGCGACCGACGCTGAGGGTAAGACGATCCTCGCGTGGGACGCGGGCAAGGCCGAATAAGCGGCGTGCAAAAAGGCTAAATTTGACGCGCGCAGTTTTTTACGACGATAGTCATAGGCGGATAGCAGAGGGCGGTATAGAGGGCATCGCCGCCGTTTTGCGAGGTGATGACGAGGCCGAGAAAGCCTCACTTCTGTTATGTCTAGATTATTACCTTGATCCCTACTACGGCTGCACGCTGGCGCATGAGAGCGAAATTTTCGCCCTTTTGCAGGAGCTGCTTCTGAGCGAGCGCTCGCAAGCGATCAGAGACGATATTTTGCAGCTTCTGGGCGATTACTGCGGCGATTTTAGCGTGCTGCGAAGCAGGATTTGCAAGGCGTCCGGCGAGCTTTTGCCCGATATAAGCGCTTGACCAAAAGATAAATTTAACGGCCGGCGCGCTTTTGCACGGTAATTACGCCGCGGCGAGCGGTAGCTAAATTTGCCGCGCCTCCGCGCACGCCCCTTTTTGCCGCGAAAATGCGGCAGCGTAAAATTTTAAGATTGGAAGCGGCAATGAAAACCTCGGATGAGCAAGGAGCTCGATCTAGCGAGCATACCTAAAAACGGCATGGAGATAGAGGATTGTTTCAGAGCCGTTTTTGAAAAAAGCGGCAAAAACCGCCAGGAAGGAGCTTGATGAAAAAGGATTATATCTGCGTATTCGACTGCGAGACGATCCCCGACGTAGCGGCGCTGGTGCGGGTGCTGGATGAGGATGCGATCGCGAGCTGCTTTGAGCCTTTCGATAAAAAAAGCTTCGCAAAGCTTCTTGACGCGCGGGTCTCGCAAAAGATCGGCGGCGAAAAAGCTGCGCCTCAAAGCTTTGAGAGTGAAAATTCCGCTGAAAATCCAATGCAGGGAAATTTTACGAGCGAAAATTCCATGTCGCAAAATACGGCGCTCAAAAATTCCGCGTCGCTAAATTTAACCTACGACGATACTGTGCCTCAAAGCTCCGCGACGCAGGGATCCGCGGTAGAAAATTCCGCGCCGCAAAGCCCTGCGCCTCAGAATTCCGCGGCGGAAAGCTCTACGTCCCAAAGCTCAAATAGCGAAAATCTCGCTTCAAATTCCGCGCAAGACGCCGCGTTAAACGCGCTAAATTTTAAAATTTACGGCGAGCAATTGATCTTTAACGCGGATAAAAGCAAAATTTTAAATCACAAATTGCTCTCGCTTAGGGCGATGGAAATTTTTAAAGAAAAAACCGGCAGCGAGTTCCTGCCCGTCTGCTTCCACCGCGTCGTTAGCATTAGCGCCGTGATGGCGGACGGATTCGGCAGATTTTTGCGCGTCTCGACGCTTGATGGCGAGAACGAGCGCGATAAAATCGAAAAATTCCTAGCTTTCATCGAGGATTTTAATCCGCGCCTCGTGAGCTTCAACGGGCGCGGGTTTGATCTGCCGATGATTATGGCGCGCGCGATGTGCTATGATCTAAGCGCCGCGGCCTATTTTGAGACGAACGATCGCGATAACAACAAGAGCAAATGGGAGAACTACCGCAGTCGCTACGACGGGCGGTTTCATCTGGATCTGCTTGATCACATCAGCGATTTTGGCGCCATTCGCGGGCTCAAGCTCGATCATATCTGCGCTAGCGTGGGCCTTCCCGGCAAATACGACGTGCACGGCGATCAGGTCTTGCAGCTGTATTACGCAGGCGAGCAGGCCAAGATCGACGAGTACTGCAGATCCGACGTGCTCAACACCTACTGGCTGTTTTTGAAATACGAGCTTTTGCGCGGCAAAATCACCAAGGACGATTATTTGAATTACATCGCCGTAATGGGCGAATTTTTGCAAAAAGAGAGCGCGGGCATGAGCTACACGCCCGTTTTTTGCGAATTTATAGAAAGGGAGCTAGCGGCATATGCGAAGTGAAATTTTTAAAATTTTAAAAGGCGCGGTTTTGGGTGTGCTGTTTTTGCTCTGCGGCGCGGTCGCGGACGAGGCTAAATTTAAACCGATGCTGCTTAAAGAGTACGTCCCCGGCATGAATATCACGGGCTGGGTGGTCAGCGAGAAGCTAGACGGCGTGCGCGCGATCTGGGACGGCAAAAATCTGCGCTCCAGGCGCGGCAAGATCATAAACGCTCCCGAGGGCTGGAGCGCGGGCTTTCCGCCGTTTTTCGTGGACGGCGAGCTATACACGGCGCGCGGGGAGTTTGAACAGCTCGTCTCGATCGTCTCTTCTAGCGTGCCCGATGAGCGCTGGAGCAGGGTAAAATTTTACGCGTTTGACCTGCCGAAGGAGCAGAAAAACCTAAGCGCGAAGATGGAAATTTTAAGAAATTTTATCGGCTCAAGCGGCGCGCAAAATTTGCTCATCGTGCAGCAAACTCCGGTAAGCACGCACACCGACGTGCAGGCGTATTTCGATCGCGTCATCGCAGCAGGCGGCGAGGGGGTCGTACTGCGCGATCCGAACGCGCTTTATGAGAGCGGTCGCAGCGATAAAATTTTAAAATACAAAAAGACGCACGATAGCGATTGCAAGGTCGTAAAAATCAATCCGGGCTACGGCAAAAACGAGGGCAAGATGGGTTCGCTTAGCTGCGTAGATATACGTAGCGGAGTGAAATTTAAAGTAGGCACGGGCTTTAGCGATGAGATGCGGGCAAATCCGCCTAAGGTGGGCACGATCATCACCTATCAATACCAAAACCTAACCCGCGAGAAAAAGCCGCGCTTCCCCGTATTTTTGCGCGTGCGACCGGCGATTTAATCTAAGGGGCTATAATCGCATATTTTGATAAATTTGATCCGAAGGAGAATAGATGAAAATTTTAATTACAGGCGGCGCGGGATACATCGGCAGCCACGTCGCAAAGGCACTTTTAGAAGCGAACCGCCACGACGTCGTAATACTGGATAATCTTTGCAAAGGCTCGATGCGAGCGATCGAGGCGCTTCGCGACGCGGGCGAGTTTGAGTTCGTGCAGGAAAGCCTGGAAAGCACCCCTGCGATCGAGAAGCTTTTTAAGCGCGAGAAGTTTGATGCGATCATTCACTTTGCGGCGTTTATCGAGGTTTTTGAAAGCACGCAAAATCCGCTAAAATACTACCTAAACAACACCGCCAACGCGATGAATTTGATCGCGCTTGCGAACAAATACGGCGTGAAAGACTTTATCTTTAGCTCCACGGCAGCGACCTACGGCGAGCCGGATATTCCGCAAGTAAGCGAAGAAACTCCGCAAAACCCGATCAATCCGTACGGCAGAAGCAAGCTGATGGTCGAGTGGGTACTAAAAGATACGGCGGCGGCAAATCCGAATTTTAAATATGGAATTTTGCGCTACTTCAACGTTGCGGGTGCGGCTAGCGACGGCACGATCGGGCAAAACTACCCGAACGCGACGCATCTAATTAAGGTTGCAACCCAAACGATCGTCGGCAAGCGCGATAAGATGAGCATTTTCGGCGATGATTACGACACCAAAGACGGCACCTGCATACGCGACTACATCCACGTAGAGGACCTCGCAAGCGCGCATCTGGCGGTGCTTGATTATCTGCAAAGCAATGATAGCGCGGTCTTTAACGTAGGCTACGGCACGGGCTTTAGCGTAAAAGAGGTCGTCAATGAAGCTAAAAAAGTAAGCGGCGTGGATTTTAAAGTGCAGATCGCTCCGCGCAGAGCGGGCGATCCTGCCTGCCTCATCTCAAATGCGGGTAAAATTCGCACCAAAACCTCCTGGCATCCCGAGCACGAGAGCCTGGATGAGATCATCCTAAGCGCGCTAAATTGGGAAAAGAAGCTTTAAGCGCGGCTTTGTGAGGCTAAATTGAGCAGCTTTTTAAATTTTGCTTGCGGCGCGGCGCGCAGCAGATCGCTACGCGGAATTTTACGGCTTGCCGCCTTAAATCCTTGCGCGGCGCGTGAAATTTTACCGCGTGTTTTATCTGCGCGCACGGCGTGCGGCGAGGCTTCGCGGCTGTTTGCGAGCCTAAGCTTAAAACAAAATTTCGGCTTTGAAATTTTAAAGCAGGTCTTAAAATTTATGTCGGCACTCGCCTTTTTCGGACAAAATTCTTTCTTTAAAATTTACGCGCGCCGTAAATTTAAAGACGGCTCGCAAAAAAGAGGTTGTTTGGCGTCGCCCATAGCGGCGAGTACGGCCGTGCCGCCGTCATCTGCCGCGACACTGCCGACGATGTTACCCGCATTAGCGGCACTTCCCGTATCGACGCGAGCGCAGGCGCCAGCGCTTGTGCAAACACAGGCGCCAACGCCGCTATCCACACAGATACGGGCGCGAGCGCGAG
>CAUUKU010000061.1:0-12394 GCA_963545665.1 uncultured Campylobacter sp. | reverse complement strand
ACTCGACTAGTCGTCGGCAGCGTCAGATGTGTATAAGAGACAGATATAAATCGACATATATTTTATACGTTATTATTATGATTTTGTGTTTATATTCACTGACTAAGACAGCGCGTAAAAACTCAATTATATCGTGACAGTAGAGGTCGTATTTTTGATATAAATAACCAAAGCTATATATTACATAAATCTAATACGATAATACTCTAAGCAGTTTAAAACCAATCATAAGATACAATCCCACAAAAAATCCCAAAAGAGAGTAAATGAAAGTGATCAACGAAACGGACGCAGCGAGGAGCTTGACGTAAGCAAGATCAAAAAAATACACGAGCGAGGCGGTTGCAGGGCTAGCAAACGCAAGCCTAAGCGAGCTTGAGATGGATGCGAAAATTCAATTTCGCGATATGATAACGACCGAGGAGATCCAACAAACGATAATCAAAACGGCGGTTGAAAAGATCGACATCGACCACCAAAACTGAGCCTTCGAAGTAGCCGCGCGACCATGGTAAATTCTAAAGCCGCGCGTATTAAAGCTTCAAAAACCCTACGAGGCCGAGCTTAAAATTTAAAATTATACTCCAGATAAATTCCATGGTTGGTCTCATAAACTTTATCGATATCCTCTCCGAGCTTACTAGCCTTGTATTTCGTATAGTCCGCTTTGTAGCCGAACTCGATCTCGTGGTGCGTGTCAAAGCCATAAATGCCGCCCAGTTTCGCGCCGATAACCCAGCCCGGCACCGTCTTTGAGAGCGAATCGCTGCTTCCGTCAAAGCTATCATATGAATAAACTTTGTATTTCAAAAATGAAACTCCCGTATATCCGCCCGCTACGAGTTTAAAGCCGCCCGTGATCTCAGGCGTAAAATCCCCGCCTATAAGCAAGCTGTGTTTGCTCCACTCGTCTTTAAACGTGACGGTATCGTCGGTTCCCGTTTTTGAAGCTTTGAAATCATACACGTACTCGCCGTAAGCCCTTGCGATACCGAAATCATAGCCGCCTTTAAAGCCGAGCGCAGCCTGGGCCTTGCGATCTTTATTCGTGTCAGAATCGTCCTCGTCGGACCATTTAGTAGTAATGTTGGATTTAAAAGAGTAGTCGCCTTCAAGCCCTATATATGCTCCCTCGCCGAAACTTGCACTCGCACATACCGCAGCGGCAAACGCTGCGATCAAAATTTTATTTTTCATAATTCTCTCCTTACGATTTACGATTTCAAGGCCTTTCGCCACCGCCGCCATTTTGCCGCTTGCGATCTTTAAGCCTCCTCCCGCAGGGTGCGCTTACGCGTTTACGAGCCCGTTTAAAATTTATTAATTATCATACTCCTTCGCCACTTAAATTTTAATTAAATTTCACGCTGCTAGCGCCTTTTGAACGCACGGATAATTTATTTCGCCAAAGCCCGCATAGAGGATAAAATTTCATCTCTCTTAGCTTGCGTAGCGAGCTCATGCTCTGCCGAGAGATAAAATTTCGTCGATCTTTGATGAAATTTAAAGCGCCCGTTTAATTTCGCATTTTTATCTGAAATTTAAAATTTACACACGAGCCAAGCACCGTGTTACCGATCGTAACTGCGTCTTTGAAATTTAAGGCGATTTGATTTGGAATTTATAAAATTCCCGTCTCATTTTTGTATCATAAATCAAATCTAAAATAAGGAGTTCTCATGGAAGAACACAAAGAGGAGCTGCGCAACATACGCTCCCAAGAGCCGCCGAAATCGGACGTAGACGAGCTGGGCCTAGATAGGCTCACCGACCCTGCCCCCTTTCCTAAGCGCGGCGTTATCATTATAGCCATAGCGGCCGCGATAGCCTTTGCATTATACGCCGTGCTGCCTTTCGAGCCGAACGTCAAAAAAGGGCTCGCACTTCTTGCCTTCATCGCTATCATGTGGCTGACCGAAGCCGTGCACATCACGATCACCGCGCTTATGGTGCCGGTGCTTGCGGTGGCTATCGGACTAGGCAAATTCGCCGAGGACGGCACCTTTACCGCTACTACTATCAAAAGCGCGCTCGCAAATTTCGCAAATCCTACGATCTTTACCTTTTTCGGCGGCTTTGCTCTAGCGACGGCGCTGCATATGCAAAAGCTCGATAAAAAGATCGCGATGTGGCTCATCGCTCGCTCCGGCGGCCGCTTGGGCGTGGCTGCGATTTTGATCTGCCTAGCGACGGCGATACTTTCGATGTGGGTTTCAAATACGGCGACTGCGGCGATGATGCTCCCGATCGCGCTTGGGATCTGCGCCAACATGGACGAGGGCAAGGATCGCGGCACGCTCGTATTTTTGCTTTTAGGCATTGCGTATTCGGCGAGTATCGGCGGTCTCGGCACGCTCGTAGGCTCGCCGCCGAATTTAATCGTGGCTCAAGCGTTAAATTATAGCTTCGCGGACTGGATGAAGGTGGGACTGCCTATAATGTGCGTGATGCTGCCGATAATGCTTGCGGTGCTCTATCTCGTCTTTCGTCCGAATTTAAGCCACAAGATCGAAATGGACATAGAGCAGATCCCGTGGACGCGCCCGCGCATAATCACTATCGTAGTTTTTGTGCTGACGGCGGCAGGTTGGATATTTTCAAAGCAGCTCTCAAAGCTCGTAGGTTTCGGCGTCAACGACGCTTACGTCGCCATCTGCTCGGCAGTAGTAATCGTAGTGCTAGGTATCGCTAAATGGCACGACGTCGCGGAAAATACCGAATGGGGCGTATTGTTACTTTTCGGCGGCGGACTTACTCTAAGCGCGGTACTCGGAGACTCGGGCGCATCAAAAGTGCTGGGCGATCTAGTCGCGCGCACCTTCGGCGGCGCACCCACTTACATCGTACTGCTCGTAACGGCGGTTTTCATCATCTGCCTTACGGAATTTACGAGCAACACTGCTTCGGCGGCGCTTTTGGTACCTGTATTTGCGGGCGTCGCCTCTCAAATGGGGCTACCGAAAGAGACGCTTAGCATAGTAATCGGCGTGGGAGCCAGCTGCGCGTTTATCATGCCCGTCGCGACGCCTCCGAATGCCCTTGTCTTCGGTACGGGCAGGATCAAACAAAAGGAGATGGTGCGCTGCGGCGTCATCCTGGCGATCTCCTCGGCGTTTTTGGTCTCTGCATACACATATCTTTTCTACGTTTAAGATTTAGCCCGGCGCCTCGTCGGGCTTAAAATTTTAAAATTTAGCTCAAAATTTCGCTATAACTTTAAGGTTTAACCCAATTTAATGAGTTATCGGTATAATAATCGCGATTTTGATAAAAAGAGAGTTTATGGATTTTGATTTTATAGCTAAATTTAGCCCTATGTTCGTAAAGGCGGGGGTTTTAACGCTAAAGCTCGCATTTTACGGGATTTTACTATCCATCATCATCGGCTTTATCTGTACGCTGATAAAATATAAAAGAGTACCTCTGCTAAGCCCGCTTGTAAGCGCATATATCGAGCTATCGCGCAATACTCCGCTTTTAATTCAGCTATTTTTTCTATACTACGGCCTGCCGAAACTCGGCGTTCAAATTTCAGGCTTTACCTGCGCGATCGTAGGTCTTGCGTTTTTGGGCGGAAGTTATATGAGCGAGAGCTTTAGGCTCGGTTTTGAGGCGATAAAAAAATCCCAGATCGAAAGCGCGATGAGCCTAGGCCTTAGCGAGGCACAGATAGTGTTTTACGTCGTGCTGCCGCGTGCTTTTGCGATCGCCCTACCCTCCATCAGCGCAAACATCATATTTTTACTCAAAGAAACCTCGATCGTTAGCATCGTCGCACTTGCCGATCTCGTCTATGCCGCAAAGGACGTGATCGGGCTATATTACAAGACGAACGAGGCGCTGTTTATGCTAAGCGTTTCGTATCTGATCATAATCCTGCCGCTTTCGCTCGCACTTACGCTGCTTGAAAAGCGTCTTGCATATATGAGAGGCTAGCGATGGAACTCTTAAGCGGCGAAAATTTAATCAGGCTTCTTGGCGGGCTCGGAGTCACGCTGCAAATCGCGCTCATTTCGATCGCGGTTTCGCTCGCTCTAGGCTTGGTACTTGGAATTTTAATGGCCTCCGGGCGCAGAGCCTTATACATCCCGCTTAAAATTTGCCTAGAGATCGTGCGCATCATGCCGCCAATCGTTTGGCTATTTATCGTATATTTCGGCGCGAGTAAGGCATTTGGCATCCACATCTCAAATATCGCAGCTTCGATCATCGTCTTTAGCGTCTGGGGCGTTTTTGAGATGATGGATCTGGTGCGCGGCGCCGTACTTAGCATCCCTAAGCATCAGTTCGAAAGCGCCGAAGCGCTCGCATTTAGCAGATCTCAAATTTATCTCTACGTCATCCTGCCGCTTGCGATGAGGCGCCTAGTGCCCGCAACGATAAATTTATTCAGCAGGATGATAAAAACAACCTCGATCGCCGTACTCATCGGCGTCGTCGAGCTCGTCAAGGTCGGACAGCAGATCATCGAAGTGAATGTCTTCCGCGACAATTACGCGCCGCTAATCATCTACGGAGCGATATTTTTCGTATATTTTTTGATCTGCTATCCGATCTCGGCGCTTTCGAAAAAATTAGAAAACAGGTGGAGCTGATGGAAATTTTAAAAATTGATAAAGTCAATAAATTTTACGGCGAGCTGCACGCGCTAAAGGACGTCAGCCTTAGCGTCGCGCAGGGCGAGGTCGTGGTGATCCTAGGTCCTAGCGGCTGCGGCAAAAGCACCCTACTTCGCACGATCAACGGGTTAGAGCCGGTACAAAGCGGAAATTTTACAATCGAGGGCGAGCGGATTGATCAAAATTTCAAAGAGTGGCGCAGGATCAGACAAAAGATCGGTATGGTCTTTCAAAGCTACGAGCTTTTCGATCATCTTAGCGTGCTGCATAACATAATCCTGGGCCCGATGAAGGTGCAAAACGTCCCGAAAGAAGACGCGATAGCTCTAGCGCGCGAATGGCTAAAGATCGTAGGTCTTGCGGATAAGGAAAACTCCTACCCCAAAGAGCTTAGCGGCGGACAAAAGCAGCGTATCGCAATCGTGCGAAGCCTGGTGATGAAGCCCAAGATCATGCTTTTTGACGAGGTTACCGCAGCACTTGATCCAGAGATCGTGCGCGAGGTGCTCGACGTAATGCTAAATCTCGCCAAAGAGGGGCAAACGATGCTAATCGTAACGCACGAGATGGGCTTTGCGCGCGCCGTAGCCGATCGCATAGTTTTTATGGATGAGGGAAGCATCGTGGAGATTAACGAGCCGGAGGCTTTTTTTACCGCTCCAAAGAGCGAGCGCGCGAAGAAATTTTTAAATATGTTTGAATTTAAAAAATAAATTTAATAAAGGAGAGGCTATGAAAAAGGTATTAGCTCTATTTCTCGCACTGGGCGCGCTGTTTTTTGCGGGCTGCGGCGAAGATAAATCAAGCCAAAACGACGCAAAGAGCGGTTGCATCGATACTATCAAAAAGCGCGGCGTAGTAAGGATCGCCGTTTTCGGCGACAAGCCGCCGTTTGGCTATATCGACGAGACGGGCAAAAATGTAGGATACGATATATATTTCGCGCGACGCATCGCAAAGGAGCTCTTCGGCGATGAGAGCAAGGTGCAGTTCGTGCTCGTAGAAGCGGCCAATCGCGCGGAATTTTTAGCATCCGACAAGGTCGATATCACGCTTGCAAATTTCACCGTCACGCCCGAGCGCAAAGAGGTCGTGGATTTCGCGCTGCCGTATATGAAGGTAGCCCTCGGCGTCGCGAGCAAGGACGGCGCGATCACCGACGTTTCGCAGCTTAAGGACAAAACGCTTTTAATCAACAAAGGCACGACCGCGGATCTGTATTTTACGAAAAACCATCCCGAGATTAAGCTTTTAAAATTTGACCAAAATACCGAGACTTTCGGTGCGATGCTGGACGGCAGGGGCGATGCGATCGCGCATGATAATACGCTTTTGTTCGCGTGGACGAAGTCAAACCCTGGCTTTAAAGTAGGTATCCGCTCGCTAGGCGATCAGGACGTCATCGCGCCCGCGGTCAAAAAGGGCAACGACGAGCTTCGCAAATGGCTTGACGATCTAATCGTAAAGCTTGCGGACGAGAAATTTTTCCACGCCGACTACGACGCGACGCTAGCGCCCGTATACGGCGAGGACGTCAAGGCTGACGACGTCGTAATCGAAGGCGGGAAGCTATAAATTTAGATTAGCCGTCTAGTTTAGCAGGGCGATATTGCTAAGCCCTGCACCTCGCAGTGACGAGCCGCCGTAACTTTACCGGAAACGGCGGCTGCAAACGCCAAAGTGGCGGCGAGCGCTTTTATAGGTAGCTAAATTTATTGATTTGATGGCAGAGTTTTGCTTCCGCGCGGTAAATTTAGCCGCGAAGTAAATTTTAGCTGAGCCAAAACGCAGTCTAGCGCGGATCGTCGCGGCAAAATTTAATCCATGCGCGGCGGCGTAAAATTTCAAGCGATAGTAAAATTCTAATGTAAACTGCTCGCGCGGTAAAAATTTATGCCGCACGAGCAATGATAAATCGCAAGCGCCGTTAAACGGAGCGGGGATTTATAAAATTTATCGGCTCAAAGTAGCTTGTAAAGTCTTATACGAACGCTGCTGCGCGCGCGCTCCATCTTTCGATTGGCTCGCGCGAAGGAGCGATCACATGTCCGCCTAAACGCACGGTCCGCGCAACGCATCCATTTCTACGTTCAGCTACACAGCGCATCTGTGCCGTGTAGCTGAGCCTACAATCCCGCGCGCTATGTCCTATCTGTGCGCCGTCACGGCCGTATGCAGTCGCCTCTGCGATACTCCACCGCGCCGCCGCCCGCCTCATTCGCTCCAAATTTTGCGGTTCAAATTTAGCTCACTCACGATACCCGCAAGCGCGCCGATCTCATCTACGTAAAGCGCTATCGTGGCGTCCTGCTTTAGCGAGCAGTCGATTCTAGGCTCGAAATTATCGCGCCAGGTCTCGATCGCCACGTAAATTTTATCCTCCCTTAGCACCGCGTTTATCTGCGAGCCTAGTCTTAGATAGATCTCCGTCAGTCGCTGCATCAAAAGCGGCGTCAAAGCGTATCTAGCGCCTACCTGATCGGTCGTATAGACGTCGAAAAACTCCTCAAATTTCACGTCGTCCATATTCGCTCGCTGCCCGTATTTGCGCAGATTTCGCGAGTTTTTATGACATACCCGCACCTCGCAGTTAAGCCTTTTGTGAAAGTCCGCGACGAAAAGCACTCCGTGGAATTTTACGTCGGTGCGAGTGCCATTTTTGGTGCGCACCTTTTCGGCGGCGTAAAAGTCGCTAAATCTCACGCGCACGCCCTGCACCTCCCCGCTCATCATATCCTCGCTCGATTGCTCGTTTATGTAGCAGTCGTAAATTTCAAAAAACTCATCCGTCCCCAGCCCGTCACTTTCATCGTAGCTAAGTCCGAAGCTTTTTGCGATGCTCGCGACGATCCTGCTTTTGAAATTTGATCTGAAATTCCGTCTTTTGCTCGCCGTCAAAAGAGCGCTCACGACGCCGTAAACAACCACGCCGAAAAATACGCCGGGCGCCACTTCGTCCCAAAAGCGCGCCACCAGTGCGCCCACGCCGAGCCCTACGACAGCGGCGACGATGTTGGCCTTTTTCACCGCTTTTTGCAGCGCCGTACGCTCATCCTCCAGGCTCTGCAGATCGGCTAGAAAGTTAAATTTTGACTGGGTTGTGCCGTCCTTCTCGCCCCCGCCTTCTCTTTCGGCGGTTTTGGTCTCAAACCTCCCGTAAGTAGCACCCATGCAGCTATCACTGCTTTCGGAGCTACCGCCCTCGCCTACTTCAGCTTTTAATGCCTGCCCCTCTTTCGCATCGGCGCTTAAAATTTGCCCAGTTTGCGCCGCGCCCTGCCCTAGCACGCCCCTGTCTTGCGCCGTATCAAGGCCGCTAAATTTATCAAAATTTGCGCGCTGCGCGCCCTCATTTTTGCCAAAGCTTAAGCCGCAAAATAGGCGGTAGAGCAGTCCGTTTAAAACTGGAAAGATGATGAAAAGCGCGACTATGAGCCAGTTTGTATCAAACGAGACGGGCTCTGCCCTGGTATTCAAAAACACATAAAGCCCGAGCAGCAGCAGGGCTATCAAAAATGAGATGAGCTTGCTAATGCGCGCGAGCTTTTCGCGCCGTTTTTCAAGCAGGTAAAGCTCTTCCAGATCGCCGTTTCTATCCATAATCCGCCTTTTGTAGCGCATTTAAGCGCCGGTTTATTTGCTGCGCATAAATTTAAACGTTCGCGCGCCGCAACCTGATCGCCGCCAAATTTAGCGCAAAGCTCGCGCCCTGCTGCGATAAATTTTAAAATTTACTCCGCCGCTTTAAATTTAGCCGTTATAAAATTTTAAATTTCGTCCTTGCCGCGCCGCAGCTTGCTTAGTGCGGGCAAATCTTTAACGCCTCTTTCAGCCGCCCGAGCCCGTCTTTTAGCAGCGTCCTAGAGGTCGCGATATTTAGGCGCAAAAATTTCTCGCCGCCCTTGCCGTATTGCGCGCCGCAGGAGAGATACAGCCCCGTTTTTTCGCGGATGAAGCGCGCAAGCTCCGCGCTATCCTGCGTGTAAGCGCCCGCATCGAGCCACATCAGATAGGTCGCGTCTTGCGGCACGACATGCACCTGCGGAAGCTCGCGCGCGATAAATTCCGCCGCGAATTTGCGATTTTCGCTGAGGTATTCGCGCAGAGCATCCAGCCACGGCGCACCCTTCGTAAATGCGGCGATCGCGCCCTGCACTCCAAAAAAATTCGGCTCGGCGATGTCGTCGGAATTTAGCGCCTTTGAAATTTTATGACGCAAGCGCTTATCTGCGGCAAAGACCGCCGCGCTTTGCAACCCTGCGATATTAAACGCCTTGGTTGGCGCGATTATGCTGGCCGAAATCCTCTCGCAGCTCTTGCTTGCCGCAGCAAAGGGGGTGTAACGCACGCCTGGCTCGGTCAAATCACAATGCACCTCGTCGCTAAGCACCGTCACGCCGTGCTTCTCGCACAGCTCGCCGATACGGGCGAGATTATCCCTGCTAAAGGTGCGACCGACCGGATTGTGCGGATTGCAAAGGATAAAAAGCGTCGTCTGCGGATCGGCAAGCTTAGCCTCCAAATCCTCCCAATCGATGCTATAATCGCCGCTAGCGTAGGCAAGTTCGTTTTGCAACGGCGCGCGGGCGGCGTTTTTGATGCAGTAGTAAAAGCAGTTATAAACGGGGCTCATCAGTAGCACGTTTTCGGCGGGCGAGGTGAGCTTACGGATGATCGAATCGATCGCAGGCAGCGTGCCGCCGGCATAGATTAGCCACTCCTTTTGGATTTCATAATCGTGGCGCGCGAGCCACCAGCCTTGATATGCACTGCGCCACTCATCATCCACAAGCGAATAGCCCAAAACACGCTCATTTAGCCGCTTTTGCAGAGCCTCGATGATCTCGGGCGCTACGGCAAAGTCCATATCCGCAACCCACATCGGAAGCTCATTCTCGCCTACGTCCCATTTAAGCGACTTTGTGCCGCGGCGGTTCGGCAGAGCGTCGAAGTCGTATCTCTCTTTACCGAAGGTAAAATCAAAAAGTCCCATCTTACGCCCTTAACTCAGTGATGATCTCTATTTTAGACGCGTCGGTCGAGCCGTCTAGGATTAGCTCGCCGATGCTTGCCGCGCGGATCAACCCGCTGCTTGGATTTTTGACGCTATCGATCGCGCCTTTTACCTCGGCATGCACATCGCTGTATTCAAACGCTAGCGTCGTATTTATAAGCTCGCAGTCTTGCAGGCGCAAATTTTGCATATAGCAAAAGCCCTGCAGGCTCTCGATCTTGCAGTTTCGCAGCGTCACGTTTTTGGAATTCCAGCCGAAATACTCGCCTGCGATGAAGCAGTCCTCGATGAGGATATTTTCGCAGTTCCAAAACGCGTCCTTGGAGAGGAGCTTGGAGTTTTTGATCGTTACGTTTTTGCAGCCGTCGAAGCAGTAATCCCCGAAGAGCGATAGATTTTCGATGCTTAAGCTTTCGCAATCAAGCCCGAAATACGCGCCCTTTGCGGTGACATTTTTTAGCGTGACGTCGCTGCAGTGCCACAAGGTCTCCTGCGCGTCGTGAAATTCTACGTTTTGAAGCGCGGCGTCTTTTACGCGGCGAAGCCCCTTGGGCGCGCCGTAGAGGCAGTCTTTTAGCACCACGCCGCGGCTATACCAGATCCCTGCGCGCGCGATCTCGTCGAAGAAGCAGTCCTGCGCGCGGATATTTTCGGCGTACCAAAACGGATATTTCCACTCAAATTTACAGTTTTGCGCGACGATATTTGCGCTATGCTTTAGCGGCGACTCGCCCTCGCCGAAGACGGAATTTTCGATCCGCAGATCCTTTGCGCCGAACAGCGCGCGCTCGCCGCTAAAGTGCTTTTGCCTCAATGTCTGCATGGCTTTCCTTGGATTTTAAAATTTGCTTCGGATTATACAAGGAATTTCAAAATTCCGCGTAGCTTGAGCGGATAAAATGCGAGCGAATTTTAAAAATTTTAAAATTTCGAGGCGGGAAAATTGGGCGGGCGGATACAGAGCGAGTGCGGCGAATGCGCGGAAAAACGCCGCACGCTTATAATGACGCGTTTGCAAACGCCCATGAAGCGCGCTTCGGTCGCTACGACAAGCCGCGCAAGCGCCCGTATTCGCCCGCGACGTGCGCCGCACGAAAGACGCATAAAATTTATAAAATTTTCTCCGAGCAACATGTAAATTTTAGCAAACGCGACGGCGCCAGGAAGCGCTGCAAAAAAGCGCAAAATTTTACCCCATGTCGCAACGAAGCGCGTCTAGTGCTCGTGGTGATGCGAGTGAGCGTCTTCGCCGCGGTTTCGATCCGTAGCGCGCTTTCGCAGATCAAAATACACGAAAAGCCCGCTAGGCTCGCTATCTTCGTAAATTTCGAGCTTGTAGCGCATCACGGCGTGCGTGCAAGTAGCGATGTCTAGGCTCGCCGCGTAGTTCTCGCCGTCGCGCATCAGCGGCGCTTGCGCATTACCCATATCCATGCTGACGCCCGAAATTCTAATGCTCGGGTTTTTCAGCTCGCGCGCGATGCCGCTTATTTTTAGCTCGTTGATCCCCGCTTCGATCGGGCGGCGCGCCACGCTAAAAAGCGCCTTCTGCCCGCCCGCGCTAGCTTCGCAATCCTGCGCGCTTAGATTGCAGATGAGCCTTGTTTTTACGTCCTTAAACAGCGCGTCGCTCCCGTCTGCGGCGAAGCTTAAATTAACGGCGCAAAATAGGCAAAAAAATAGAAATTTAGCCATAAGTCTCCCTCGTAAATTGAAATTTGCGCGCAATTTTAGCAAAAAATTCTACGTTTATGAGAAATATGATTAAAATTTAGCTAAAATAACCGATATTTTCTATGAAAGGATCAAAAATGGCTGAGTTTTTAATCAAACCCGCTAAGGATGGCTGCAAATTCGATCTGCTTCACGCAGAGCATGTGCTATGCACGTCTGAGGTCTATACGAGTAAGGCGGCTTGCAAAAACGGCATCGAAAGCGTCGCAAAAAACGCCCCTTTGAAAAAGATCGAGGACCAAACGATCGAGGGCGGCGCGAAGCTAAGTAATCCTAAATTTGAAATCTACGTCGATAAGGCGGGTAAATTTCGCTTCCGACTAACGGCTAGCAACGGACAGATCATCGCCGTAAGTAGGGACTTCGAGGCTAAGGCGGACGCCTTAAAAGTGATAGAGCTTATCGCAAAAGAAGCCGCAAAAGCAAAGATCAAGGAGGCATAAATGGATATAAACGGACTTGTAAATATGGTATCTGCGCTCAAAAACGACGATAAAAACATAGGGGAATTTAAAAATAGCCCCGTAGCTTTCGTCGAAAAATTTTTAGGCGTCGATCTTCCCGACGATCAGGTAAATGCCCTGATCGCGGGCGTTAGTAAAAATTTCTTAGGCAAGAGCGAGGGCGGCACGCTAGGCTCGATGCTAGGCGGGCTTTTGGGCGGCGATGAAGACGCGCAAACAAACGCTCTTTTCGGCTCGGGCGAGAGCGCACAGGCAAACGCCGTCGATAGTAAAGGGGTCGATTTCGGCGCCCTGATCGGCAAAATAGCAAGCTCCAAGCTCGACGTCAACGGCGACGGCAAGGTCGATATAAACGATCTGGGCGGCTTTTTAGGCAAACTTTTTGGCGACGGCGCGCAAGGCGATACCCAAAAAGAGGGCGAAGCGGGGTTGAGCCTAGGAAACCTCCTAAATACGTTTAAAATTTAATACCGATCATCGTGCGGGCGCGTCTGCAAACGGCATGCCCGCCTTAAAACCTGTCTCTTATACACATCTGACGCTGCCGACGACTAGTCGAGTGT
>CAUUKU010000060.1:0-13457 GCA_963545665.1 uncultured Campylobacter sp. | reverse complement strand
TTCTAAAGGCAGTCGCCTAAAAAGCACGCACAAACGGGCGTATTAAAAAGTATATAATCCAAATTAAAGGAAAAAACATGAGTAAGCCTCACTCTTTCGCGCTGGCTCTTGCGCTATGCGCGAGTTCGCTTTTTGCAGACCGCGTCGTAACCGATCAGCTAGGCCGCGACGTCACGCTGCCTGATGAGGTTAAGCGCATAGTCGTGCTTCAGCACCAAAGCCTAAACGCGCTGAATGAGCTAAACGCGCTAGATAAGGTCGTCGGCGTGCAGGAGTCGTGGGAAAAGTCGCTCGGCAAAAACTACGTCCGCCTAGCGCCGAGCCTAAAAGATATGCCGACGCCAGGCGATCTAAAGGTCATCAACTACGAGGCGGTGCTTAAGCTAAAGCCCGACGTCGTGATCGTCACGAACTACATCCCGCAAGAATACATCGACAAGATGACGGAGCTCAAAATCCCAGTCGTCGCCGTTAGCTTCCAGCGCAGTGACGCCGCCGATAAGGGCAAGCTAAATCCGACCTTCAAAGACGACGAGGCGGCCTACACCGAGGGCTTTTACGACGGCATAGAGCTTCTTGGCAAGGTCGCAAACCGAGAGAAGGAGGCCGCCGAGCTAATAAGCTTCGTCAAAACCTCGCAAGAGCAGCTAAAGGCTAAATTTAGCGACTTCATCGTGGATAAAAGGCCTAAAATTTACATGGCAAATCCCGATCTCACGACCTACGGCAGCGGCAAATACACGGGCATAATGTTTATGCGAGCCGGCGCGCAAAATGTCGCGGCAGATAGCATCAAGGGCTACAAGCAGGTGTCCGCCGAGCAAGTTTTAGCATGGGCGCCGCAGATGATCTTCGTGCAGGATCGCTACCCACAGGTGCCCGCAGAGCTTAAATCCAACCCTCAGCTTGCAAATTTAAGCGCGGTAAAAGAGGATAAAATTTACATGATGCCAGAATACGCCAAAGCGTGGGACTATCCGACTGCCGAAGCCATGGCGCTTGGCGAGTGGTGGCTAGCGATGAAGCTCTATCCGAAGCACTTTGACGAGGCAGAGTTTGACAAAAAAGTAGAGGAATTTTATCAAAAATTCTACCGCACGAGCTATAAATGAAATTTTCCGCCCTGCTGCTGCTCTGGGTCCTGCTGTTTGCGGTATCGCTGGGCATCGGGCAGTATCCTGTGAGCCTAGAGGAGACGGGTAAAATTTTGCTCGGCTCCGCGGCCGACGAGACGGCAAAGAGCGTGGTGCTAGATATCCGCATCCCGCGCGCCCTACTTTCGAGCCTTTGCGGCGGGATACTGGCGCTTAGCGGCCTCGCGCTTCAGGCGGTGTTTAAAAACCCGCTCGTAGGCCCACACATCGTGGGCGTTAGCACCGCGGCGGCATTCGGCGGCGCGCTTTGTATCATGCTAGGCTTTGGCTCCTATTTTATCGTGGGCTTTGCCTTCTTTTTCGGGCTTGCGGCGCTTTTTATGCTCTATTTTATCGCCAAATTCGTCTCACGCAGCGACGTCTTTTCGCTCATCCTAGCGGGCATCGTCATAAACGGCGTGTTTGCCGCGCTAACGAGCCTCGTGCAGTATCTGGCCGACAACGAAGACGTGCTGCCAAACATCATCTACTGGCTGCTTGGCAGCTTCGTGCGTGCAGACTACGACAAGCTCATCATGCTCGCCGCCGTTTCGGCGCCCTGCATCGCGGCGCTCATCGCGATGCGGTGGAGATTTAATCTACTCAGCCTTGAAGACGGCGATCTAAAGGTGCTCGGCGTAAACATCGTGCGGCTGCGCTCGGTCATCCTCGTCGTCTGCACCCTGCTAGTCGCCGCACAGGTCAGCGTCAGCGGAAACATCGGCTGGATCGGCCTGGTGGTACCACACGTCGCTAGGATGATATTTGGCAGCGACCACTTGAGATCGATGCCCGCTTGCTTCGTCGCGGGAGCCGTTTTTATGCTCGCTATCGACGACGTATCGCGCTCGATCAGCTCTAGCGAAGTGCCGCTTAGCATCATCTCCGCACTCATCGGCAGCCCGATATTTGCCGTCCTCTTAAAAAGGAGCGCCGATGCGAACAGAAGGTAGTTTGCTCGCGATCAAAGACGCGGGATTTTTCTACGAAGAGGGCAAATTTCTTTTTAGAAATTTAAGCTTTGAGATCGAGCACGGTCAAATTTTAGCGATTTTAGGGCTAAACGGTCAGGGCAAAAGCACGCTGATGTCGTGCATGATGGGCATTTTGGATCTCAAAGAGGGACAGCTTAGCACGCAGGCAAAATTTGGCTTTCTGCCGCAAAGCTTTAGCGTGGCGTTTGATTACAGCGTGCAAGACATCGTGGCGATGGGGCGCGTGCGCGATATTTCGCTGTTTTCAAAGCCGAGCAAACGCGACGTGCAGATCTGCCTGGACGCGCTTGAGAGCCTTGAAATTTCGCATCTGAAAAACAAGCGCTTCAACTCGCTCTCGGGCGGTCAGAAGCAGCTCGTGCTCTTTGCCAGGGCGATCGCGAGCAAAAGCGAAATTCTGTTTTTGGACGAGCCTGCTAGCGCGCTTGATATCAAAAACCAAGACCACGTGCCAAGCCTCATCGTAAATTTAAAGCAAAAAAGTAGCGCCGGCATCGTTTTTACCACGCATCAGCCAAACCATGCCCTTGCGGTCGCCGATCGCACGCTCATCTTAAAAGACGATCTTAGCTATGTTTACGGGCTTAGCGCCGAGGTTTTGAACGAGAAAAATTTAAACGCGCTCTACCGCGTGCGGATGAAAACGGCGGAATTTGACGTTGCAGGCGAGCAAATACCGAGCATCACGCAAATTTTCAGCGCGCAGGTGAAGTAGCGCGACGAGCTACACGCGATCGGCGCGACAAAGCAACTCGTCAATCGGCGCGAAATTTTAAATCACGGGATTTTATCTTGAGCGAAATTTAAATCGCAGAATTTTATCTTGAAATTTTATCTTGAAATTCCGATCAAAATTTTATATCGAGATTTTGCCTTAGAATTTTGATCAAAATTTCATAGTGGAATTTTACCGCAGGGGATTCCGATCAGAAATCTCATAGCGGAATTCTACCTGCGGCTTGTCGGTTTTAGAAGCGTGCGATGGAAGCATGCCGCGCTTGAGATTTGAAATTCTGCCGCGAAATTCTACCCCGCAAACCCGTAGCCAAAATTCCGTTTTAAATCCCGCAGCGGAATTTTATTCTCGCTATGGTAGAATTCCTGAAAATCCGTAGTCTGCAAGCTTGCCGCGACGAATTTTTAAAATTTTAAATTTAGCTGTTTAATTCCTGGTTTACATCAATTTTTGTATACTTCGAGATAAATTTTAAAAAGGCTTATTATGCAAAATCTAGTATCTCAGGCAAGAAAAGAAGGGATGATCAGCACCGGCATCGATCTGTTTTTTGGCGGCACTACCCGTAGTTTTTATCGTAGTAGGATTTATTTCTTTCGGAGAGTCCAAGTTTTCAGGCGATGCAATAAATTATACTGCTAGCATAATCTGGATCGCTTTTATTTGTGCCTCGGTGTTTTTCAGGTTGCGAGCGCTCCGAAAAATTTCAGCGCTTAGCGGCATAAAAGCAGCGACGCTTTATCGCAACTGCATAATAATCTGCGTCTGTTTTTTGCGCTAGCACTCGTGCTCAATTACCTTTATCCGAGGGAGCCTGACGCAGACGGCGGGCAGAGTGATAATCCATTTGCGGCAATATTTGGACTAGGGCTTTTCGTAGGCGTTATTTACATAATCGTCGCATGGCTTCGTATAAATTTCTCTTTGGCGCGAGTAAGCGGCGTGAGTACCTTTCGCACCTACGTGTGGCTCTGTGTGGGACTTTTCGTGCTAAATATACTATGCAATGTAGCAATCATCGTTTTAGCCCTTTCTGAGCGGCAAACCGACTCTGTCTCGGCTTTAGCTATTGCCGTTGTAATGCTTAAACTGCTCCTGCCATTTGTCGCTCTCGTGATAACTAGCATCGTGCACCTGCTAGCTTGGAGCAAGATAGAAAAGATAAGCGCAGAGGTTTGAAATTTTAAAATGAAGTTTAAAATTTTAAAATTCCGCTAGCGGATTTAAAATTTAAAACCCGAGGCGCCTTTCAAATTTTAAACGCGATCCGTAAAAATTTTAAAATTTTGCACGCCGTGTATTTTACGCTGTGCACGACCGCCATAATTTTTAATCCAGCTTATTTCTAAAAAGCGACGCCGCAAAGCTCGACGTGCTCACGCCGATCAGCAGCAGCGGCACGATGAGATGCCACAGCTCGCCCAGGCTCGCGCCCTCCAGATAGATCCGCCACATGCAGTTGTTGGCATAATACATCGGATCTAGGTGTGCGATGTAGTAAAACCACCGCGGCATCGCATCCGCAGGCGTTATCAGCCCGCTTATCATAATGCACGGCAGCAGGAACAAAAACGAGCTCACGACCGATTGTAGCGAGGTTTTGCAAACGGTCGAGATCACGAGGCCGATGCCGACGTTGCAGGCGCTAAAGATTGCGATGATCGCAAAAAGGTGCGCAAAGCGCCCTCGAAACGGAATTTCGAAGTAAAACACGCAGATCAAAAACAGCGCGAGCCCCTGCGCGATCGCGATCAGCACCGGCGGTACGGCTTTGCCGATCAGCATCTCAAGCGGGTTCGCGGGCGTCATCAGCATCATATCGAAGCTCCCCTCCTCGCGCTCGCGAGAGACGCTAAACGCCGATAGCATCAGCACCTGAATCATCGAAAGCCCCAAAATCATTCCCGTCATGATCGTGTAGCGCGTGATCGTGTTTTCGTTAAAAACATAGCGCGGATTTATACTGATTAAATTGACAAAATGCTGCGCATTGTACTCCCCCACTATGGCTTGCACGAAGCCGATGACGGTGTTTGCCAAGGTCGTATTGCGCGAATCCGCGATGATCAAAAGCTCGTGCGTATTCGCAAAATCGCCGCCGAAATATATCCCGATGATCGCTTCGCCCTCGCTTACGGCACGGCGCAGGCAAGTTAGGTCTTTGCAGCCAAGTTCGGTCTTAAACATCGGCGTAGCGGCGATGCTCTGCACCAGCGCGGTGGACGTCGCATCGCGGGCGTCGTCCAAAATCGCGTAGCGCACCTGCTCGGGGGTGAAATTCGCGCCGTAGCCGAATATAATCGCCTGCACCAGCACCGGCACGATCAGCACCATGCGCGTGCCCTTGTCGCGAAACATCGCCAAAAATTCCTTTTTTATCAGCGCGCGAATTCGAAGCAGGGATTTTTGCAGAGCGTTCATCGCGCACTCCTTTCAAATTTAGCGGCGCCTTTAAATTTAATTCTATTTTTAAATTTAGAGGTGCGGGCTCGCGGCACGGAATTGAAAGCGAAATTTAAACGCACGCCCGTGAGGTCAAATTTGCTAAAATTTTCCGCGCGCTCCGTTTTGTAGCCGTGCCGTACAGCTGCGCTACAAAATCGCGCTATGTAGTGCCGCGCAGAATTCAAATATCCGCCCGCATGAGCAAGCTTAACCGCGCGCCGTTTTTCTGCTATGCCGCATCCGCGCCCTGCTTCGGCACTATCTACGCGCGGCAAAACACGACGCGGAGCGAACGGCTGCTCTTGAATAAATTTTAAAATTTTAAATCTATTCTGCAATATGAAATTTTGCGCTGTGTCCGCAAGACGCGCCGAAGCAAGCGCAAATTTTAAAATTTCAAATCCGTCGCTCAGCTTGGGCGTAAATTTTAAAATTTCAAATCCGTCGCTCAGCTCGGGCACAAATTTCAAAATTTCAAATCCATTGCGCGACGCTGGCGTAAAATTTAAAAACCTCGTCGCCGTTCGCAAGCCAAAATGCCTCGCGCTAAGAAATTTAAAAATTTCAAATCTATGCTCCGCCGCCCGCAAATCAAAGCATCTCGCGTCTAGAAATTTTAAAAATTTCATCGTGCGCCCCTTTTTACGCTAAGCACGCACAAGCTGAAAAACAAAACCGTTCCGAGCGCCTGAATGGCGAGGTTCACCCACAGCGTCGCGCTCTGTCCGCCCGATAGGAAGCAGATGCGAAAGGACTCGACCGCGTATGTGGGCGGCAGCAGGTGCCCGATGAAGTTGACCGCCGCGGGCAATCCGCGCAGATCGAATATCATGCCGCTAAGCAGCGTCACAGGTAGGTAGCCGATGACGATGGCGTATTCCTGCGCTAGGAATTGATTTTTGCAGATCGCCGAGATCAGCATGCCTAAGCAGGTCATCTCTAGCACGAAGACGCAAAGCGTCGCCAGCAGCATCGCTACGCTGCCGCGGATCGGGATGCCCAAAAGCACCTGCCCGTAAACGAGCGTCATCGCGCCGCCCAAAAGCGCTAGGAAATAATACGCGCCGACCTTGGCAGTGACGATCTCAAGCGCGCTTGCATTGGAGTTGTAAAGCGAGGCGATCGTGCCGCGATCCCATTCGCGCGAGATCACGACTGCGACCATAAATAGGCATATGAGCCCCAAAATCCCCACGTACTCGGCAGATACGAGGTACCACGTCGATTCGTTGGCTTCGTTGAACCAGCTGCGATAATTCACGCTGACGGGCCTTGCCGCGGCGTTTAAATTTGCGTTTAAAAAGCCGTAATCTTGCGCCAAAACCTGCTCGATTACCCCTGCTACGTAAACATAGCTAAGAAGCGCGAGCTGCGACTGCGTGGCGTTTTGGATAAGGAAAATTTCGGCACCGTCTTGGTCTGAGTTGCTCGCACCGCCTCCTACACCGCTTGAACCACCTACATTACTTAAGCTGCCTCCGTTATTTGCAGCGCCGCCTTCGCTGCGAGCGCCGTTAGCGTAAGGGTTTGCATTGATGCCGCCGCTCATATTTTGAAGATCGTCCGCGCCGCCGATGAGGCCTGTATTCGTATCGCCTGCGCCGCCGATTAAATTTACGCTTCCTTGATTTGCGCTCACGTCGCCTGCGCTGCTACCGGAATTTGCGCTCATACCGCCCGTATTGTTACTGCGAGAATTTACGCCGGCGAAATTCGCAGTCGTGCCCATACTGCCGCCGCTAGAATTTACAGTCGCGCCGTTAGAATTTGCGCTGGCGTCGCCAAAAGAGTACGCGTTACCGCCTGCGCCGTTGCCGTATGAACCCTCGCCGCTTGCGCCGGTGCCGCCTGCGGAGGCGTTTATGTTTATGCCGCTGTCGGTGCCGGTGTCCGCGCCTCTGTCCTCAAGCGGACGGACATTTTCGGCGCCGCTCGTATTTTGGAGATCGCTTGTGCTGCCCGTGGAGAAGCTGTCGTCGCTAGAGAGGTTTAAATTTATGCCGCCATTTGCGCCGCCGAGTCCGCCCAAAGTGCTTTGAAATTTAGCCGCAAAGCGCGGATCAAAATACAAAATGCTCTCGATCTCGTGCGCCCTAAAATCCCTCCTCGCGCTCTCTAAGTCCGTGTAAACGCGGGTTTGTAGGTATTTTGAGCCCAAAAATCCGCCGAGCAGATCCCGCTCGATTTTGGAGCTCAGATCGCTTACGAAGCCCACCTTGACGGGCTTTATGTCCATTCGCATCGCGTATCCGTAGATCACGACCAAAATTAGCGGCATCAAAAACGCGATCACGAGCGCCGATCGGTCCTTTGCGATCTGCGCAAACTCCTTTTTTACGAGGATTTTTAAAAAGGTAAAGTTCATCCGCCCTGCCCCTGTGCTCGGATTTTACGCCGCTGCGCCGCTCGCAGCAAGCCTCTAAATTTTGATCGCGCAAATTTGGCGACTACCGCGCTTTGAAATTTTATCAGTGTGATCGTACTCGGCATACTTTGGAATTTTAATCGCAAAAGTGCGGCAACCGAAGTTTGAAATTTTAACGGCGCAGACGGACTGCCCATGCCCATTTCGCTTATCGAGCCCACAAATTTTAATCGCTTGATCGCATACGGCGGGCTTTGAAATTTTAAGCGATTGCATAGCGCGGTCTCGCTGCTAGATTTTTGACGTAAAAGCTCTGTGGCGGCGCAAAATCCGCGATAAAATTTTTGCATTCGGGCTTTAAATTTACAAGCTGTTCGCAGACTGACCGCCATTTTAAATTTGCGATCTGTTTGCAGAGTGGTAGCATTTTTAAATTTATAATCCGTTTGCGAGCCGCTCGCACTTTGAAATTTACGGCGCAGACAAAGCGGGCTCATTTCGCCGCGGAGCTCGCGCAGTATCCATCTACTAAATCCACGCCGCGTCCCGCCGCGCGATATCTCATTTAAAATTCCGCTGCCGCTTGAAATTTCGCAATCTCTTAAAATTTCGCCGCTGCTAAAAATCCCGCTGCCGCTTAGAATTTTACCGACATTAAGAGCCAAGCCGCTCAAAATTCCGCCACCGCTCAAAATTTCATCGCCCCGCAAGGCCCTTTCGCCGCTAAAAATTTTACCGCGCAGGCGCGCAGCTTTTCGCCAGGTCCGCATAAAATTCGGATCAAAAATCCTCGCCGCTCGCGCAAAATTTAGATCAAAAGCCCTCATCGCCCGCCTCGCTTCTAAATTTTTGCACCTCGTTTATGAAAGCCTGCTGCACGCTAAGCCGCCGCCCGTGCTGCACGCAGACCTCGTCGGGGCTGCCCAGCGCTAGGATTTTGCCGCGATCTTGGATCAAAAACCGATCGCAATACTCTGCCTCCTCCATAAAATGCGTCGTCACGACCACGCTCACGCCGGTGCGCGCGAGCGCGTTTATGCGGTTCCAAAAGAGCCTGCGCGAGAGCGGATCGGCGCCGCTAGTGGCCTCGTCGAGAAACAGAATCTCGGGGCGGTGGATGAGCGCGCACGCCATGCTGAGGTTGCGCCCCGCGCCAAAGGGCAGGTTTTGCCACGTCTCGTTTCGCAGCCGCTGCAAGCCAAACTCGCTCAAAAGCTCCTCTATGCGCCTCTTCAGCGCTACTCCACCGATACCGTAGCTGCGGCCGAAATACTCTAAATTTTGATAGCAGCTTAGCTTTTTATAAAGCGAAAATTTCTGCGAAACGTAGCCGATGCGCGATCTGATCGCCGATTTGGCGTAGCGCAGATCCTCGCCCATGACCGAGATCTCGCCTCCACTCATCCCCAAAAGCGCGCAGATCATGCGAAAGGTCGTCGTCTTGCCCGCGCCGTTTGGACCCAGAAGGCCGAAAATCTCGCCCTTTTTGACCTCGAAACTCGTATTTTCCACGGCGGTGAATGAGCCGAATTTTTTACTCACGTCGCGCACTTTGATGACGGTTTGAGCCGCATTGAAGCTCTTTTTTTCGTAGCCGAAGTTTGCCGCGCCGATCTCTGATTTGTTTAGAAAAATATACGCATCCTCTAGGCTCGCCTCGCGCGGGCTCAGTTTAAATTTAGCGCTTTCGTTTTCATTAAATTTAGCGTCCTTATTTTCGTCAAATTTAGCGCCCTCGTTTTCTTTTGAAATTTTAAAATTTTCGCCGCGCCCGTTTTCGCGCTCTGTATTTTCACCACCACCCTCTAGGCTCGCGTTTAAAAACTCCTGCAGATCGCGCAGGCTTATCGGCTCATCGCTTAGCAGATCGACGCTGCCGTCTCTAGGGCAGATGTCGATGAGCGGGGAGTTTTTTAAAAACCTTTGCGTCTTAAACATCAAGCGGCGCGCCAGGCTCTGATAATCCTCGCCGCTGATGCGAAAGGTGCGATCCCGCAGCGCCGCGGTGATATTTGCCGCGCGCTCTTGCGCTATGATCTTGCCGCCGAGCAAAATCAGCGTCAGATCGGCATCCGCCGCCTCGTCGAAATACGCCGTCGAAAATATGCATTTCGCGCCGCTTTGATCCAGATACTCACGCACGATCGCCCACAGCTCGCTACGCGAGAGCGGATCGACGCCGACGGTGGGCTCATCTAGCACCAAAAGCCGCGGTTTTGCCGCAATCGCGCACGCAACGCCGAGCTTTTGCTTCATCCCGCCGGAGAGCGAATCCACGGCGTAATCTTTAAATTTCAAAAGCCCCACGCGGCGCAAAAGCCCGCGCAGATACTCCTCGCCGTCTTTTAGATCGAGCCCTTTTAGGCCCGCGAAAATGTTTAAATTTTGCCAGACGCTAAGCTCCTCGTAAAGCCCCAGGCTCTGCGACATGTAGCCGTTTGCGCGGACGAATTCTTTATTTTCGCCGCTCGGAGTGAAGCCCGCAAATTTTATCTCGCCGCAATCGGGCGCGATGATGCCGCAGATGAGCTTTAAAAGCGTAGATTTGCCCGCGCCGTCGGGACCCGTGAGGCTGATGAGCCGCGGCGCGTCGCCGATTCGCAGATCGAAATTTTCAAAAACGACGTTTTTGCTGCGATCCTCTCGCAGGTAAAATTTCTTTAAATTTACGATATTTAGTAGATCCAAGCCTAGCTCCAAATTTTATTTACTCGCTCCGTCGCTTGGCGCGACGGGCGAGACCTATGCACGCCGAAAAGGCGTTCTTTGTCGCGACGCCTTGCTTCTACAGCCGCAAAGATGTCTTGGTTTTGCGACCGCTACGGCGTCTTAGTTTTGTGACAGCCGCGGCATCTCGGTTCTACAACCGCCGCGAGCTTTAAATTTCGCGACGCGCGTCAAACAATTTCGCCCAAACCTCGCATAAATTCGACGTAACTTACCGCAAGCGCGTAAAACCAAGCTCTATCGCGCCTGGGCGCCCTGCAATCGCTCCCTCGAATTCGAGTGCCCGCACAATCGGCGTTGCTTACGGCTCGCGCCGAATATTCCGCGCGCCGCCCGATCCGTCTTGAGCGCGTGCATATCGCATCGGCTAGCCGCGCCGCTAACGATGCGCACACAACGCGCATGAGCGGGGCGGTCTCCAAAACATGAAGCAGCCCGCAAGTACCCGCGATAAACTCGCTTCAAAACGAAAGCGAATTTTCAAACACCTGGCGACCCGTGAGCGCCGAGCCCTCTATCTGCGCCGCGCCTCTTGCGATGAAATTTTACCGCTGCCGCGCTTTTTGGCGAAATTTTACCTATTATCGGCTTTCTTTAGCATAGTACCGACTTTGGCTACCGCACCTTTTGGGGTAAAATTTCACCTCCGCTCGCAACCTGTATTTAATTGCGCCGCTTGTTTCGTAGCGAAATTTTACTGCTGTCCGCAGTCAGTACTCAACCATCGCTCGTTTATCGCAAAACGGTCTGCTAGAAACAAAGCCCGTTACCCGCTATGCCGCCCTGCTTTTACCTATTCTCCGCCGAGACGCAAATTTTAAAATTTAACCCGCGCTGCTTTGCGCCAAATTTTGCCAAAATTTTATTCGCTGCGCTGTAAAATTCCGATCTTTTATCCAAAGCCCCGCCTGCTCGCGCAAAACTCGCGCGATAAATTTTACGCCGCCTTTGTACGACCTCGTTCTAAACGCGCAGCATTTTATCGCCGCCGAGACGATGTATTTTAGGCGCGACGAAATTCATCGCCCTGCTCTGTCGAACAGGCGCCGTTTAAATTCCGCCTCGAAGCGCACTTTTAAAATTTTATCAAACTCGCACCGTATGTCTCGCTCGCCGGGTGTCGCGTAAAATTTGCCGAGCGCGAGCTTTGCTATCCAAATTTCGCCCGCAGTCTCCAAAGTGCCGCCCGCGCGCTAAATTTCGCTCGTGCATTAAAATTTCGCGTAGCGTTTGCGCATTAAAATTCCACGCTGATCGGCTGCCCTAAGCGAAAGCTACCGTCATCGTCGCTGAAATCGGCGCGCGCCTCCCACACGAGATCGGCGCGCAGCTCCTCGGTCTGCACCGTGCGTGGCGTGTACATCGCGGTTTGGCTCACGTAGGCGACCTTTGCGCTCGCGCTAGAGCCGTCCGCGGCGATGATCCGCACGCTCTGCCCGGCACGCAGGAAGCGGAGCTGATTTTCGCTTAGATAAAATTTCGCGCGCTTGTTTTTTACTTCGCTGAGCTCAAAAACGCCCACGCTGGGTATGCTGATGTCGCCAAGCTCCTTAAGGCGCGCTCTGATCTGCCCGCTAAAGGGCGCTTTTAGCACGCTTTGCGTCTCGATTTGGTAGTTCAGATATTTCAAATTTTCCTCGCAGCTTGCCAAATTCGCGCGCGCAGTGCCGACATCCTCGCCGCGGTAGCCGCTTTGAAGCCGGCGCAGATTGGCCTGCGCGCTTTGCAGCTGGGCTTGCGTGCGCTTCATCGAGTAAAACGCCTCGTCGATCTGCTGCTTGGACGCGGAGTTGGTTTTGCCCAGGCTCTTGAGGCGCTCGTTCGTCAAAGTAGCGAGCTGTAGGGCGTTTTGCAGCGCGCTTACGTTCGCCGCCGCCATCTCGATCTCCTCGCTACGAAAGCCGCTTTGCAGCTTTTGCAAGCTAAATTTAAGCCCGTCGCATCTCGCGATCTGAATACGCCTTTGAAAACTCAGATCCGCCGTATCCAGAGCCGCCAAGACGTCGCCAGCCTGCACGAAATCGCCCTCGTCGCGATAAAGCGCGCTAATGCGACCGCTGCGCTCGAAGCTAAGCGAACTCTGCCTGATATCGATGATGCCGTAGGCCTTGTGCGCGACTTCTTCGCGCCTATCGAGATTGAAGTAGATTGCCGCGGCGAGAGCGGCCAGCGCAAAAACGACAAAAATTAGAAGCCTTTTCATAGATCGCCTTAAATTTTGATATTCGGTTATTATAAAATAACTTTTCTAATGCGGCGCTGATATTTGAGACTCGGGCGGTGATTTTATAAATCGATCGCATAAAATTGACCGCCGCGCGAGCAGAATTGAGGCTTGGGCGGATTAAAATTTCATCCTATCTGCGCGATTTCAAGCGGTACGACTTGTAAAATATCGCTACTTTTTGAATTAAAAATTTTAAAATTTTGACGAGGAGGCTCCGCTTTCAAGCGGAGCGTGAAATTTAATGAGGAATTTAACGAGATTTAGGCTTTATGAGCCCAAATCTCGCTCGGCCGCACAAAAGCTGCAATATCTAAAACTCGCCTCCAACTGCGGCGATCCACTTATCGGCCCTTGCCTGCCAGTGCTCGTCGCCCTTAAAATCAATCGTAAGACCCACGAATTTGCCGTTTATGAAGGCGCGCGAATGTTGAAATTTATATCCCTCTGCGCCCCAAGCGCCGACGAGACGAGCCTTTTTAAGCACCGGCAAAAACGCGCTCATGCCGCTGCAAAAATCGCTGCCGTGGCGCTCAACGTTACCGACGCCGACGAGCGCGACCTTCTTTCCGTCAAGATCGGTTTTGTTCAAAAGCTCCAATCTGTCGTCGAATTTAGCCTGGATCTGTCCGTCGCCGTGCGTCGAGGCCGCGAAAATAAACGCGCCGGCGCCTGCTAGATCCTCCTCGCAAAGCTCTTTAGCCTCTTTGATCTCAAAGCCTAGCTTTGAAGCGATGTATTCGCTCACGACCTTCGTGTCGCCGCCTTTGGTGGCGTAAACTAATAGCTGTCTCTTATACACATCTGACGCTGCCGACGACTAGTCGAGTGT
>CAUUKU010000059.1:0-13624 GCA_963545665.1 uncultured Campylobacter sp. | reverse complement strand
TGGAATTTTAAGTAAAAATTTCTTCGCCACGCTATAGAGATCAGCGGGTATGTAAAGCGCCTGCAGCACGCTCAGATCGCACGGCGCGTGATAATGATGATAATCGCGCGGGCTTAGATAGATGTTTGCGTAGCTTAAATTTACGCTCTTTGTATTTTCGCCGTCTTGGGCATCCTCTGCGCTCGTTTCGCGGCTCACACTGCTTTCATCGCTATAAATTTCAGCCCGCACGCTGCTTGCGGAATAATTTACGCCGCTTTCGTCGCTTATGATTTTCGCTTGCGCGGCGCGAAATTTCATCTCTGCGCCGACATCTTTTGCGCATCCGGTTCCAACCTCGCCGCTCCCGTTCGTAGTAACCGCCCCGTCATCTAAATTTTTAACCGCTCCGCCGCTTTCGCTTGCCGTAAACGTGCGCCCCAATAGCTCGCTAAGGCTATATTCGCAGCCTTTTACGCTAAAAGCCCGCATATCGGTGCAGCATCCGCTCTCAAAGATCACGCCGTCGCTAGGGCTTATGAAGACTCGCTCGTCTGCCGCCATCTCGCGCGGGCGCAGCAAGCGGCGGGCAAAAAGCGCGTTTAGGCTCGCGTAGCTTTGCGGCGGATCAAATTCGCTCATATCGATTTTGAAAAATTCCACATATTTACAGTTGATAAAATTTTGTATAAATTTAGGGAATTTCACCGCGGCGATAACCCCAAAAATCCTCGAAATAAAACTTCTCATCTATGCCTTTCTAAGCTTAAGCAGCGCGATCTCGGCATCCGCGAAAATCCTTATCGGCGGGCCCCAAAATCCCACGCCGCTGCTTACGTAGATTTGCTTCAGTCTGTCATTATATAGCCCGTAAAGATACTTCTGGCTAAGCAGCACCAAAAGCGTCCATGGGAAAATTTGCCCCGCGTGCGTGTGCCCGCAGATACACAGATCGACCTCATCGCGCACGAAATCCACGACGTATTTGGGCTGATGGGCGAGTAAAATTTTTGGTTTATCGGGGTCTGCCTGCGCTAGCGCAGCGCCGAGATCTGGCTGCATGTATCCGAAGCGAAAGCCGCTAAGATCGTGCACGCCCATTAAATTTAGCCCTTCAAATTCCACGCTTTCGTTTTGCAGCACCCGCACGCCCGCTTTTTGCATTGCCGCGATAAGCCCGCTTGCGTCGCCGCGGTAATACTCGTGGTTGCCAGTGACAAAAAAGATAGGCTTTTTGATTGCCTCAAGAGGCTGCAAAATATCCCCGAGCTCATCCGAGCGCAGATCAAACATATCGCCCACGATCAGCAGCGCATCAAAGCTTAGCGAGTTTATCTGTGCTACGACGCCTTGCAAAAATTCCTTTTTCAAAAACTCGCCCAGATGCACGTCCGAGATGACGACGAAGCTTAGCTCGCGAGTTAAGCTTTTGATTTTTATTTCGCGCTCGGTGATCTTAGGCTGCTTAAGCGCATTGAAAAAGCCCTTAAATAGGTAGCTAAACGCCATTATCACAAAGGTTACGTCGATGAAGGTTTTTAAAAATTTTCGCCTATTTTCGCTAAATTTAGCCGTCCTTACGCAGGCATTTAAAACGTCGTACGCAAGGCAGATCGAAAAGGTCGCAAAGCTCGCCGCCACGCAAAATACGCAAAGCTTATACAAAAACTCGCTTTGGATCCTACCTCTTAACCCGACGAAAAAATACGTCGCCTCCAAAACGCTCAAAATAACGCAAAGCCCGATCGAAACGCGCTTAAATTTTGAAAAATTTTTATAATGAGCAAATCTATGAAATATCGATGAGCGGCAGTATATGTTCATGAACACGAACAACGCCGTCGCTATAACGGGAAAAAGAGAAAATAGCGTCTTCATCTATCGCTAAAAATACTCATCCAGCTTATCTTCGTCGAAATTTATTATTTCGCCGGATCCGTCCACTAGCAGCGCGCCGCTCTTTTTAAATTTGCTGATCGTGCGCGAAAAGGTCTCCGGCGTGACGTTTAAAATCCTAGCTAGAACCGTGTATTTGCTGGACTGAAAGATGTCGAAATTCTCGATTATAAACTTAGCGATCTTGCCGTCGCAGCTAAGCACGATCTGATTATCGACGACGGAATTTAGCGCGCGGATCTTCTCAGACATCGATTTTAAAAGCTCTAGGCAAATTTTTGGATCGCTCATAAACTCGTTTTTAAATTTCTGATAATCGATCTTTAGCACCTCGCCGTTGTTCGCAAACGAAGCGCTCGCAGGATAGCTCGTCTCTTCGAAATTTACCATCTCGGCAACGAGCGAGATAGGGCGCAGCTCGTGCATAAAGATCTCGCGCCCCTTTTTCGACGTTTTATATACTTTTAAAATTCCTTTTAGCAAGATCTGCAGATACTGCGAGCGCTCGCCCTCGAAAAATAAAATTTCGCCTTTTCTGTAGCTTTTATGAATGCTAATCTCAGAAAGCCGCTTCAGCTCGTCCGCATTCAGCCCCTTGAAAAAAGGAATTTTATCAAGCATCGCAACGCCCTATTTTTTAAGCAGATCTCTTATCTCGCTAAGAAGCTTGATCTCTTCGCTAGGCTCGGCAGGTGCGGCAGGCTCCGGCTCGGGCTCGGCGGATTTTTTGAGTTTATTGATCGCCTTGATCGCGCAGAATATACAAAACGCGATGATTATGAAATCGACCGTTACTTGGATAAACGAGCCGTAGTTTATCGTAACGGCCGGGGTCTGCCCCACCGCTTCTTTTAGCACGATCTTAAGATCGGTAAAATTCATCCCCCCCGTAAGAAGTCCTAAAATCGGCATCATAATGTCGCTTACGAGCGAGGTTACGATCTTACCGAAAGCCCCGCCGATGACGACGCCCACCGCCATATCGATGACGTTGCCTTTCATCGCAAATTCTTTGAATTCCTGAATGAAACCCATATTCTCTCCTTGAATAAGATGCGCCGATATTAGCTTATTTTTGCTTTGTTTTTGCTTTTTATTAGGAAGTAGAAAGTATAATCCCAGCTTAAATTTAAACTCAAAGGATTTAAATTGTATCGCTTCGCTCCATCGCCCACCGGCGATATGCACATCGGAAATTTACGCGCGGCTATTTTCAACTACATCTGCTCGCTGCAGGATCAAAGCGGCTTCATCTTACGTATCGAGGATACCGACACTGCGCGCAATATCGAAGGCAAAGATCAAGAGATCATCGAAATTTTAAAGCGCTTCGGCATCTCGTGGCAGAGCCTGTATTATCAAAGCAAAAATTTAAAATTTCATCAGCAGTTCGCAGCCAAGCTGCTCTCCGAGCAAAAGGCGTTTTGCTGTTTTTGCAGCGAGGAGGAGCTTGAGGCGAAAAAGCAAGCCGCCAAGGACGCGGGCGAGGCGTATCGCTACGACGGACAGTGCGAGCATTTAAGCGATGAAGAGGTGCTAAACTGCGAGAGGCCCTTTACCATCCGCCTTAAAAAGCCTGATCACGCGCTGGAATTTACCGACGCGATCAAGGGCCGTATCGCATTTGAGCCGCAGAATATCGATAGCTTCGTCATTATGCGCGCAGACAAGACGCCTACATATAACTTCGCCTGCGCCTGCGACGATATGATGCAGGGCGTGAGTTTCGTAATCCGCGGCGAGGATCACGTCCCAAACACCCCGAAGCAAAACTGGATCCGCCAAAGCCTCGGCTACGACGGCGAGATCAAATACGCGCACCTGCCGATCATATTAAATTCCGAAGGCAAAAAGATGAGCAAGCGCGAGGATAGCTCCTCGGTAAAATGGCTGCTTCAAAGCGGCTACCTGCCCGAGGCGATCGCAAACTATCTGATCCTGCTGGGCAACAAAACGCCGCGCGAGGTCTTTAGTATGGATGAGGCGGTGGAGTTTTTCGACATCGCTAAAATTTCAAAAAGCCCGGCGAAATTTGACGAGGACAAACTCGCCTTTATAAACCGCGAGCATATCAAAAGAGCGAGCGAGCAGCGCCTGGCGGAGCTTTTTGAGCTCGAGCCGAAATTTGCTCCTTTGATAAAATTTTACACTCAAGAAGCGAGCCTGATCCCACGTATCAAAGAAAAGATAGCAGCAATCTACGGCGCGAAAGATATCCCGCAGGAGTGGGCGCAGCAGGCGCAGGCGCTGCGAGAGGCGATCTTAAATTTATTAAGCTCAAACGGCGCAAGCGCGGAATTTAATGATTTCAAAGCGGCGCTTTCGCAGGCTACAAATTTAAAAGGTAAGAGCCTGTTTATGCCGCTTAGGTTTTTACTGACCGGTGCGCCTCACGGACCGGAACTTAGCGAGCTGTATCCGCTGATCCGCGCCGATCTGAAGGAGATCGTATGCTAGCAAACAGCCTGATCTACGGCGCGCTCATCACCCTACACTACGCGCTGCAAGCCTATATGATCGTAATCTTTATAGCCTGCGTTTTGAGCTTCATCCGCCCAAATCCGTTCGGTAAATTTTATAAAATCTACCGCGTCATCTCTGCGCTTACAGAGCCCGCGTTTGCGCTGGTGCGCCGCTATCTGCCTACGACTTTCGGCGGGTTTGATCTTTCGCCGCTTCTTATCCTACTCGTGCTTAACTTCTTTGACAGCGCGATAATCTATATCATCAATAGGACGGTCATTTGAAAATATTTTTGAAATTTAGCCTTGTTTTGGGACTGCTGTGCGCCGCAAGTAGCGGTAAAATTTTAAGCTACGAGGAGATCAAAAACGAGCCCAAATCCCTAGCTAAGGATTATTACATCTATCGCTTGATCGACGAGACGAAATTTAACAAAGCCGAGATCAAGGCGCTGAGGCAGAGCATCTTTCGCTATAGGGGCAAGCTGAAGCAAAAGCTAGATAGAATTTTCGGCGTCATTAAAGCCCCTAAAAGGCCCGATCGCTGCGCAGGAGTAACGGCGGCAAATATTTTGGATGCCAATCTCACTTGCAAAAAGGCGCGCTCCTATCCCGCCTTCGTCGCCAAGCTAAGCCCGTCCGTGCGCGAGACGCTCGCCTCGCAGCTAGAGCGCCACCAAGACGCGGCTGCGCGCGACGCCGCAAATTTAATGCGCGGATTTAACGAAAAAAATCCGAACGAATACTTTATGCAGAGCCGCAACGCGCGCAACTATTTCTTGTATTACGGCTACTTAAAAGGCGCGGACAAGGATGCTTTGATCGACATCAACGCCGACGAAACGTTCGTCACGAGCTTAAGCACGCAGCCGAGCTTTAAAACGGTGCTAAACGACGCGATAATTAACCGCAAATACCCGCGCCTGCGACGCTCGCTTACGGGCGTCAATCCGTCGGCCGTAGAAAAGGACATAGCGTTTATGCTAGGCGTAAATGCCGTCATGCAGGGCGATGAAGGGGCTGCGCTTGCGTTTTTTAGCCGTGCGGCGGCGAGCTTTGAGCGAGCTCACGACGTACACAACGCGAAATTTTGGACCTATCTGCTAAGCGGAGATCAAAACGTCTTAAAAGAGTTAGCCAAAAGCGAATACTACAGTCTCTACGCGCTGTATGCCAAAGAGGTCTTGGGAAATAAAAATTTAAACATCATCATCCCAAACCCCGCTAAAAATTCCATCGAAGGCTACGATATAAGCGATCCTTTCGCTTGGGTTCGCACGAAAAATAGCGCCGATAAGATGTCTCGCGCGCAGCTTTTGGAATTTGCTAAAAAATTCGACACCAAGCAAAGCATCGGCGAGTACTCATATATCATGAATAAAGCAAGCGGCGGCAAAGACAACTTCTATCCGACGCCGTTTATGGAGTATATCGGCGACGGCGATAACCGCCGCAAGGCGCTAATTTTAGCGCTTGCGCGCCAAGAGAGCCGCTTTATCCCAAGCGCCGTTTCTACCTCGTACGCGCTTGGAATGATGCAATTTATGCCGTTTTTGGCTAACGACATCGGCAAAAAGCAGCTTGCGATCGCGGGCTTCGATCAAGACGATATGTTCCGCCCGGAAGTCGCCTACCGCTTCGCTAACATCCACATCGACTGGTTGGAGCGTAAAATTTACAGCCCGGTTTTCATCGCATACGCTTACAACGGCGGGCTCGGGCTCGTCAAAAAGATGCTTCAGCGCGGCGATATGTTTAATAAGGGCAAATTCGAGCCGTGGCTTAGCATGGAGCTCGTGCCGTATGCCGAGAGCAGGGACTACGGCAAAAAGGTGCTTGCAAATTTCATCATCTACTCGCAGATCCTCGATCCGCGCGCAAAAATCTCGGTGCAACAGGAGCTACAAGACCTGCTGATCCCCTCTCGCAGCGATAACTTTCGCTAAGCTGGCAGCAGGCTCAGATGATGATTTTAAGAGGCGGCGAGTGCAAAAGATAATTTTCAAATGCGGCTAGCAAGGAATTTTAAAAGCCGCCGCTTCAACAAAAGCGCAAAATTTGCCCGCCAAAGGCTTAGACTGGCAGATCAAAACGGCGAAATTCTATCACTTAATGCCCAATAAGGGCTCTTTCCCGCCCTGCATGAAAGGCGGCGCGCCATGCAAATTATCGCGACCGTAGTTCTTGTAGTAGCCGCCGTTTTGTGCGTATCGTCGTTTAAAGACGAAAAGAAACGCTCCGCAAATTTAGCGGCTTGCCTGTTTTTTATGGCGTTTGCGTATTACGTGCAATTCGGCGTAGGGGACGATAGCTACGTCCGAGTGGGCGGCGCGGCGCTGATATTGTTTTTTATCTTTGCGCTTGCTTTTTTCGAGCTTTATTTCTGGGGCGACGAGCTTTAAAATCTAAAATTTATTGAAATTTTATCGCGGCGTTTTGTGAGCGATTAAATTAGCGCCCGAGCGCAGAATTTTAAGTGGCGTGAAATCAAAATCGGGCGTTTTCGACTATGGAATTTAAACAGATAAGCTATTCGCAGGTTACCCGCCGCGAAGGCTGTAGCGGGTTTAAATTTAGCCTCTTTTGCAGCTTGTTTGCGATGCTTTAAAGCTTCGAGAATATGCACGCCGCCGTTTAAATTTCGGCAAGTTTTAAATTTTAAATTCACGCCTCTTTGCCGCACCATTTTAGCTAAATTTAACCGCACGGCGCAAAGCTTGCGAGCGCAAGATGATTTAATTTTACGACCTTAAAAATCCGCGCGAGCTTCGGCGGAATAAAATTTAGCGATCAAATTGCTATTTAAAAAGCCTTTTAATCCTGCCGAAAAGCGACTTCTCGCCGCCTGCGGAGGTTTCGTCTTCATGATCTTCCGCGGCGGAATTCTCACTGCTGCCTTTTATCATATCGCCGCTGCACGGGATGTAATTCTCGCCGCTTGCCTTAATTGTGCCGCCATCCGCTTCCATTGCACTGCCGCCGCCCATTGCATTGGCGCCGCGCAAGGTAAAATTCTCTCTGACCATCCTAACGCCTCCGACTGCCTTGATGCACCCTATCGCTTCGCCGATCTGCTGCGCTGCGATTTCCGCGTAGATCAGCGCGCCCTGCGGATCGCAATTAAAAAGATTTGAAAACGACTCGGACCTATTCAGATCGATCGGATTGGGCTCAACCACCTCGGTAGCCTCAAGTAGTCCCACTTCAAGCTCGCGCGCCAAATTTAGCGCCTTTAAAAACACGGGCAAATTTTGCGCATAAAACTCATCTACGGCAGATTTGATTTCGCCGCCCGCCTCATAATCGCGCAGCAGTTTCTGCACGTTATCGGCTCCAAGATACGCGCCGCAGCAGTAATTCTCGACGATCTCGTTGTGAATTTCGCCGCTAAACTCCGCTAGAAATTCCGCCGGCAAAACCTCGCGCCAATCGCTTATGTAGGGTTTAAATTTAGAGCTTTGCTCCGCTAAAAAGCTAAACGCCGTGCCGCGCGTGTAAAAATACTCTCTAAAATAGCCCTGCGCCACGGCTATATGAAATCCGTGCGTTTTATTAAAAATCCCCTGCGTGCCGTACTGCAGCGCCGAGCGGAAGCCGTCCGCGTATTTTTCTGCGTAAAATTCATCCATCCCCGCTTCGCGCGCTATTTGGGCGATACTTTCAAAATCTCCTTTCTGCGCGAGCTTTAGCGGCTTAAAATACCACTGCGAAATTTCATCTTTGCCGATCGCGTGGTAGCTTATGTCGTAGCCCACCCTCTCTCCTTTTAATCTTTCAGATCGATCTGCGGCTGCCAATACAGCGACTTTGAAACTTTGCGAAATTTCATCGTGGCACCCAGACCATTTGAGGTGCGGTAGCTAAGCACCAGCTCGTCCTTATCGCTCTTAGGCGCGGTGATCTTGTAGCGGCTCGCCCACGCGATCTTAAAAAGCTCCTTTTGCAAAAGCGGATCCTCGTCGTGCAGCGGCACTACGTTTGCGTTTACGCCGTTGATCTGCACCGCGCGGATCTGCACTTCTTTAGGATAGGAGGTGAGCAAAAACACCTCGTCTCCAGCGGCGTTTCTAAGCTCGGGCGCGACGGGATTTAGATAGGTCGCCACTCCCAAATATCGATCGCCCGCGCGCACCGATTCAAATTTTTGCGTGTAGGCCAGAAACTCGTTTTTAAGCGGATCGTGACGGGGATCGTTTGTGGAGCAGGAGTTTAAAAATAGCGCTAACGCAGCTAGGAGCGCGCCCTTTAGCAGGCCGTTTAGCGCGCCGCTAAAATCAAATTTCTTCATCGATCTTCCTTTGAAATTTTAGGCGCATTTTAACGAATTTTGCTTTTTAAAAGGCTAAATTCGCTACAATCTGCTCATCTTAAAAAGCCGGATTTTAAAAATGAAAAGACTTGCTATCGCATTTTCAGGCCCCTCCAACAGCGGCAAAACGACGCTAATTTGCAAGATCGCTAAAATTTTTATCGCAAGCGGCCTGCGAACTGCGATCGTAAAGCACGATCCGGGCGATAAGGCGCGCTTTGACGTAGAGGGCAAGGACAGCGCCAAATTTAGCGAGCTCGGCGCCGAGACCGTCGTGATGAGCCCGACGCGGACGAGCTATTTTTCGCAGCGCTGTATGCAGATTGACGAGGTCGTGCGGATGCTCGGAGATTTTGATATCCTGCTCGTAGAGGGGTTAAAGACGCTGCCGCTGCCGCGCATAAGCCTGTTTCGCGACAGGATCGATCCTGCGTATCTGCCCTTTTCGGATGCGATCGCTTCAAATTTAAGCGGCGAGCAGATGGATAAATTTTGCCGCGTAAATTTCGACATCAACGACGCTGCGGGCATTAGCGAATGGATCTTAAAAAACGCCAAAAAAATGTAAAGGAATAAAATGCGAGAGATCGTAAAATCAATCCAAAATATCGCGCTACAAATCGCCGAGGAGCTGAAATACGCGGACTTCGGCTACACCGATCATCACAACAGCACGGGCGATACGCAGCTTAAGCTCGACGTAAAAAGCGACGCCATAATCGAGGCGGAATTTCGCAAAAACCCGCTCGTACGCGCGCTAATCAGCGAGGAGAAAGAGGAGGCGCTAGAGCTTAGAAAGGATGCCCGCCTCATCGTCGCCTACGATCCGCTCGACGGCTCAAGCTTGGTGGACGTAAATTTTGCCGTGGGCTCGATATTTGGCATCTACGAGGATGAAATTTCGCCCGCAAGCTTAAAGGCGGCGATCTATTGCATCTACGGACCGCGCCTTGAGATGGTCGTTTGCGAGGACGCGCCGAAGCTCTACCGCCTAAATCGCGAGGGCAAATTTAGCTTCGTAAAAGACCTGCGCCTACAGCAAAAAGGCAAACTAAACGCCACGGGCGCGACGCAAAAGGGCTGGAATGAGCCGCACCGAAAGCTCGTGCGGGCGCTGTTTGACGAGGGATACCGCCTACGATACAGCGGCGCGATGGTAAGCGACCTGCATCAAATTTTATTAAAAGGCGGCGGACTTTTCAGCTACCCCGCTACCAGCGATTATCCGCGCGGCAAGCTTCGAGTAACCTTCGAAGTGCTGCCGTTTGCGTTCATCTTCGAGCGCGCCGGAGGCGCCACCAGCGACGGCGTGAACGGCTCGCTTTTGCAGCTTAAAATTGAAAAGATCCACCAAAGCAGCCCTTGCTTTTTCGGCTCGAAGTACGAGATCGCGAAGATGCATGAAATTTACGGCGGGAAAAACTGATGGCTGATACCGAGAACACTGCGCCGCGCGACGTTTACGACGAAATTTTGGATAAAAGCTTAGCCGCGCTGCAGGCGTGCCAAGCCGAGCACAACCTCACCAGCTGCCTGGAGTGCGAGAAGCTGCTAGATTGCGCAGTGCGCGACAAATACGTCAAGGCGGTCTATGAGAGCATGTCGCACGGCGCGACGGGGGATTTTTCGTTTTAAATTTAGCTATTGCGATCGCGGAATTTTATGAAGCGGACTGCTTAAAGCTCTTGCGTCGCGGATTTTCGCGAAACCTGTTGCGGCGCGGAATTCGCTTTGCGGTGCAGATTTAATCCGGCGGCGCGCAGGCTCTTGCTTTGTAGTGTAAAATTTGCTCCGCTGCGAAACGATAAAATTTACGGCGCGTTTAGCCTCGCGGCAGGGTCTGCTCTGCATGCAGGTTTTGCGGTGCGTCTGTTTTGCGGGCAAGGTTTTACGGCGGCCGATAAAATTTAAAATGAGGGCGTAGCCAAATTACGGGCGTGTGGCTAAATTTGAAGCGGGCGATCGGTCAAATTTCAGACGGCGCGGCTGGATTTTAAAATTTGCGGATAAAATTTTAAGGTGCGAAATTTTACTTCGCAAAATTTTATCTGCGATCATGAGCCGTTTATGAGTGCGGACACGCGAATGTTTGAAATTGCACAGAGTAAATTTCGGCGAGCTAAATTTTACCGCCGCGATCTTTAAATTTACGCGACTAAAATTTACCGACTTGCGCGAGCCGCCGTTCGTCACCGATCTTTTGCCGATTTAAATTTTGCCTTGCGAAATTTAGCTCGCAAACTTAGCGGCGCAGGCGAGACGGCGGATTTTGCTTCGCAAAATTCGAGTCGTAAATTTAAAACGCAATTGTGCGCTTAAATTTAAAAGCTAAATTTAAAGCTCAGCGAGCATGCGTGCCGTGCGAAGCGCTCGTTAAAATTTCAAAGCCAAGGCGCATGCAACCGCACGCGTTAAATTTAAATGCCCTGGCGCACGCAATGCTCGGCATTAGAATTTCAGAGCCAGCCAAGGCTCGGTAAGCAGGTGTGTCGCGAGCCATGCATGCTAAAATTTCAAAGTTGAGGTGCATGCGACCACGCGCGTTAAAATTTTTAAAGCTAAGGCGCATTGCGGCGACGTTTGCGTTAAATTTAAAACCGATCGGCTGGCGCGCGGAATTTCAGGATCGATCCATTCGCGAAGCTGTGCGTCATCGATCTATTCGCAAAGCCGCGTCCATAGATTTTTTCGCAATGCCGCGTGCCGAAATTTTAGAGCAGTTTGGGGAATGTAAGGAGAGGGATGCAACCATTCGTACAAGGGATTTTGATGGGGCTGGGCGTTAGCGTGCCGATCGGTCCGGTAAACGTACTGATAATGTCCTACGCGCTGCGAAGCTACACCAAGGCGCTGTGCCTGGGCCTCGGCGCCATGAGCGCGGACATGCTCTATCTGGCGCTCTCGGCGTTCGGCATATCGCAGTTAGCCAAAATCCCGATCGTTTTTGCCTGCATATCGGTATTTGGCGCCGCTTTTTTGCTATACATAGCGCTAGGCATCTACCGCGATGCTAAAAGGTCCGTGCGGCTTCAAAGCGTAGAGCGCGGCTCGCACGTAGCGGTATTTGGCAAGGGTTTTTTGCTAAATATTTTCAACCCCTACGTGATTATGTTTTGGCTAAGCGTGTCCGCAAGCATCGGGCGCGAGCGCTTCGGGCTCGCTCTTGCTGGGCTTGTCTGCGGGATTTTGAGCTGGATCACGCTCTTTGCGCTAGCGGTTTATAAAAGCAGAGCTAAAATTTCGGACCGCGCGGCGCGAGCGTTTGCGTATATTTCGGCGCTGATTTTGCTGTTTTTCGCGCTTAAACTCATCTACGCCGTGATTTTCGGCGAAATTTTAAACTAAAGGACGATACATGAAACCGGTAGAAATTTTAAAAGAGCTGATAAAATTCCGATCGCTCACCCCGCACGAGGACGGCGCATTCAACTACATCTCGATGCTGCTCGGAGATTTTAACGAAAGCAGATTCGAGCTAAACGGCGTTACGAACGTGCTTTTCTCAAAACGCTTCTCAGACGGCCCGCACCTGTGCTTTGCCGGACACATCGACGTAGTCCCGCCGGGCGAGGGCTGGGCGAGCGACCCGTTTGTGCCGGTAGAATCGGACGGCTTCATCTACGGCCGCGGCGCGCAGGATATGAAAAGCGGCATCGCAGCGGCGATCTGCGCTCTTGCGTCCGCGCAGAGCTTTGACGGCACGCTAAGCTTGCTTCTTACCAGCGACGAGGAGGGGGAGGGCATCTACGGCACTAAAGAGATGCTTGCCAAACTGCGCGAAGAGGGGCTGCTGCCAGATTTCGCGGTCGTTGCGGAGCCCAGCTGCGAGGTGCGCTTCGGCGATACGATAAAGATCGGTCGCCGCGGCTCGATCAACGCCGCGCTAACGATTACCGGCACCCACGGCCACGCCGCATATCCCGCTAAATGCATCAACCCAGCGCATATTTTAGCACCTGCGCTAGCCCGTCTTGCGGGACACGATCTGGACGACGGAGACGAGAGCTTTGCGCCAAGCAAGATCGTGATCACCGACATCCGCGGCGGAACAGAGGTCGCAAACATAACGCCCAAGGATGTGCGGGTGATGTTTAACGTCCGCGGCGGGATAAATTTAAAGCTGGATGAGATCAGAGACTACGTGCTAGAGCTTTTCGGCGTGAGCGCGGAAAACGCGCTATGCAGCGAAAGCGAATCGTTCGGCAAGCGCGAAATGAGCTGCACCGCGCAACTAAAGGAGGGCGCATCGCTAAGCCTTGTGCTAAAGAGCGCTTCAAAGCCGTTTTTAACCGACAAAAACTCCAAAATCGTGCAGAGATTGAGCGCGAGCGTGCAGAAAATCTGCGGCGCGGCACCCGAGCTAAACACCGCGGGCGGCACGAGCGACGCGAGATATTTTGCCGAGCTCGGCGTGGAGACGGCGGAGTTTGGCGTGCGAAACGATCGAGTTCATCAGATAAACGAGCGCGTCGAGACCGGCGACGTGGAAAATTTGGCTAAAATTTTTAGCGACCTGATCGCAAATTTTAACGCTACAGATGGCGAAGCCGGCCGGTAAATTTCACCGCGCCGGCGGGAATTTTAAATTTTAAACCGTTGCGTCGTATACAGCGTGCGAGGATTAAATTTTAAAATTTCACCCTGCGGACGAACGGGAATTTTAAAATTTTGAAATTTTAAGACGTGCGCAGCAGGCGAATGGACTAAAATTTTAAATTTCAAAATGGGCGCGTTAAATGCGCGGTGCCTGCGCAGTATTCGGCTGCAAGCGGGGATCTGAAATTTTAGCGCACGACGGCGTTCTAGGCGGTCACGACATCTGCGGCAAGACAACGCGCGCAATATCTGCAAAAACAAACGGCCGCCGCGTTAAAGTTTAAAATTTCCGCCAAAGCGGCGGATAAAAAGCTGCAGCGAGCCGAAATACGGGCTAAACTGTCTCTTATACACATCTCCGAGCCCACGAGACCGATCAGTA
>CAUUKU010000058.1:0-13689 GCA_963545665.1 uncultured Campylobacter sp. | reverse complement strand
CCATATTTGGCGTTTCGTCTATGCTTATCTCGGCGCAGCGGCGCAAAATAGGCGCTAGATCAAACTCGCCTTCAAGCAAAACAACGACCGAGCCGCGCCTAAAACTGCAAGCGTTCCAAAAAATTTCGGCGCCATTTACGCATTCGCGCGCTAGATCGAGGCGAAATTTGCCCCGCTCGCGCACGATAAAACTAAAGTCGCTCAAGTTTAGCGGGTGTTCCACGCTACCGAAAGCCCCTACGATACTATCTTTGCGGCCGTTATAGACGTAGGCGGCGAGCGCATTTTGCAGTAGCGGCGCGATGATCTGATCATGCGCGCTCGTGTGATCGTCCTTTCTGGCGCGCCCCGCGATCTTTACGAAAAACGGTTTGAAATACTCCATAAACGCTCCTTAAGCTTAAATTTCATCCAAAACGCGCTAAACGCCTCGCCATACTTTCTAGTAAAAAGGCTTACCTGCTTTACTCGTCAGCCAAATCGCATCAAAAAGATCGCTTGGCAGCCTCTCGCTCTTTAGCGGCTTTTAGCCGAAAACTCTTTTTAAATGCGCTTCGTAATCTCTCATAAAACGCTCTACATCAGGATTTTTAACGACATCGTTGCACATAAAAGTAGGCAGCCTTTTTGTGCCTAAAAACTCGTTGGCTTTATGAAAATGCAAATAAACGCCGTCCACGCCTACGCCCTCGAAAAAATCCCCGGGCTTGTCAAACGCCTGAAGCGGCGCATTCCAAGTGACGCTTAGCATGTGCGATTTGCCCTTTATTAGCCCGCCGGTGCCGTAGCCGTCGTTTGGGCTTGCGCTGTGCCGCCCGTCGTTTGCCACTATCTTGCCTATGCCGCCCATAAACACCTCGTCCACGTATTTTTTGACTAGCCAAGGCTCGCCCATCCACCAAGCGGGCATCTGCCAGATCACGGCATCCATCCATAGAAATTTTTCTACCTCGCCCTCTATATCGTAGCCCTCATGTATCGTAGTTTCGCGCGTTTCTTGTCCTAGGGCTTGTAGCGTCTTTTTGGCTAGCTCGTGCAGCGTCTTACTTAGCTTGCCGCCTTTGCCGTTAAACGGCGCTCCGCCGTTGATAAGTAGTATTTTCATTTTGATCCTTTGATTAAATTCATTCGTTAGCGGCTTACCGCACCTAAATTTAAATTCTGCCTCACAGCCTTATGCGCGAACGCAAGCGTAAATTTTACTTTCGCGCCGCAGTTTCGCGCCCTAAAATTTCAAATTTATCCCCGTGCACCGCGATCGCCTCGGCGTTATTTATTGGTGCCAAATTTAGCTTGCCGCCGTAAATTTTAAAAATTTCAGCCGCGCTTTGTACGAAAGGCTCCTCGCCGTAGTGCGGCACCGGGTAAAATTTCACCAGATCAAGCCCCGTTTGCGCCGCGGCCCCGTAGTCGCCCGCATCGTCCATCACGCCCGCGTACTCCATGCTGGGCGCCGCGATCATCGCGCCCGCCGACTCGCCCACGTATACGAGCTCGCCGCTTCGGACGCGACTAGCAATGAGGCCTGCGAGATTCTTCTTTTTAAGCTCGCGCAAAAGATAAAATGTGTTGCCGCCGCTTACGTAAAGCACCTGTGCCGCGCCGATCTTTGCCTTTGCTTCGGCCTCGCTCGCTTTTGAAACGTCTAAAATTTGAACCTCAAAGCCCATTTTGGCAAACGCCTCTTTCGCCTCATCCACGTAGTCTCGGTACTCCTCTACGTTTGCTGCGGTCGGGATAAAAAGCACCTCTTTAGCGCGGATATTTTGTCTCGCATAGTCCTCAAAAAGCGTCGCCGCGCCCGCAAAATAGGAGCATAAAAACATCTCTATCATCGTTTTTCCTTTCAAAAACAAAAATTTTGCGCTATTTTAGCTTAAATTTTATAAAATCACCGAAAATTTAAACGAAGGAGCGAGCGTGAAAAAAATGTGGGAGGGGCGCTTTAGCGAGGCGAGTTCGGCGCTTTTGGAGGAGTTTAACGCCTCGATCGGCTTTGATAGGGCGCTTTGGCGGGAGGACATCGCGGGCAGCAAGGCACACGCTCGGATGCTCGGCGCTTGCGGGATTTTAAAGCAGGGCGAGAGCGAAAAGATCGTCGCCGGGCTTGACGCCGTGTTCGAGGAGATAAAAAGCGGTAAATTTGAGTTTAAAACCGCCGACGAGGACATCCATATGGCGGTCGAAAAGCGCCTAAGCGAGCTCATCGGAAGCGATCTTGGCGGTAGGCTGCACACGGCGCGCAGCAGAAACGATCAGGTCGCGCTTGATTTTCGTCTCTACGTGCTTAAAAGCGGTGCCGCGATCGCCGATAAAACCCGCGAGCTAGTCGCTGCTCTGCGAGATATAGCTAGCGAGCACGCGGACACGCTGATGCCCGGCTACACGCACCTTCAGCACGCCCAGCCCGTGAGCCTTGCCTATCATTTGCTCGCTTATGCGTTTATGTTTCGCCGCGATTACGAGCGCTTTACCAGCTCGCGCGAGCGAAACAACCTCTGTCCGCTGGGCTCGGCTGCGCTTGCCGGTACGCCGCATCCTATAAACCGCGAGTCGGTCGCGCAGCAGCTAGGCTTTGCGGGAGTGACTCCAAACGCGATGGATAGCGTTAGCGACCGCGATTTTGCGCTGGAGATTTTGTTTAACGTAAGCGTGCTGATGACGCATGCGTCGCGCCTGTGCGAGGAGCTCATCTTGTGGAGCTCGCAGGAGTTCGGCTTTATTACGATCAGCGACGCGTACAGCACCGGCAGCTCAATCATGCCGCAGAAGAAAAATCCCGACGTCGCCGAGCTAATCCGCGGCAAAACGGGGCGCGTAAACGGCAATCTCGTCGCGCTACTAACGGTGATGAAGGGCTTGCCGCTAGCCTACAACAAGGACATACAAGAGGACAAGGAGGGCGTTTTCGATAGCGTCGCCACCGCGCTTGCGAGCCTTGAAATTTTAAAACAGATGCTAAAAACGGCTAAATTTAACGAGCAAAATATGCTAGCAATGACGCGCCGCGGGCACCTCACGGCAACCGATCTGGCTGATTATCTCGTGCGAGAGAAAAACGTGCCGTTTCGCCGGGCACACTTCATCACGGGCAAGGCCGTGGCGTATGCGGAAAATTTGGGCCTAGATTTGAGCGAGCTAAATGCGCAGCAGCTTGCTAGCGTGGATGAGAGCTTGGACGCGGGCGCGGTTAAATTTCTTGATCTAAACGCTTCTAAGGAGGCGCGCAAGTCGCAAGGAGGCACGGCAAATGAGAGTGTAGCAGCGCAGATTGAAATTTTAAACGAGTGGCTGAAGGGATAAATTTAAGAGCCTAAGAGCGGCGAAATTTTAAAATTTAGCGCTCGTAGTTTTGAAATTTCGTAGCCGCAGCTTTAAATTTTAAAATTTGGCGAGCTTGACGATCTGTGCGGACACATACACAGGCTGGGCGGGGGCTCGGCGAGCGGCGGCGTGTTAGCTGTGCGCGGAACGGGCTTTGTGACGAGATTTCGAAATTTCAGTCGCAGACTGCAAAGTAAAATTTCAAAAGCAGGGCTCGAACAAAGCGATGAATTTAAATTTGACGCTTCGCTTGTGAGATAAAATTTTAAAAAAGCGTGCCGCAGCTAAGTTGCCTAAACGCGACTGAAAAGCGGAGGGGGCTTTGCGGGCAGGTTTTAATCGGCGCCGAAGGCGGCGCGGAGCGGAATTGAATTTAAACTCAAAGATTAATGACGGCGGATCGGATTTTTTCGAGAGCGGAATTTAATCGAAGCAAATTTAAACATGGAGGGCGTTTTGATATATCTGGTGTCCAATACGAGATTTGATCATCCGCAGGTGAGGCAGCTTGCGGTCTGCGAGATAAAATTTCTCAAATTTAGCCTGCCTGCGCAGATCGGCGCGCTAATTTTTACCTCCAAAAACGCGGTGGCGGCGATAAAATTTAATGAAATTTTGCCTGATTTAGATACGCCCGTTTACGCTATTGGCGAGCCGTGCGCTGCGGCTGCGCGCGAGTTTGGATTTCGCGATATTTTTGTGGCGCGGCATGGGCACGGAAATGAGTTTGCCGCCGAGATCGCGCCGCTCTTGCAAGGCAGAGACGCGCTGTATCTGCGCGCACGCGAGACGGTATCGAAGTTGGAGCAAATCCTGTCTAACGCCGGCGTGCGGCTGCAAAGCGTGATCGCCTACGAAAATTCCATCCTTAGCCTGCCCGCCGCCGCAAAGCCGCCGCAAGGCAGCACGCTGATTTTTACCTCGCCTAAAAACGTCCGCGGCTTTACCGCAAATTTCGGCTGGGACGAGGGCTACAAGGCGATCTGTATCGGTAGGACGACGGCGAGCGTTTTGAGCGAGTTTTGCGAGCCGATAATCTGCGAAAGAATGTCGATAAAATCCTGCGTCGATCTGGCGCTTTTGCCATAGTTTAAGCAAATTTAGACTATAATTTTGCCCAAGCCTGGGTGAAGCGAGAGCGTTTTATATGAGGGTTCAACATATTTGTATAAGCGACGACGTGAGAGGTCCGTGTGACGCGGCTCGGCTCGAGCTTTTTTAAAGTTACGGGTTGCGACCTAGAGATTTTTCCTAGTTGCAAGATTGGCTTTGTTTGAGCCGATTCTTTTTACGCAACGCTCACTTGGGTTTTTTACGTTACGGAGGCTTCATTGAATATCCTAATAATCGGCGGCGGCGGTAGAGAATACGCGATCGGGCTAAGACTTCGCGAGGATAAAAACGTTTTAAATCTGTATTTTGCTCCGGGAAACGGCGCTACAAAGGCGCTCGGTAAAAATTTAGATTTAAAAGATTTTGATGAACTTGCGCTCTTTGCGAAAAATAACGACGTAACTCTTACCATCGTGGGCGCCGAAGAGCCGCTTACAAAAGGTATCGTGGATATTTTCAAAGCGCAAGATCTCGCTATATTCGGTCCCAGCGCCGCTGCGGCGAAGCTTGAGGGCTCTAAAGCCTATATGAAGGACTTTCTGGCGCGAAATCATATTAAAACCGCAAAATTCCTAAGCAGCGACGATCTATCTGAAATTTCAAAATTTATAGACGGTCTAAGCGGACGCATCGTGGTCAAAGCGGACGGCTTGTGCGCGGGCAAGGGCGTCATCATCGCAAATTCCAAAGATGAAGCTAAAAAAGCCGCTGCGGATATGCTAAGCGGGGAAAGCTTCGGCGAAGCCGGCAGGCACGTCGTCGTGGAGGAGTTTTTAGAAGGCTTCGAGCTTAGCTTTTTTGCGATCTGCGACGGAGAGAATTTCGTAAGCCTGCCCGTAGCGCAGGATCACAAAAAGCTGCTTGACGGCGATCTGGGCCCGAACACCGGCGGCATGGGAGCTTATGCGCCAAGCCCGCTAGCGGATGCCGCGCTGATAAAAAGAGTGCAGAGCGAGATCGTCGCACCCACGCTAAAAGGGATGCGACAGCAGGGCGCGCTCTTTTGCGGCGTGCTATTCGTGGGGCTTATGATCGTGGGCGGCGAGCCTTACGTGCTGGAGTACAACGTCCGCTTCGGCGATCCGGAGTGTGAAGTTTTGATGCCGCTAATTGGCGGAAATTTGAGCGAAATTTTATACAACGCCGCCGTAGGCAAGCTAAGTAGCATAAGCTTAAAAGAGCGATTCGCAGTGGGCGTCGTGATGGCTAGCGAGCGCTATCCTTACGGCTCTTCGCAGCCTGCTTTGATCGAGGTCTGCGAAATTCCTACGGACGCGCATATCTGCTATGCGGGCGTGAGCGAGCGGGAAGGGCAAATTTACGCTAGCGGCGGGCGCGTTTTGGTAAGCGTGGGCGTTGCGCAGAGTCTAAAGCAGGCGCGCGACGCGGCTTACGCGCTGTGCGAAAATATAAAATTTAGCGGCGCGCAGTACAGGTGCGATATCGCGCACCAAGCCTTAAGAGATAAAATTTGAACATCGCTCCGCTTGGCAAACGCGTAATCGCATTCGGTATCGATGAGGTCATCTTAGCGACGCTTTTTACTATCGTGCTGCTTGTCATCGATGAGCCCGAGATCATGGCCGCGGCGCAGAGCGGAAGCAACCTTGAGATCCAAAAGGTCGTGTCGAAATTCTTGATGCAGTACGTCGTGATAAAATTTTTATATCATACGATTTTCGTCTATCTATACGGCGCGTCGCTAGGCAAGCTCGCGGTTAAAATTTATTGCGTCCGTGCTGGCGGCGGCGACATGGATATCGCTACGGCGGCGATCCGCGCGACGGTTCGGGTGCTGAGCGAGACGATATTTTATATGGGGTTTTTGGTGGCGTTTTTTACGAGCTCGCGACAGAGCCTGCACGATATGGCGGCGAAAACATTGGTGGTAGAGATTGAAAAAGAGTAAAAAATTTAAAATTCTAGCGCTTAGCTTCAGTCTGCTCCTTGCGGGCAGTGCGAGCGCGAAGGTCCAAGACGTCGAGCTCATAGCAGATAACGTCGAAAAAAACGGCTTTTTAACGACGGCGAGCGGCAACGTAACGGTGTATTCGCAGGACTACTTCATCACCGCCGATCGCGCCACTTACGACGAGCAAAACGGCATTATCGAGCTTTTCGGCAATGTCAATGCAATGCGCGGCAGCAACGAAACTACCCGCTCCGAATATATCAAAATCGATCTGAAAAACGACAAGCAGGAAGCCGACGTAAATTTTATGATGGATAGGGACTCCGAGCTTTGGATGCAAAACGACGCCAGCTGCAGCGACAGCGAGTATTACCGCGTGGAGGGCTCCAGCGTATCTAGCTGCAACGTCACCGATCCTGATTGGCGCATCAAATTTAGCAGCGGCAAGCTAAATAAAGAGAGCAAATTCCTCCATCTTTTCAATCCGAGATTTTACGTGGGCGACGTGCCGGTGCTCTATCTGCCGTATTTCGGCTTCCCGACCGACCGCACGCGCCGTACGGGCTTGCTACCTCCCGAGGCGGGCTACATCAGCAAGGAAGGGATTTATTATAAGCAGCCGATCTATTTTGCGCCTTACGACAGCTGGGATTTTCAGCTTGATCCGCAGGTGCGCAGCAGAAGGGGCTTTGGCGCATACGGCACCTTTCGCTTCACGGAGTCTCCGTACTCTTACGGCGAGATTAGAGGCGGAGTGCTCGATAACTTCTCGCGGGCGCAAAAACGCCTCGAATACAAAAACGAGCGCCACCACGGATTTGAAGTGCAATACGATCGCAGCAAGCTTGCGACCTATCTATTGGGCGGCGATCTGCGCGAAAATTTATGGATCGACTTTACTCAGCTAAACGATCTGGAATACTACGATCTGAAGGAAAAGGGCGGCCTTAGCGACGATGCGGATAACTCGCTCGTAACTTCGCGGATGAATTATTATTTGACCTCAGACGAGCACTATTTCGGCGCTTACGGACGCTACTACATCGATACGAGTAAGCTAAACGCCGACAATACCTTCCGCAACAAAGATACCGTCCAAGAGCTGCCGACGCTGCAATATCATAAATTTAGCAACGATTTGGGGCTACCGAATTTGCTCTATTCGCTTGATGCGAAAGCTAGGAATTTTACTAGAAGGCAGGGCGTCACCGCGAAACAATACGAATTCGACGCGCCGCTCAGCTTTAGCACGCCGTTTTTGAGCGAGTATCTGAATTTCGTCTTTACCGAGCGGCTGTATATGAGCGCTACTAGTTGGAAGGATAAATTTTATTACCGGGGCGGTTCTTTAAGAGAGGATAAAAACACCTTCTACGCCAATCAATACTCCGAGCTTTCGATCTACAGCGACGTAGCGCGCGCGTATGATAGCCTCTTTCATTCGATGTCTTGGGGCGCGGATATTGTGATCCCCGGCTGGCAAAAGGGCAAGATCGACAAGCGACTTTTAAAGTATCATCAGTATAAACACGACCTCGACCGCGGCGCGCTCAATCGCTCAAAGCTCGGCGACCTGCAAGATTCGCTCTACTACGAAGATGATTTTTTAAGCGAGCTTAGCGACGAATACACCCACGAAAACGCCGCTCTTAAGATGAGCCAGTATTTTTACGACGAGGACGGAAGGAAATTTTTACACCATAGCGTCAAGCAACGATATGATTTCGACGATCACGAATTTGACGATTTAGACCATCGTATCGACGTCTACTTCCAAAACGGCTTTAGCGTCGGCAACCGCTTTGAATACTCGCATAAATTTAAGAGCTTCGATAAGATCCAAACCTACGCTTCATACGCAAACGACCGCTTTGACGCGAGCCTGATACACTCCTATCAGTACGAAAAGCTAAGCGAGGATAAAAAGCGCTACACCAAGGATAACTACGCCATCGTAAGCGCCTCGGTAAATTTGCCTAGGAATAATAAAATTTTCGGCCGCTGGGATTACGACCTGACCCGCTCGTATTCGAAGATGTGGCGCGTCGGTCTTTCGCATACGCGCAAGTGCTGGAACTATTCCTTCGTTTATCAAGAGGACATAGAGCCGAAAAATACCAGCAACACGAGCTACGAAAAGGCTAAAAAAGAGCGCGGATTTTATTTTCTCGTAAATTTTTATCCTTTCGGCGGCGTGGGATATGACTTCTCGGTCGACAGCGAATATAATACGGAGAACAAAAATGGTCGCTAGAGAAAATTTGATGTTTGAAAACGAGATCGATGCGGCGGAGAAGCTGCTTGAAATTTTACCCGCCGATCTGCGCAAAAACGATAAATTTCTACTGATCGCCTCCTCGCTCGAATCGATCGTTTTGGTAAATTTACTCGCCAAAAAGCTTGAGATCGGATATGAGTTTTTATTTACCGAGTCCATTTATGCGCCCAACAATCCCGAGTGCGTCATCGCGTGCGTAAGCGAAACGCAGGAGATCGTGATGGTGGAAGAGCTGGTGCAGAGCTTCGGCATCAGCCTCGAATACATCTACGGACAAGGAAACAGAAGATACGAGGAGAAAATTTTAAAAAACGTCTATAAGTATCGCAAGGGCGAGCTTTTACAAAATTTAGAAAACAAAAACGTGATTTTAGTCGATGAGGGTTGTCATAGCGGTATAACGGCTCTTGCTTGCATAAAAACGCTCGTAAATTTAAAAGCCAAAACGATAACCTACGCCACGCCGCTCATAGCGAGCGATGCGGCGGAGGATCTGGCCGTTTTGGTCGATGAAATTTATACTGTGCGCAAGATAGCGGATTTCGTAGACGTAGATTTCTACTACAAAAACAAATCCGAAATCACGCCGGAAAACATTATGCAAATGCTAAATAATTGCTCATTTTACTTGCCGTTTCATACGGAAAAAAATAAGGAGAAAACGAATGCAGTGCAAAATTGAAGTGGGTGGCAATACCGAAATTTTCGATATCGATAAGGTAGCAAGACAAGCTGCGGGTGCGGCGCTTTTGCGTGTGAAAAATACCGTCGTACTAGCTACCGTAGCGCGCGAAGAGACGCAGGTGCAGGAGGACTTTTTGCCCCTTACCGTGCAATATATCGAAAAGATGTATGCAGCGGGCAGAATTCCCGGAGGCTACATCAAGCGCGAGACCAAGCCTGGCGATTTTGAGACGCTAACGAGCCGTATCATAGACCGCTCGCTGCGCCCGCTATTTCCGAAGGGATACGCATATCCGACGCAGATCGTAGTTTACGTGCTATCGGCAGATCCCGAGGTCGATCTGCAAGTCGTCGCTCTTAATGCGGCGTCTGCGGCGCTGTATCTTAGCGACATCCCGATTAAAGCGCCCGTCTGCGGCGTCCGCATAGGCTATCAAAATGGAAGCTTCATCTTAAATCCGAGCAACTCCGCGCTTAAGGCTAGCGCGCTTGATCTTTACGTAGCGGGCGTCGGCGATGAGCTTTTGATGATCGAGATGCGCTCCCTGCCGCAGATTAACGGCGGTGCGCAGCAGATGAATGAATTTAGCGAAGATCTGATGGTAGATGCGATCGATTTTGCCGCAAAGGCGATAAGTGCGGGCTCAAACGCTTACGAAGAGGCTTTTTCGCCGTTTAAAAAGCCGGGTGCGAGCCTAGAGTACAAGCCCGAGATCGAGGATGAGAATATCGCGGATTTCATCGACGCAAACTACAAAGACGCCGTCAAAGCGGCGATCAATCAGATGGCAAAGAGCGAGCGCGCTACCGAGCTAAACAAAATCGTAGATCAAATTTTAACTACCGAGGTCACGGTGCAAAATGAATGGAGCCAAGAGGTGATCTCCAGCGTCATCGGCAAGTATAAGCGCGGCATCATCCGCGCGCAGATCATCGAGGATCATTGCAGAGCCGACGGACGCGCGCTCGATGAGGTGCGCCCGATCAGTATCGAGACAAATATCCTGCCGTGCGCGCACGGAAGCTGCCTATTTACGCGCGGACAGACGCAAGCTCTTGTCGTTACTACGCTGGGCGGCGATAGCGACGCACAGCTAAGCGACAGCCTAACGCAGCTCGAGCCGATCAGCGATAGATTTATGTTTAATTACAACTTCCCGGGCTTTTGCGTCGGCGAAGCAAGCCCGCTTAAAAGCCCTGGCAGACGCGAGCTGGGACATGGAAATTTAGCCAAAAGAGCGCTGTATCCGAGTATCGATCTAAACTCGCCGCAGTCTATCCGCGTGGTGAGCGAAATTTTAGAGAGCAACGGCTCAAGCTCGATGGCTTCGGTCTGCGGCGGCGCACTTTCTCTCCGAGCAGCGGGCGTGCCTACGCTAAAGCTCGTCGCGGGCGTCGCGATGGGCTTGATTTTTGAGGGCGAAAAACACGCCATGCTAACCGACATAATGGGGCTTGAGGATCACGACGGCGATATGGATTTTAAGGTCGCGGGCACCTACGAGGGCATCACTGCGCTTCAGATGGATATCAAACTCGGCGGCATCAGCCTGGAGGTTTTAAAAGAGGCTCTCGCGCAGGCAAAGCAGGCTCGTGCGCATATTTTGGGCTTGATGGAGCAGGCGGACGCGGCGATCGTGATAAATAGGGACGTGCTTCCGAAGCTTGAAATTTTTAGCGTCGATCCGAGTAAAATCCCCGACATCATCGGCCAGGGCGGCAAGGTCATCAAAGAGATCACCGAAAGCTTCGGCGTAAATATCGATCTGGATCGCGAAAAGGGCGAGGTCAAGATCCAAGGCGCAAAATCGGGCGGCGTATCGGGCGCGAAAGATAAAATTTTATCGATAGTCTCGAATTCTCGCGATTTTCGCAAGCCGCGCAATGAACGCAAAGAGGTAAAATTTCAGATCGGCGAGGAGTTCGACGGCGTGGTGCAAAGCGTGCTAGATTTCGGTACCTTCATCTCGCTACGAGACGGCGTGGACGGGCTACTGCGCGCTAAATTTATCACGACGCCTTACAAGGCGGGCGATGTGGTGCGAGTGCGCGTGACCGATCAGAAAGGCACTAAAATTTCACTGGAATTAGCTTAAAATTTTAATAGGAGTATGAGATGCAGCTTAAAAAGATATTTTTCCCTATCGGCGGCGGCGAGGAGCTAGCCGAGCGCATACACGGAGCGCTGCTAGTGAATAAATTTTTCGGCACGCACATCAACATAATGGCGTGCCAGCTCGATCCTAAGATGATCTACAACGTCCGCATGACGCTAAAAGGCGGCGTGCTGATGGAGGAATTTTTAAAATCCGCGGGCGATGAGATGCAGGCCGAGCGCGAGGAGATCAGAGCGATTTTCGACGCCGAATGCGCTAAGCTGGGCCTAGATCAAAGCGACGACGATCACGTCCCAAATAGCGCCGCTTTGAGACATATGGTAGGCATCCGCTCCGAGCTAGTCGAGAAATACTCCAAATATTGCGATTTAGTACTGGTCTCGGTGCCGCCTACGGGCTCTATCACGGGCACGTTCGAGGCGGCGGTCACTAAAAGCGGCAAGCCTTGCATCGTCATACCGCGTAAGCTGCAGGAGTTCAAGGCGGATAAAATTTTGGTCTCGCTTACCGGTACTGCGGCCTCGGCGCGAGCGCTTGATAATTCGCTAGAGCTTTTACAGCGCGCTAAATCCGTCACCGTCATCACGGCAAACCACTACCTTCAAGAGAGCATCCCCGAAACGAAGCGCCGCATAAGCGACTATTTGGCTTTGCATGGCGTTAAAATCGATGTTTTCGAGACGCTAAACGCAGACGGCAAGATCCCTGGGCAGGTGCTGCTAGAGTATGCCGACGCGGGCGATTTCGACCTCATCGTCGCGGGCTTGCACTCAGACAGCGGCATCAAGGAGATCTTCTTAGGCGGCGCGTCGAAATACTTCCTGCAAAAGACCAAAATTCCGGTCTTAATGTAGCTTGAGGCTTAGACGCCGTGTCGCGGCATATCGCTCGCATCGCGTCTAGGCTTAAGTCGGCTTTTAAGCGCCGCAAGCTAAAGCTTAAATTTTAATCGGCTCGCTTCGGCTTTATTAGCCCGTCCGCAAATCGTGCAGTTATGCTTCTTGCGGATGGGTTGCGATTAATTTTACCGCTAGCTTTGCTGGCGAGCCGCTTTTGCTTTGCTGCGGCTAGAGAGCAAGTATATCCGCGGCGAGCGGAGTTAGCGGTCGCGGCAATCTCGCCGGTCTATCTTTGAGCGTGCGAGTTTGGAATTCGTTTCTTTACTCGCCATTTTCGGCTGCGTCGCGAAATTCCGCATAAAATTTGCAGTTGAAATTTCCGCCTGCACGTTAAATTTTAAATTACAAGGAGCGCAGATGGCATTTGAAAATGCAATCATCACAAAAGATGATGATGAGAAGTATGGATTGAGTGAAATTTACTACAAATATAATCCGAAACGAGAAGTTTTTATCAATAAACAAGATTGGGTGATAAACAGAGAGCTTGATTATTGGTTATGGGATATTTTTTATTTCCCCGATCCCGAATATGAACATGGAACTCTTGTTAAAGCTATTTGGATTGTATATTATAAAGGTGAAATTATTGAAGTTGTCCTTGATTATGACATCGATAGAGCGATAAGACCTAAGCAATTTCATAGAATTTGGCAGCTACTTGATCTAAATCCAAAACAAACTAAATTGATTTCAAGGGATGAAATAATTATACTTCTAGATAATGCTTTGCAAACATATGGATATGATGGCATATGGGAGCAAATTCCAAACTACACTATGGAACTACAAGATTTAACCGATCGTAAAATCTAATATTATTAAATTTCTTGAGGAGGAAAGAATGGCGTTTGAAAATGCAATCATCACCAAAGAGGATGATGAGAAGTATGGATTGAGTGAAATTTACTACAAATATAATCCATACTATGAGACTTTTATTAATGAGTTACGATGGACTATTGATCGAGATGCGGATTGTTGGCTATGGAAAATTTATAGTTTTCCTGATCCAGATTATGACCATGGCACTGATTCTAAAGGAATTTGGATTTTATATTATAATGGTGAAATTATTGAAGTCACTCTTGATTATGATATCGACGAAGCATTGAGACCTGGAGAATTCCATAGAATTTGGAAACTGTTCAATCTAAATCCAAAGCAAACACCTCTTTTGTCGGCAAGCGATATAATGAAGCTGTTGAATGTAATATTAAAAGCGTATGGTTATTCTACTCGGGAACAAATCCCAAACTACACCATGGAACTCCAAGACCTAACTGATCACGCCGCAAAATAGGGCTTTAAATTTAACTCCTGTCTCTTATACACATCTGACGCTGCCGACGACTAGTCGAG
>CAUUKU010000057.1:0-13854 GCA_963545665.1 uncultured Campylobacter sp. | reverse complement strand
TGTATAAGAGACAGCGCATATACCGAGATTAGACCCGGTTTTTCCACTACTTTTTCCATCACGACGTCGCTGCAATACGGGATCTCGTCGCTCATACTCTCAAAGATCGCCTCAAGTATGAAGTCGCGGTAAATTTCGCGCTCGTTGGTCGCGCTTAAAATTTCGGGATCGTAAAAGTACTCATGCTCGGGCAAAATTTTACAAATTTCATCCAAAACCTGCTTTTTATAGACCTTTTTTTTGATGCTAACAGGGATTATCGCTTCGAATTTATCGGTAAATTTTTGATATTGCAGCAGCTTTTGCACGATCTTTTCGTCATTTGCTTCGTCTATTTTGGTTAGAATAACGATGTGTTTGGTGCTGGGGTTTAAATTTAAAAATTTTTCATATTCAGAGGTATCATCGTGCACCGGCGCCAAAAACAACACCAAATCGCAGCCCTCAATCGCCCCGAGCGCCACCTCTACCATGAGTTTATTCATCAGCTTGGCGCTTTCGTGCAGCCCGGGCGTGTCCGTGAAAATCACCTGATCTGCGCCGTTCATCGCGATGCCGTTAATCTTGCGGCGCGTGGCGTTGATCTTGTGCGAGACGAGCGAAATTTTCTCGCCGCAGAGATAGTTTAACAGCGAGCTTTTGCCCGCATTCGTCCGCCCGATGAGCGTTACAAATCCGCTTTTCATATTTTCCTTAAATCAAAATTTTATCTTAATCTAGCGCCTTCTCGATCTGTGCGCGATTACAGCGCTTCATACTCGGCATGTATCTCTCAAGCCGCAATTTACGGTGTTTCTTCCGACGCTCATTCTCTCCGCGCGCGGTTACGGCCTTGTCTAAATGCGCTCTTGATTTGAGGCGTTTTGCTTTGCCGTCGTCACGACGGCGCCCGTTTGGCCCCCTTCGCTCGCCGTCAATTTTAAATCGCGTCAAATTCATGTGCGAAAACTACAAGCAGTGAAATTTAAAATTTCATTTTTTCCACGCTGCATAAATTTAATATTTTACGCATTTTATAAACACAATGTGAATTCGGCGTAAATTTAACCGCCGCGAACATAAAATTTTATTTAAAATTCCTCGCGGCGCGCCGCATCATACTTAGCTGCGCCTCCGAAGCGATGCTCTAGCCGCACTCAAAAGAGCGCTTTAACTCCGCGGCGGTCGCGAAATTTAAATCACAAAATGTATTTCGCCAGATCCTCGTCGCTTGCGATGCCTGCGAGCTTTTCGCTTACGAGCTTCTCATCCGCGACGATCTTTTGCCCTTTAAGCCTATCCGCTTCGAAGCTGATATCCTCAAGCACCTTTTCCATTATCGTATGCAGCCTTCTAGCGCCGATGTCCTCGACCTTTTCGTTCGTGCTCGCCGCAAATTTCGCGATCGCTTTGACTCCGTCCTCGCTAAATTCCAGTTCGACGCCCTCGGTCTTTAAAAGCGCCGAGTACTGCTTAAGAAGCGAATTCTTAGGCTTGGTTAAAATTTCGCACAGCGCAGCCTCGTCTAAGCTGTCAAGCTCGACGCGAAGCGGGAAGCGCCCCTGAAGCTCGGGTATGAGATCGCTCGGCTTGCTGATATGAAAGGCGCCCGCGGCGATAAAAAGGATGTGATCGGTGTCGATATTGCCGAATTTCGTGCTTACGCTACTGCCCTCCACGATCGGAAGCAGATCGCGCTGCACCCCCTCTTTGCTCGGATCCTGCCTGCCGCTATTGCCGCTTGAGACAGCCACCTTATCGATCTCGTCAATAAAGATGATGCCCTCGTTTTGCGCGCGCCTAACGGCTTCAGCCTTGATGCTCTCCATATCCAAGACCTTCTCGCTAGCCTCGCTTTTAAGGGCAACTTTGGCGTCTTTTACCTTCATCTCTTTTTTGCTCTTGCGCGTCGAAATTCCGATTACCTTAATGAAGCTTTCCTGCATATTCGCCATCTCGGGCGGCAAATTCGGATTTGACTCAAGCGCATTTTCGCTTACTTCAATCTCGATGCTAAGATCGTCCAGATCGCCGCGCTCGAGCTTAGCAGCCATCTTTTCGTAGCTTTTTTCGTAATCTGCGACTTTCTCCTCGCTTGCACCGCGCGGAAGCGGCGGAAGGACTTTTTCTAAAATTTTACGCTTGATGTAATCATCGATCTTGTCTTTATTCTTTTCAAATTCCTCGCCGCGCACTAAATTTACCGACGCGGCAGCCAGATCTCGCACCATGCTCTCCACGTCGCGCCCCACGAAGCCTACCTCGGTGTATTTGCTCGCCTCGACCTTGATAAAAGGAAGCCCGAACATCTTCGAGAGCCTGCGCGCGATCTCGGTCTTACCTACGCCGGTAGAGCCGATCATCAGGATATTTTTGGGCATCACCTCGTTTTTCATCTCATCTTCGAGCGCCATTCTGCGGTAGCGATTTCGCAAAGCCACCGCTATCGTGCGTTTGGCGCTATTTTGCCCGATTATATATTCGTCTAGTTTCTCTACGATCTGCTTTGGCGTCATCATTGTTTTTCGTCCCAAATTGCGTATGTTTTGATGTTTTCGTTCGTGTAAATGCAAATCTCGCCCGCGATCTTAAGGCTTTGCTTTACGAGCTCCTCTTCGTCTAGGCTTGCAAATTTATCCAAAGCTCGCGCCGCGCTAAGAGCGTAATTTCCGCCGCTTCCGATCGCTGCGATCTTGCCGTCGTCCGGCTCTACCACGTCGCCCGTACCGCTAAGCAAAAAGATATTTTTGCGGTCCAGCACCAGCATCATCGCTTCGAGTTTTCGCAGATACTTATCCTTGCGCCACTGCTTGCTAAATTCTATCACGGCCCTTAAAAGATCGCCCTTTGCGCCATCGAGGCACTTCTCAAACATATCAAAAAGATTAAACGCATCGGCGGTGCTGCCAGCAAAGCCCGCCAAAACGTTGCCCTCTTTGCCGATCTTTCGAATTTTAGTCGCGTTGCCCTTTAAGACGGTGTTTCCGAACGTAACCTGTCCGTCGCCGCCGATGACAGAGGCCTTCGCGCCTTTATAAGCTAAAATGGTAGTTGCTTCAAACACTAGCCACCTCTATCTCAAATTTAGCGCTTATACCGTGCTTTAGCTTGGCATTTACGTCGTAGATCCCGGTCGTTTTGATAGCCTCGGTCTCTAAAATTTTCTTATCGATTTCGATCCCCTTTTGCTCTTTTAGCGCGGTTGCGATCTCATCTTTGGTCACCGAGCCGAAAAGCGCGCCGCTCTCGCCCGTCTGCTTTACGATCTTTACGCGGATCTTAGCTAGCTCCTCGGCTAGTTTTTGCAGGCTCGCGACCTCATATTTTTCAAGCTCGGCTTGCTTTTTCTTATCCGCTTCAAATTTACGCAAAACCTCCGTAGTAGCGGCTTTGGCGTAACCCTTGCCGATTAGGAAGTTGTTGCCGTAGCCGTCTTTGACCTCCTTTACCTCGCCCGCCTTTCCGAGCCCCTTAACGTCTTTGATCAATAATACTTTCATCCATTATCCTTTTAAATTTAGCTTTAAATTTATAAAATTTTATAGCGGCGCGGGCGGATCTGAAATTTAGTGAAATTTCATGAAACCCGCCAGCAACCGCTCGCGCTTTTTCGATAAATTTTAAAATTTCGCTTTGCGAAATCCGCCTGCGCGCCTTGCCGCTATGAGGCAAAATTTCAGCTAAAGCTTGCGTCCGTTTTTTCCCGCGATGATAAATCTTAGCGCGCTTAGCTTGATAAATCCGTCGCCGTCCTTTTGATTGAAAACCTTGTCCTCTTCAAACGTCACAAAATCGGTATTAAACAAACTATCGCTATTACTCTCCCTGCCTAGCACGGTCACGTTGCCCTTATAAAGCTCTAGCTTAACTTTGCCGTTTACGTGCTCTTGGGATTTGTTTATCAGCTCTTGAAGCAGCAAGCGCTCCGGGCTGAACCAAAAGCCGTTGTAGATAAGCTCGGCGTAGCGCGGCATCAGATCGTCTTTTAGATGCGCCGCGCCGCGATCCAGCGTGATGCTCTCGATCGCGCGGTGAGCCTTTAGCATGATCGTGCCGCCCGGAGTTTCGTAGCAGCCGCGACTCTTCATACCGACGTAGCGATTTTCTACTAGATCGAGCCTGCCGATGCCGTTTTTAGCGCCGAGCTCGTTAAGCGCGGCTAGCATCTCGTGCGGCTTAAGCGCCTTTCCGTTTAGCTTTACGGGATCGCCGTGTTTGTATTCGATCTCGATGATCTCGCTCTTATCGGGCGCATTTTTAGGGCTCACGGTCCATCGCCACATATCCTCCTCGGGCGCATGGGCGGGATCTTCCAGCACCAAGCCCTCATAGGAGATGTGAAGGATATTCGCATCCATCGAATACGGCGATTTGCCGGGCTTTGAAGCGATGTCGATGCCGTTTTTCTTAGCGTAGGCAAGAAGCTTCTCGCGAGAGTTCAGATCCCATAGCCTCCACGGTGCAATCACCTTAATATCGGGATTTAGCGCATATGCGCCAAGCTCGAAGCGGACTTGGTCGTTGCCCTTACCGGTCGCGCCGTGGCTTACGGCGTCCGCACCGGTTTTTTTCGCAATCTCGACTAGCTTTTTAGCGATCAGCGGGCGCGCGATCGACGTGCCCAAAAGATACTCGCCCTCATAGACGGCATTTGCGCGAAACATCGGAAATACGTAATCGCGCACAAATTCCTCGCGCAGATCCTCTACGAAGATATTTTCCTTTTTGATGCCCAGTTTCAAAGCTTTGTTTCTGATAGGCTCTAAATCCTCGTTCTGACCGATATCTGCGGTGAAAGTCGCCACGTCGCAGCCGTAAGTATCGCCGAGCCACTTTAAAATAATGCTAGTATCAAGTCCGCCAGAATACGCTAAAACGACCTTTTTTACCTCTTTTGCCATACCGAATCCTTCTCATAAAATTTGGCGAAATTCTACCAAAAATAGTTTAATAGTTGCTTTTAAGGCAAATATCGCTAAACTCACGCCTATGAGAATCGATAAATTTTTAAATGCAGTCAATATCACTAAGCGCCGCGCAATCAGCGAAGATATGTGCAAAAGCGGCGTCGTAGCGGTAAACGGCACGGTAGTAAAGCCCGCCAAAGAGCTTAAAATCGGCGATGTAATCACGATAAGCTTTTTGGATAGAAAACAAAGCTTTAAAGTCTTAGCCTTTCCTAGCGCAAAAAATACGCCCAAAAGCGAGCAGGCAAAGTATGTCCAAGAGCTTTGAACTGCTCTGCGGCGAGGATGAAATTTCACGCCTCGTGCAGGCTCTGCCAAAAAGCGGTATAATCTTACTAATCGGGGGTCTCGCCGCCGGCAAAACGACGCTTGCGCGTGCGATCGTGCGAGCGCACGGACCAGACGAACACGTAAGCTCGCCTACGTTTTCGATCATGCAAAATTACGGCCAAATTTATCATTACGACATCTACAACGGCGGCTGCGAGGGGATTTTAAAAAACGGTCTATTTGAAAATTTATTTGAAGAAGGGCTTCATCTGATCGAATGGGCGGATGAAAATTTGATAAATTTACTTAAGAAATATGAGCTTGATTTTTGCGTAGTGAGGATCACGCCGCACGCGCAAGGGCGAAAATACGAGGTAAGCTATGCATAAACTGGAAGTTAGAGGTCTTAAAAAAACCATAAAAGGCACGCCGATCATCAAGGGCATCTCGCTGGAGCTTTACGACGGTGAAGTCGTGGGGCTACTGGGTCCAAACGGCGCGGGTAAAACCACTACGTTTTATATGATCTGCGGGCTGATAAGCGCTAGCAGCGGCTCCATCCTGCTAGATGAGAAGAACATCAACAAAGTACCGCTGCACAAACGCGCCAAGCTAGGCATCGGCTACCTGCCGCAAGAAAGCAGCATCTTTAAAGAGCTAAGCGTCGAAGAAAATTTAATGCTCGCCGCGGAGGTTACCTACAAAAACAAGGCCGAAGCGCTGCAAAAGGTCGATGAGATGCTAAACCTACTCAATATCGAGCCGATCCGCCAGCGCAAAGGCGTGAGCCTAAGCGGCGGCGAGCGTAGGCGCTGTGAGATCGCGCGAAGCCTAATGATAACGCCGAAATTTCTGCTTTTAGACGAGCCGTTTGCGGGCGTCGATCCGATCGCCGTAAGCGACATCCAAAGCATCGTACGAAGCCTCAAGCTGCTCGACATCGGTATTTTGATCACCGATCACAACGTCCGTGAGACGCTTGCGATCTGCGACCGCGCCTACGTCATCAAAGACGGCGAGCTTTTAGCAAGCGGCAGCGCCAAGGAGGTCGCCAACGACAAAAACGTCAAAAAATACTACCTCGGCGAGGATTTTAGCATTTAGCCGCGCAGGGTTTGTTTCAGATCCTCGGCTTTCGCTTCGGCGCGCGTTAAATTTTGCAATTTAAGTTTTGCGATTCAAATTTCAAGCGAGCGGCCGCAGCTAGTCGCGCAGATGCCGCTTGATTTAAATTTTGCGCATTAAAATTTTAAAGCTCGTAAAGCCTCGGCGCGCAAGAATTTCGCGCCCGTTTAAATTTGCGTATTAAATTTTGAGGCATAGCGCTTCGGCGCAGGGCGCGTCTCAGTATGGTTTAAATTTTTGCGCTTTAAATTTTGAAATAGTTATGACGGCGAGATTTAAACTCGGCGTCTAAATTTCGCGCATTAATTTTGAAGTGCGCCTCGGGCTCGTTTTAAAATTTTAAATTTCAAAAGCCGTTTTAGGCGCTTTAAATCTAAATATTTTTTGCGACAGATCCGCTTTTTGCGGCAGGAATTTATACCCGCAGCGCATAAAATTTAAATCGCATTTTAATCGCGCTTTGTTTAAATTCGGCCGAATTCTAAAGCGCGAGCCGTTTTATAAATACGACGCTGCCGTCCGCACGCCAAAACCGCGCCGCAGTTTGTACCTGCACAAAAATATCCGCTCGCAGAATTAAAATTTCAAAACAAACATAGCCGCAAATGAATTACGTATGCGTGATGCTTGAAATTCCGCGCGATGCCGTCTAATTTCACGACGAAATTCCACAAGCGGCGACATAAACCGAAGCGCGAAAATCCACTCGCTTCGGTTTCGGCGCATCAAAATTAAAAGCGAACCGCATAAAACAAGCCTCCTAGCCCGCTCAAATTTCACCGATTTAACCGCTTTGTTTAATTAAAATTGCGCTTTTATTTGCTCTAAAGGCTTAAATTTCACCCGTTTAGCTCATCGCGGGAGTTTGGACGAGCGGCCGCGCAAGCGGCGCGTTTGAAATTTTGAAATTCCCGAAATTTTGACGAAACGAGGAGAGATTATGAAAAAGATTTTATTTTCGTGTGCCTTAGCAGGCGCGCTTTTTGGCCTAGAGATCGACGGATTTAGCGCGCCGGGCGGCTCGCTCATCACCGAAGAAGCATTCTACGTCGCCAACCATGGTGCGAGCAAAGACCCGCAGGAGCGCGACGGCTTCATCAGCCGCATAGTAAAAAATTCTAATGTCGTGGAGACTAAATTTATAAGCGATCTGATAAATCCGGGCGGCATGGCACAGATCGCGGGCGTGCTTTATGTCTGCGATATCGATACGATCAGGGGTTTTGCCAAAGGCGAGGAGGTTTTTAACCTAAAAATCGAAGGGGCGCAGTCTCTTAGCGACGTCACGACGCTCGGCAGCGAAGTTCTGCTCGCAAGCGATCCCGTGCGCGGGACGATCTGGCGCATCGACCTGCTTTCGCGCGCCGCGGAGGAGTTTGCACGCATCGATCCCTCGCTAGGCAGCCCAAACGGGCTTTTGGCTAAAGGCGAGAGGCTTTTGATCACGACTTTTGATCCCGCGGGCAAGACCGACGGACGAGTGCTAAGCATGAATCTGAAATCTCGCGAAATTTCGATCTTTGCCGATATGAAGGGGGTTTTCTACGGCATAGCGCGCGGAAAAGACGGCGAAATTTTAATCAGCGACTGGGGCGAGGATCTTTTAAGCGGCAAAATTTGGCGCATCGGTACGGACGGACGCGTGCTCAAGCTAGATCTCGGCGCGATGCAAAGGCCCGCGGACATCTCAAGCGACGGCAAGGTTTTGTTGATCCCAAAAACGCTAGAAAACAAGGTAGAGTTGATAAATTTGCCGTAACCGGCCGTCTTATTGCGCTTCGCAGTTTGCTTAAATTTTACAAAACATATGCGATATCGTGCTCTATAAGCCATCTTTTCGCGCTTCGCCGCCCGCGCGGCAGTATCGGTTACGACGCTATAGCCGATCGCGACGTCAAAGCTGCATGAAGCACGATATTTAATAGCGCCTCTTTCAAGCACCGGAGCCGATCGCGGCACCGATGCTATCGTGGTAGCGCAAGAGTTGGATTGCGGCGCCGAAGCTAATCGCATCATTTTTGCGCTCGTCGCCGTGACAAAGCTTTAGAGTTTTATTCGACGCCGAAGCTAATCGCTCTATTTTTGCGCGCATTTAAGAGCCGAGTATGTTACTAAGAGCCTCACCGCCGTCTCATATCACATAAATACCGGGCACGTCGTCTTATGGCACGTAAATGCCGAACATGCCGTGAAATTTAATCGGCCCAAACTTGCCTGGCTTAAAATTCCGCTCCACTCATTTGAAATTCTGTATTTGACAACGCCCGTTTGTGGACTTAGACTTCCTGATGAGCTTGAAATTTGACGCGCGTCGCTTGCTAATTTTAAATCTAATGAGCCTTGCTCGTCTCGCCGTCATTTAGCATATCGAGCACCGGCGGTTTATAACCTGATGAGCCTTATCTGCCTTACGGCTTCGGGATTTTATAGGTCCGCCGTTACGTGCTTAAAATCGCGCCGCTATCGCTCGCAAGTCCGAATTTCAAGTATAATGCATAAAATTTTACACAAAGTATTGCGTGGAATTTTATGCGCCAAGGCCCTCTTAAGGCCGTCCGAGCCCATGACGACTAGCGGCACTTTAGACGACGCGCGAAATAGGCCAAACAAGAGCGCACCCCGGTTCGCGCTCGCGTATAAATTCCGTCTCTGCACGCATATGCACGCAATAAAATTTCAAGGCAGGCGCGGCAATACAAAGCCATCGTTAAGAAGCAGGCGTCGTGTATTCCGGATACCGATCGGGCCGCGTTCGGTTTGGCGCGCCGCGGTCCAGATTTCGTTTCGGTGCGGCGCAGTTTGCAAAGCGGGCGTGGGCTACGTAGAACCCATTGCATGGCTACGTAGAACCCATTGCATGGCTACGCAGAACCCATTGCATGGCTACGCAGAACCCATCGATAATTTAAACATATCTTTCTGCCGTATCCGATTTCAAAAAAGTAAAATTTCGCCCTGTATGAAAGCGACGGCGGGCATACAAATCATTGAAATAGCGGCGCCTCGCGACGATTTATAAAATCGAGTAGAATTTTATCCCGCCCTGTTTAAAACGTCACTTTCAAAGTCGCCGTTCGCAAACGGGCGCAGCCGCGCGGAACCCCGTTGCGGTTGAAACATCATCTTAAGGCTACCGTCAAGAAGCGGGCTGCGTACGACAGATACGCCCAATTCGAAGCGGGCCTTACCGCGAGCTTCGACAGCAGATAGGCGGCGCGTATGCCGGACGCCGATCTTGAGTGTCGCGCTAAGTGGCGCTAAATTAAGCAAACGCGCCGAGCTGCTCGGCCGCGAGATGCCGGCCCTATCTAAGGCCGAGCCGTCCTCAACCGCATTGCAGAATAAGTCTACTTCTATCAAACTTTCTTTCGCGCAGATCGCTCTTTTTGATCCACAGATAAATTTTGCCGCAGTCGAACCACATCATCTTGTTTTCGTCGTTGCTGCCGATTTGTAGCAGCAGCGCCCACTCGCCTACGTTGCGCCGAAATTTAGCAATCGCGGGATCGTCGTAGTCGATCAGATTGCCGCAGTAGATGTCGTTTGCGACGAGCTCGCACTCAAGCTCCATGCCGCCTTGGATGTCGTCGGCGTGGCCTAAAATTTTATTATCGCTGCACTGTTCGCAAAAATCGCCGTTCATCAGCCAATACGCATCAAACTCGTCGTCGTCCGTTTCAAATCCGCTCATCAGATCGCTTTGCAGGCTCGGAAGCTCCGCGCAGCTTTCAAAGCTTAACGCAGCGGGCTCAAACACCTGATCCGATCCGAAAGGCGCGGCCCTGCGCCCCATCTCGCCCTCGCCCTCGAAATAGAGCACCTTTTTGCTCGCATCGTGCTTCGGATCGTAGCCCCACGGCATCTGCACGCAGTCGTAAAAAAGATAGAGCATGCCGCGGCTCGGTAGCTCGCCGTCTGCGTCAAACTCCGCAGTCTGCTTAAAATTTATCTGAGCGATGAAGTGAAGCGGTGCGCCCGTTTGCTCATTTACGGGCCACGGCTCGCCCTGCGGCAGATCGGGTAGCCCGCCGAATTTCGACGCGCCGAGCGGTATCTGCTCATCCGCGCACTTTTGCAGCGAAATTTCTATAGCATTTCTGGCGTGACCCTTCAGCGCCTCAAATACGCGCTCAAGCTCATATTTTTCGTATCGCTCGCGTAAAATTTGCAAATCCATCTTCTCTCCTTTTAAATTTCATCGCCTTAAATTTCATCGCTATAAATTCACTCGCCGCGGATATTTTTGCAGGCCGAGCGGCGCGAAATTTCAGCGCAAAATTTAACGCCCGCTGCGATTCAAAAGCCTTGAAGACTCATAGCGCAAAATTTTAGCGCGAGATTTGACGTCGAAGCGTGCTTTTAACATACCGCATCGTATCTGCGCGCGAGCGAATTCTACGCGGCGGCATGACCTCTACCGCGCGCCGTATTTACAGACCGTAAAGGCAAGCGGAGCCCATTTTTCCGCGCAGCGCCTATGTCTAGGCCACTCCTGGGCGCCCGCGCGTGGAACCTACCCCTCTACGCGCCCCTCCCACACGGCGGGAGCGTCAAGCTCTACGTATGAGTTTAAAATTTCATACGGCTCGTAGCTAAATTTATACGCTAGGCTCGGACACTGCTTCACCGCGTAGCCCAAATAAATCCAGCGTAGCCCCAGTTCTTGGGCGAACTCGATCTGTTTTAAAAGCGAAAATTTACCCAGACTTAGATGCGGCAGATACGGATCGTAGTAGCAATACACCGAGCTGATGCCGTCATGTACGATATCGATGAGATCGACGCAGATAAGTCGCCCGTCCTCGCCGTAGTAAGAAATTTCTTTGCCGAAGTCGCCGTGACCCTGGACGTAAATTTCGTCATATCGCTCAAAATCGATCTCTTGCAGAGGCCAGCCCTTTTTTAGATGCATGTAGTCGTGATAGAGCGCGAAAAGCTCCAAACGCGCATCGTTTAAAAGCGGGCGAGGTTGCCACGCATAGGCGGTCGTGCGATTATTTTTATAGACGCGGCGGTGCGATCTGCTAAATTTAAAATTTAAAGCATCGATGCGTAGGCTTTTGCACTCCGCACAGGCTTCGCAAATGGGCTTTTGGAAGTACCTGCCGAAGCGGCGGTAGCCGTGCTGCACTAAGCTTGAATTATATTTGAAGTCGCAGCCTTTTACGTAGAGATATTCGCTGCGCGCGGCTCTGCCGTCCAGATAGGGGCAGGCAAAATCCAGCGTACAAAATGGAATTTCAGTCATTCAGCTTTTTGATGTTTGCCGCGTCCACGTATTTTAAAAACTCGTCTTTGAGGCGCTTTTCGCGGGCGGCGATGCTTTCTTTGGCTGCGTCGAATTCCTCTGCGTCGCCGTCTAAGCCGCTTTCGCTTTGCAAGCTCAAATCGTCATCTTTAAAAATATCTTTAAACTCGTCGCGATTTGGATTAGGTTTTTTGGGCTTTTTGGGCGCGGAGCTTGCTGCCTTATCCTTAAGCATATCCTTTTTTATATCTTTTAGGCTATCTAAAAAATCCATGCTCTTTCCTAAATCCGCGCCGATTTGCGCATCGCGGCGGCGATAGCGGCGACCGCTTCGTTTTTGCCGGGCTGCATATCGTCGATGGTGTTTTCTAAAATTTTAGCTAAATTTTTCTCGACGTAGCTCGTGTCGAAAAAGCCGAGCCGAAACTCGCGCGACTTGCTGATGCTGAGCAAAAACGGAATGATCGTACGCACTCCCTCGATGCGAAACTCCTTCAGCGCGCGCTCGAGCTTATTGACGGCTAGGTCGTAGTCGGTGGTCTTGATGATGAGCTTGGCTAGAAGCGAGTCGTAAAACGGCGGAATTTTATAGTCTTTATAGATGTGGCTATCGACGCGCACGGAAGGACCGAGCGCGGGATAGTAGTCATTCACGGTACCCGGCACGGGGGTGAAATTTTTCCAGACGTTTTCTGCCGTAATACGCGCCTCGATAGCGTAACCGTGCGGCTTGATATCGCTTTGCTCAAGCTCTAAAATTTCGCCGTTTGCGATGCGGATCTGGCGCACCACCAGATCGACGCCCGTGACCTCCTCGGTAATGCCGTGCTCGACCTGGATGCGGGTATTCATCTCCATAAAATAAAAGTTATTGTAATCATCGAGTAGAAATTCTACCGTGCCGACGTTGGTGTAATTCACCGCCTTTGCCGCGGCTACCGCGATCGTACCCATCGTCTTTCGCAGATGCTCGCTAATGGAGGGGCACGGCGCGATCTCGATGATCTTTTGGTGGCGGCGCTGGATCGAACAATCGCGCTCGCATAGGTGGATGATGTTGCCGTAGTTATCGCCGATGATCTGAAACTCGATGTGGCGCGGCTTAACGACGAGTTTTTCCATAAAAATTTCATCATTGTTAAAAAAGGTCTTCGCCTCTCTCGTGCACGAGTCGTAGGCGCTCTGCATATCCTTCTCGTCCCACACCTCGCGGATACCGCGTCCGCCGCCGCCGCCGCTAGCCTTTAAAATTACGGGATAGCCGATCTCGCGCGCATATTTTTTGATCGTATCCATGCTCTCGTGATTTAGCTTTTCGGTGCCGGGCACGATCGGAATGCCGTTTTTGCGCATCAGATAGCGAGCGATATTTTTATTACCCATTTTGCGGATAACGTCGGGTTTTGGACCGATGAAGATGATCCCCGCGTCCTCCACCTCCTTTGCGAAGTCAAAATTCTCGCTCAAAAAGCCGTATCCCGGATGTATCGCATCGGCGCCGCACTCCTTGGCGACCTCGACGATCTTTTTGGCGTCTAGATAGCCTTTTAGCGCGTCGGCGCTGAGCTCGTAGGCCTCATCGGCGATTTTTACGTGCAAGCAATCGACGTCCGGCTTGGTGTAGATCGCGACGCTTTTAATATGCAAATCTCTGCAGGCTCTAATGATCCTAACCGCGATCTCGCCGCGATTAGCGATAAGAATTTTATGAATCATAAAAACGACCTTTTCGTGATAAAATTTTGCGTTTATGATAGTATAATATTTTTTATGAAAAGTTGAAATTTAGGAGATTTTATCAAAAAATTTATGGGGTCTTTGGGAGAAATTTAAGCAAGCGGTTTGTGCGTTTGCCTTTACGCTTCGTTTTGAAATTTGCGTATCTTAAAACATATCGCGAAACATGCGCGGCAAAGAGGCGAAAGCTCGGGCGCAGATGAAATTTATGCGCAAAGCTCTGGCGCACGTGGAATTTGTGCGCAAAGTCCTGGCGCGCAATTTATACGCGAAATTTTAAAAACGATGAAATTTAACGTCGGCCCGCAAAGCGAAAAATCATTGTCGCTCGTAAGTAAAATTTAAATCCGCGATGCGCGGCGGCGAGTGATAATATTGCGCAGCGCATCAGCGATATGCGGTGACGAGGCGATGTCCATGCGGCAGCGCGATAATGAGGCGCGAAGGGCGATGCCGAAGCTATAGATGCGGCACGGCGCAGCAGCAATACGATGATAAAAAAGCGCAGCTATCTAAGTGCGGCGCAGC
>CAUUKU010000056.1:0-14117 GCA_963545665.1 uncultured Campylobacter sp. | reverse complement strand
ACACTCGACTAGTCGTCGGCAGCGTCAGATGTGTATAAGAGACAGCTTTTATAATCTAATAAGTATAATAGCTGCGTAATCAAAATTCTTGAAAGGAGTATCATGCAATCCAGAGAAAAGATCGTGAAAACGACTTGTCCTTATTGCGGTACCGGCTGTGGTATCGATCTTGTCGTAAAAGACGGCAGGATCGTAAACGCACGCCCTACGCAGGCCCACCACGTAAATGACGGCGAGCTATGTTTAAAAGGTATGTTCGGCTGGGAGTTCGTAAACTCTCCAAAACGCCTTGCCAAACCTATGATCCGTAAGAAAAACGGAGTATTTGATAGAAGCGGCAAACTTGAGGAAGTAAGCTTCGAGGAGGCTTACGATTTCGTAGCGTCTAAATTTAAAGAGACCGTCGAAAAATACGGCTCAAACTCGATAATGGGTTTTAGTTCGGCGCGCTCAAATAACGAAGACAACTACGTTTTTCAGAAATTTTTCCGTGCTCAGGGCAGCAATAACGTCGATCACTGCGCCCGTCTTTGACACGCTCCTACAGTGGCAGGTCTTGCCAACACGTTAGGAAACGGAACGATGACGAACGATTTGGTCGAATTCGCTACCGATACGGACGTATTTTTGCTCATCGGCACCAACACGAGCGAGTGTCATCCGATCATCGCTATGCAGATGCAGCGCGGGCTTCAGCGCGGCGCTAAGATGATCGTCGTAGATCCGAAGCGCACCGATATGGCGAAAAAAGCAGACATCTATCTGCAAATCCCGGTGGGCGCGAACATTAAGACGCTAAATACCATTATGCACGTTATCATCGCCGAAAATTTGCAAGACGACGAGTTTATCAAAAACTACGCTCAGGGCTACGAGTATCTAAAAGAAGCGGTTAAGGACTTTACTCCCGAGCGCTTCGAGGCTGAGACGGGCGTGAAAAAAGAGCTCATCGTAGAGGCTGCTAGACTTTACGGCAAAGCAGGCACCGCGGCGATCTGCTACACGATGGGTATCACGCAGTTTAGCGACGGTACCTCAAACGTCTTTTCGCTTTCAAATTTAGCCATTTTGACGGGAAATTTGGGCAAAAGAGGCGCGGGCGTAAATCCTTTGCGCGGTCAAAACAACGTCCAGGGCGCATGCGATATGGGCGCGCTGCCTAACGTCATCCCGGCAGGCGCGGTAAATTCCGCTTACGCTCAGGAGCAGGCGCGCAAAGTATGGCACTTCGAGCTAAATCCTACTCCGGGCTTTAAGCTTACGATCGCTCCGGATAAGATGGACAGCGGCGAGCTGAAGCTGCTCTACGTTTACGGCGAAAACCCCGTAATGAGCGATCCTTGGACGGAGCACTTCGTGCACTCGACGCATCATCTGGATTGCTTTATCGTGCAGGATCTTTTCTTTACCGAAAGCGCGCAGAAGGCCGACGTCGTGCTGCCTGCGGCAGGCTGGGGCGAGAAGGACGGCACGTTTATTAACACCTCTCGCCGCGTCCAGCGCACGCGCAAAGCAAGCGAGCCGGCTGCTGGCGTAGAGCCTGACTGGAAGGTCGTTTGCAATATCGCGCAAAGAATGGGACTTGAAGGGTTTGATTTTTTAAGCGCGGAAGAAATTTGGAACGAAGTGCGCTTGCTGATGCCTAAATTTTTCGGCGGTATTAGTTATTACAGGCTCGGCAAGCTAGGCGGCATCAGCTGGCCGTGCCCGGACGAAGATCATTCTGGCACGCCGGTGCTTTACGAGGATCATAAATCGATGCTGCCCGACGGTAAATTTAGAATGGTGCCGGTGCTTTACGTGGATGATAAAGAGGGGCGCGCTAAAGCTGAGGCGGATTTTAGAGCCAAGATGAAAATCCCTGATGATTATCCGGTGGGAAGCGGCGCACTTAGCGAGATACCGGATGAAATTTATCCGTGCTTATTTACGACCGGGCGCAAGGTCTATCACTACCACACCGGCACGATGACGAGAGAGTGCCGCGCGCTAGAGTACGGCGCGGGTGCAGAAGGTGCGCTCATCGAAGTAAGCCCCGACATCGCGCGCGAACGCGAGCTTACCGAAGGCTGCTACGCGCTCGTCAAAAATAAGCGCGGCCAGATCGCTGCGAAGCTTCGCATAAATCCGGATCTGAAAGAGGGCACGATATTTACGACCTTCCATTACAGCGAGGCCGACGGCAACGAGCTCGTACATGCGGGCGATCTGGATCCGCTATCGGGCATTCCGCCGCTAAAGATGACGATCGCAAATATCAGAAAACTTAGCGAGAGCGAGTTTATCGAGTTCAGAAGACAAAACGAGATGTCGATGCACTCCGAGAAACCTTATCTATCGCCGGTGCATAGGTGATTTGGGCGGCAAGTTCCGCCCGCTTTGCAAAGATGAAATTTAATCGCAGCTGTACGTAGCGGCAAAATTTGATGAAATTTCATCTCTGCGGGCGCTTCATAGCCGCTTGCGCGCACGGTGCGAGCGGCTCGTGGAATTTTCCACGCGATTTTTTAAATTCAAAAATGCGAGCGATTTAAATTTACGCACGCCGCTTCGTTACGACGGCTTTACTTCGGCGAATTAAGGCTATTTAAGCAAAATTTCACTACGATACGGGCGAAATTAAAATAAGGAAGGTCTATGGAGCCGATTTATAGAGCGGAGATAGTTAAATTTAAAGGCGATGAAAGAAGGATCGTAAGCGATATCTTGGTGCGCGAGATCAAGCTTGAAATTTTACTAAACGGCAAGCGTTTCGGCGCGCTGATGGCGACTCCGAGCGATCAGAAGGCGCTTGCGGTAAGCTATTTGCTGAGCGAAAATTTGATCTCGGATCCAAGTCGCATAAAGAGCATAGAGCTCGCGCCGGACGGGCTTAGCGTGAATGTTTGCGGCGAGATAAACGAAAAGCGGCTAAATAGCTTCGATGCCGAAAAGGTCATCATCAGCGGCTGCGGGCGTAGCTCTACCGCAAATATCGATCCAGAGGCGATGGCGGCGCGCAAAGTCCGCTCAGACGCTAAATTTCATAAGAATGAAATTTTAAATTTGATGAGCGAGTTTTACACGCAGTGCGAGCTTTATGAGATGACGGGCTGCGTGCACACTGCAAAGCTCTTTACCGCGAGCGGCGAGCATTTTATCGGCGAGGATATCGCCCAGCACAATACCATCGATAAATCGGTCGGTAAAGCGGTCTTGGCGGGGTGCGATACGCAGGGCTCGCTTCTTTTGGTAAGCGGCAGGCTAAGCTCCGAAATGGTCGCCAAAGCCGTGATGAGCGGCATTAGCGCGCTTGTTTCGCGCACGGCTCCTACGAGCCTGGGCGTCGTGATAGCGCGTAAATTTGATCTTACCCTTTGTGGCTTCGCGCGCGGCGAAAATTTAAATGTCTATAGCGGCGAAGAGAGAATTTTGAGTTAAGAGGGCGGCATGGAGATAGATATCAAGATAGACGATAAAAAAGCAAGCGAGATCAAAAGACTGATCTTAAATTTACTAAATCCAAGCGGCAAGCTCGATTGCGGCGCGGCGTTTAAGATCGCCGCCAAATTAGGCGTAGATGCAAGCGTCGTAGGAGATCTCGCGGCGCGCGAAGGGATACGGATAGATCGCTGCGAACTCGGTCAATTCGGCAAGCTGCAATGTAGCGGAGGTAGCATAAAAGCGCTGCAAAAGCTAGATCCGCTTTTGGATGAGAAAAGACGGATTTTTTGTCGCGACGCCCGAGCCGTAGCTAGCGGCGGAGTAGGGTTCGATACGGTGCGCTCTACGCTTAAGGAGCACGGCATAGACGTGAAATATTGTCAGCTGGGCTGCTTTAAGGAGAAGAAAGGCAAAAGAATGAGAGTAAAAACAAAAACTTGGATCGAAAATGCGCAGGGCGAGCTTATTTTCGGCAAGGGCAAAACCGAAGTGCTAGACGTGATCGCCCAAACGGGCTCCATCTCTAAAGCCGCCGAGGTTTTGGGGATGAACTACAAAAAGTGCTGGAGCCATCTGCAAATTTTACAAAAAAATCTGCAAGAGGAGCTCTTTAGCACCAAGCAAGGCGGCGGCAATGCCGCAGGCACGACGCTAAATGCGCGCGCTTATGAGCTGATCGCTGCATATAAGCAGCTGCAAAGCGATATAGAACACTATGCAAACGAGCGCTTTAAGGAGCTGTTTTTGAAAAAAGAGGGCGAAAAAGACGCAAGTAAAGCGACAGATAAAAACCATTAAATTTTAAAGGAGAGAACGATGTTTGTAAAACTAAACGACCGAACCTATCTAAACAAAGACAGGATCACGCGCATCAAGGTAGATAGCGTCCAGGACGGTATCAGAATTCGCTTCTATGAGGGGCAGTTTCAAGTCGCCAAAAGCGGCAGATTTGAGAGCGAAGAAAAAGCGATGGAGTGGCTGCAGAAAAATTTTATCGGCAAATAGGCGCGAAGCGCGCTTTATGACCGCGCGAGCAGCTTGCGAACAGATCCGCAAAATAGCGGCTCTTTGTGATACGGCAGCGTCTCGCCTCCCCCGGCGTGGGCGCGATTATTGGTTTGTGAGCGATCCGCGCTTTTAAGAGAGCTCGCAGAATTTTAAAAATTTCGAAATTTGCAAAATCTTACGGAGCCGAATTTTTAAAATTTAGTATAGTGGAATTTTGTCGACTGTATAGAATTTGGCGGTCTGAATTTTACTGCGCGGAGCTTTTAAATTTACTAATCGCAGCGCGATCGCAATGAAATTTAATTTTATAAAATTTCATTGCGTTAAATTTTATATCTGGCGGCATTCGCCCGCTAGAATCTGCTCGCCAAATTTTATTATGCAAAATCCATTCTGATTGGATTTTACAATTAGATTTATTCGTCGCGCCGCGTTATTTTACGAGCGCGGGCTGAGGCGTTAAAATTCTCCACGAAAGCCTTAAATTAATCCAAATTTCACTATAATTAATCACTTAAATTTTAAAGGCCGTGAATGCTAAGCTTAGACGAAATTCGAAAAAATATCATCCTAAAACCGGACGTGCACTATTTTGACTACACGGCTTCTGGGCTTGCTTATGAGCCCATAGAGCGCGAGATAGCGGACGTTTTAAAAACCTACGCCAACACACACTCCGACAGTAGCTCGAGCGCCATCATCACGCAGAGGCGCTACGAGGGCGCGCGCGAGAGCCTAAAAAAGCTGCTGGGGCTTGACGAGCGGTTTTATCTCATCGCTTGCGGGCAGGGCGCGACGGCCGCGATCAAGAAATTTCAGGAGCTGCTTGGCATCTATCTGCCGCCTGCGACCAGAAGTGCGGTCGGCGAGGCGAATTTGCGCGCCGCACAGCTTCCGCTCGTGCTCGTTTCGCCATACGAACACCACTCAAACGAGCTTAGCTTTCGCGAGGGGCTTTGCGACTACATGCGCGTGCCGCTTAGCGAGTCCGGCGAGATCGATCTGCTCGCACTTGAGCGCATCTTGAAGCTAAATGCGGGACGCCGCATCATCGGCTCGTTTAGCGCCGCCTCAAACGTCACGGGCGTCATTAGCGATTATAAAAAAATCAGCGAGCTAATCAGAGCGGCGGGCGGCATCGTGGCCTTTGACTGCGCGGCGCTGAGCTCGCACGCAAATTTAGATTGCGATTACTTTGACGCAATTTTCCTCTCGCCGCATAAGTTACTCGGCGGAGTCGCAAGCTGTGGGCTTTTGGCGATCAAAAAGGAGCTGCTTAACAGCGATGTGCCGACCTTTGCCGCAGGCGGGACGGTCGCCTACGCCAGCCGCGAAGGGCACGTGTTTTTGAAAAATCCTGAGCAGCTAGAGGAGGGCGGTACGCCGCCTATCATCGGGCTCATGCGGGCAAATTTGGCATACGCGCTGCGAAACGAGGTCGGTTTTGAGAGGATAAAAAGCGCCGAGGGCGAGCTCGCACGGCTTTTTGAGAGCGAGCTAGCAGGCATAGACGAGGTCATAAACTACGCTCCAAAGGGCGCGCCGCGGCTGCCGATATTTTCATTTAATGTGCGCGGCGTCTCGGCGTATGATTTTGCCGCGAGCCTTAGCAACGACTTCGGTATCCAGACGCGTGCCGGCGTGATGTGTGCGGGCCCATACGCTCACGATCTGCTGGGTATCAAGGAGGGGCGCATGCCGGAAGTCAAGCCCGGCTTCGTGCGCGTGAGCCTGCACTACACGCACACCGAGCAGGACGTGCTCTATTTAGTTGGCGCGATAAAATCCTGTATCAAAAAGCACCGCGAGCTTTGGGGCGAGGAAAAGGCGATGTATGAGATGTTCGGCGGGAAGATTTAAGCGGCGTGAGGTTAGAACTCTGCCGCTTTGTTTTAGCGCTCGTGAAATTTTATAAGATCCCGCGCCGTTTTTAAAATTTATCGGAATTCCGTGCCGTCTGCTTGGAATTTTACGCGAGTTTTGCGCCGCAGAATTCTTACCATCGTTCCGCCTTTGCGCTGCAGGCGAAATAAACGGCACGTCCGCGAAGCAAAATGTATAATTTTGTCCGTAAATTTATATGCAAATTCCGCAGAGTTAAAATTTAGAATTTGAAATTCCGCGCCTAGAAATTGTGGAATTTCAAAATCCCGTTAGCTGTATTCGCGGCTAAGCTTTAAAATTTCTTAGCAATGGAATTTTAAAATTTCACGCTGTGCTGCTCGGTAAAGGCATGCTTGTAAATTTCAAAATTTAAAGGCGCAAATTTTTATGCTCTGTTTCGCCAGATACGCCGCGATAGATGGTTCGCAGTAAAAATTTGAAAATAATATTAGTGCCGCGCGAATAAAATTCTAAAAGCAAAATTAGGCTTATCCGCGCTTCGCGCAGAACTACTCCAGTCCTAAAAACGCGCCGCTTTCAAATCCGAAATAGATCCTCTCACCCGCGCTCCAGCGCCGCTCATCCTGCGCCGTGACGCATTTTAGCAATATGTCGCCCGCCTTGATCTTGATGAGCAGCGAGGAGCCGTACTGAAGCGAAACCGAGTGCAAAATCCCCGCGAAGCAGCGCTCAAACGGGCGTTGTGATAATAAAATTTTACTCGGATTTATCGCGATTTTGCGAGCGCGTGCGAGCCCCTCTTCAAGGCGCAGCGAAATTTCATCCGAAAATTTTAAAATCCCGTTTTGCGCGTCAAAGATATTTTTGTATTCAAACTTGCATATCTTGCCGCGATGCAGAAATACGCTTCTTTGCGCGATCGCGCTGAGCCATTTCTCATCGTGGCTGGCGATGATAAAGCCGCAGCCGTAGCGGCTTCGCATAAATAAAATCGCGCGCGCAAAGAGCTTGGAGGCGGCAAGATCGAGGCTGTTGGTCGGCTCGTCGAGCAGATAGAGCTTCGCGCGCTGCGCCAGAGCGAGCGCAAACGCGATGCGCTGCGTCTGCCCCGAGCTAAGCTCGAAATGCTTCTTTGATAAAAAACTTCTATCAAGCCCCGTTAGGGCGAGCGCCTCATCCACTCGCTCGTCAAATTCTGCAAGCGCGCCGCGGCTTTTGAGCGCAAATTTAAAATTTTGCTCCACGCTGCGCTTTAAAAGCACGGGCTCGGGCAGCAGCAAGCAGGTCTGCCGCAGCGTCTGCAAAGATGGCGCCTGCTGCCCCCAAAGCTCCACGCCGCCGCCGCTTGGACGCTGTAAAAAAGCCAAAATCCGCAGTAGCGTGGATTTGCCGCTACCGTTAGAGCCCAAAAGCGCCGTGATGCCGCTCGTATTTAGATCGAGGCTAGGGATATTTAAAATTTCGCTCCGTCCGTAGCGCAGCACTAGATCCCGCACCGAGATCAGTTCACTATCGGGTACGGATCGCGCGGCGGCGGAATTCTCATTTGCAAAATTCTTTCTCGCAGAATTCTCGCTCGCGAAATTCTCGTTTTTGGAATTTTTACCCGCAGAATTTGCGCTAATGGAATTTTCGGTTACAGAATTTTTACTCTTAGAATTTATCGCAGTGGAATTTTTACTCGCAGAATTCTCGGCAGCGGAATTTACGCGCGTAGAATTTATGTCTGCGGAATTTACATCCGTGAAATTTTCGCTCATAAAATTTACGCGCCCCCGCTCCGCCCGGTTTTTGTCCGTGAAATTTTTGCTCGGACGCTTTAGCTTATCTGCATTCATCGATCTAGCCTTTTTAGCGCGTGGATGGCTAAATTTACCGCAAACGCTATTAAAATCAGCACCAGCGCGAGCGCTATACCCATCGCAAACTCGCCCTTGTTGGTCTCAAGCGAGATCGCCGTGGTGATCGTGCGGGTGAAATATTTGATATTGCCGCCGATCATCATCGCTACGCCCACCTCCGCGACGATCCGCCCGTAAGCGGTGGCGATTACGACCAGTAGGGCGTAGCGTAGCTCGTAAAGCACGCAAAGGATTAAATTTAGCGGGCTTAGGCGGTAGTTCATAATGTTTAGATAGTGCTTTTTGTCCATATTTTCGATGACGCTGGCGCTTAGCGAGACAATGATAGGAAGCGCCAACACAAACTGTCCGAGCATCACGGCTTTGAGCGTAAAAAGCAGCCCCAGCTCGCCCAAAGGGCCGTTTCTGGATATGAAAGCGTAAAGAATCAGTCCTATCGCTACCGTGGGCATCGCAAGCGCTACGTCGCTTAAAAGTCTAAGCACTCTGCGAGCGCGAAATTCGTAAAATCCGAGGATAAATCCTATCGGAAAGCCGGTTAAAATAGCGAAAAATATCGAGATGTTCGAAGTATAAAGCGTCGCTTTAATCGCCGAAAATGTCTCCGCATCGCCGCTAAGAAGCAGTCCGAATGCGCTTAAAATTCCTTCTAAAATAAAGTCCAAGATCACGTCCTAAATGTTCTATTTTGGCATATTTCTAAACCAAATTTAATGTGCTATAATAGCACATTTTTAAAGGAGATAATCATGAAAAAAATATTTTTCGCTTCGCTCGCTCTTAGTGCGAGCCTTTTTGCCGCCGACAATGATTTGGTGATGGCAACTACAACGAGTACCGATAATACGGGCTTGTTAGACGCTATCTATCCTGCGTATAAGGCGGAAACCGGCGTAGATGTCAAATGGACGGCGGTAGGTACGGGTGCTGCTCTAAAGCTTGGCGAGAACTGCGATGCGGACATACTTTTCGTACATTCGCCGAAGGTCGAGAAAGAATTTGTAGAAAAAGGCTTTGGCGTTGATCGCACGCCCGTTATGTATAATGATTTTATCCTCATCGCCGATAAATCCATCGCGCCTAAATTTAAAGGCAAGGACCTTAAAGGCTCGTTTGAGCTAATCAAGGCAGAGAAGATTAAATTTTTCTCTCGCGGCGATAAATCTGGCACCGATAATAAAGAGAAAGGAATTTGGAAAAAGGTCGATGGCGCCGTGCCTGAAAACGAGGCGTGGTATAACCAAACCGGTCAAGGTATGATCGCTACGATCAATGCAGCCGCCGAGCAAAAGGGCGTGACCTTCACCGATCGCGGCACCTACATCAAATACGAGGACAATAAAAAGGGCGACCCCGATATGGTCATCATCAACGAAGGCGATAACGATCTGAAGAATTTTTATTCCGTAATCGCGGTCAATCCAAAGCACTGCCCAAAAGCGGACTACGAAAACGCGCAGCGCTTCATCAAATGGATCACTAGCGAGAAGGGGCAGAAGTTCGTAGGCGATTTCAAGCTGCTAGATAAGCCGCTTTTCACCCCCGATGCGGATACTCGCAAGAACTAAGCTCGGGCAAAATATGGCTAAATTTAAAGCCCAAAGGCGAAACGCAGCCTTTGGGCTTTTGCTTTTTCATAAATCAATCTGCGCGCCTTTAAATTTAGACATTTTTCCGCGCGCAAAATTTAGCCGTATTTGCACGCGGCTCAAAATTTTAGTTTGTTAAGAATTAAATTTTGAAGTTGCGGTTAAGCTCGGGCGTATGAAAAACGCCCGAGCTTTTGAAGCTGTGAAATTTTATGCGCGGTTTGCAGGGCCGCTTCTGCTGCGTGCCGGTGAAATTACCTTTTAAGCGCAGGCAAAACTACCGGGCGCGCGGTTATAAAATTTCACTTTGCGTGAGCGAGCTATTCGACTTCGGCGTCGATGACGTCGTCGTCTTTTTTGCCGCCGTTTGCACTGCCGCTTTGCGATCCGCCCTGATTTGCGCTAGCGGCCTTGTATAGATCCTCGGCGGCTTTGCTTAGGGCTTCTACTTTGGAGCTTATCGCTTCCTTGCTCGCGTTTTCATCCTTTAGCACGGCTTTTAGATCGTTTAGCGCGCCCTCGATCTTAGCGCGTAGATCGCCCGGCACCTTCTCGCCCATCTCGCTTAGGCTCTTTTCGGTTTGATGCGCGATGCTATCGGCTTGGTTGCGCGCTTCGACGGTCTCTTTGCGCTTGTTGTCTTCCTCTTTGTGAAGCTCGGCGTCCTTTACCATCTTATCGATTTCGGCGTCGCTTAAACCGCTTGAGCCGGTGATGCGGATGTCGGTTGCCTTGCCGGTGGCTTTGTCTTTTGCCGAAACGGTTAAAATTCCGTTCGCGTCGATGTTAAATTCCACCTCGATCTGCGGCACGCCGCGAGGAGCGGGCATGATGCCTTCAAGATTGAAATTTCCTAGCGATTTGTTGTCCTTCGCGAACTCGCGCTCGCCCTGCAAGACGTTGATCGTAACGGCGCTTTGGTTATCCTCTGCAGTCGAGAAGGTTTGAGATTTTTTCGTCGGTATCGTAGTTCCCTTCTCGATGATCTTGGTCATTACGCCGCCTAGGGTTTCGATGCCGAGGCTTAGCGGAGTGACGTCGAGCAGTAGCACGTCTTTTACGTCGCCTTTGATGACCGCGCCCTGGATCGCCGCGCCGATTGCTACGACTTCGTCAGGGTTTACGCTCTTATTTAGCTCCTTGCCGAAAGCCTTTTTGACCTCCTCTTGCACCAAAGGCACGCGCGTCGAGCCGCCCACCATGACGACTTCTTTTATGTCGTTCATACTTAACCCCGCATCGCTTACGACCCTTTTGAGCGTGCTTATAGTCTCGCCTACAAGCGATTCGATCATGCTTTCAAATTTAGCCCTGGTGATGGTTTTCATCAGGTGCTTTGGTCCAGTGGCGTCTGCGGTGATGAAAGGTAAATTTACCGTCGTTTCCATCGCGCTGCTTAGCTCTTTTTTGGCGTTTTCCGCAGCCTCTTTTAGGCGCTGCATAGCCATAACGTCGCCGCGTAGATCGATGCCGCTTTCGGATTGGAATTCCGCGCTTAAAAAGTCGATCAGCTTGTTATCGAAATCATCTCCGCCCAAAAACGCATTACCGCCCGTAGATAGGACCTCTACGACGCTATCGCCGGTTTCAAGCACGGTTACGTCGAATGTGCCGCCGCCTAGATCGTAAACCACGATCTTTTCGGATTCTTTTTTATCCAGCCCATACGCAAGCGCCGCCGCGGTCGGCTCGTTGATGATGCGAAGCACGTTTAGACCCGCGATCGTTCCCGCTTCTTTCGTCGCCTTTCTTTGGCTGTCGTTGAAATACGCAGGCACGGTGATGACCGCATCTACGACGGGCTCGCCCAAAAACGCCTCGGCGTCCTCTTTTTGCTTGATCAGCACCTTGGCTGAAATTTCTTGCGGCGTATAGACCTTGCCCGCGATCTCTACCGCGCAGGCGCCGTTTCGGTCGATGACCTTATACGGCAGGCGCTTTTTGGCTTCCTGGGCGTTTTTCTCATTCATCATAAGGCCCATTATGCGCTTGATCGAGTAGATCGTCTTTTCTGGGTTGGTGACTGCTTGGCGCTTGGCGCTGTCGCCTACTAAAACCTCGCCTTTGTCGGTGAAAGCGACTACCGACGGAGTGGTGTTTTTGCCCTCTTTGTTCGGTATGATCTTGCTCTCGCCGCGTTCAAATATGCTTACGCACGAGTTTGTCGTTCCTAGGTCGATGCCTATGACTTTTGCCATTTGTTTATCCTTTATGTTAAATTTTATCTTTAAATTTATAGCGCTAAATTTACGCTACGTTTTGGGCGATCATTTCGCCACCACTACCATAGCGGCGCGCAAAACGCGCTGCTTATACATATATCCTTTTTGATAGACTTGAACTATATCGCCCGAGTTTGCGCCCTCCGCCTCGATCATCGAGATCGCGTTGTGCACGCTAGGATCAAATCTCCCGTCCGTCGCTATCGGCACGATGCCGTATTTCTCAAACGCCTTCGTAAAGAGACCTATGCACTGCTTTACGCCGGTTTCGATCTTATCTGCCAGCTCGTTGCCCTCTACGTCGATTTTGGCGGCCTCTTCAAGCGCGTCGATGATCGGCAGCAGATCCTTCGCAAAGCCCTCGCTAGCGTAAGAAACCGCGCTATCTTTTTCCTTCTCCATACGCTTTTTGAGATTTTCGAAATCTGCGCTGGCGCGGTAAAATTTATCGGTGATCTCGCTTAGCTCGTTTTGAAGCTTTAATATCTGCGCATCGGTATCGTCGCACGCCTGTGCATCTTGCGGCTCGCTCGCTTCGGGCGCGCACTGCTCGCAAACCTCTTTTTCTTCACTCTCGCACGCCCTGTTTTTCTCGTCGTGCTCTTTAAATTTATGGCTCATGCTACTCCTTTAGCGTAATTAAAAAATTTCTCGTAGTCCTCATAAACGCTGCCTGCGCAGATCATCGTGGCGTCCTTGCCTTCGAATTTTACCGGGCATTTGATCCCCATAAATCCGTGTTCGAAATAGGGCGCGAAGATCAAATTTTTCGTAAAATTTACGGCGATCGAGGGGTTTAGTAAAATTTTAAACCGCTCGTCTTTGAAAATTTTATACGCCACAACCTCGTTGCAAAGAAATTCGATTTTAGAATTTTTTAGCTCCCTGATCTTGGTGCTAAGCTCGCGCAGACCAATCTGCATCGAGGCTAGCTCCAGATCGCCGAGCGAGATCCCTATTAAATTTGAAAGGAATTTAAAAATTCTAAGATCGTATTTTAAGATGACCTCGTCGCCGCCAAAAACGAGGATGATAAATCTATCGTCGTGATTGATGACCTCGCTTAGGGCTTCGTTTTCGGCGCTAAAGATCATGCAGTAAATTTCAAAATCCTCTAGCACCGCTTCTAAATTTCGTCCCTCGTCGATGATAATCTCATCGTCAAAATCAAGTCTGGCGCGCCAGTAATCCTGCATCGTCGCGACCGTAGGGATCCTGCCGCCGCTTACGTGAAGCTGCTTGAGCGCCCCCTCGTCGCTTAGGCGCTTGAAATAAATGCGGATCGTAGATGCCGACATCGCCACGCCCATGCGCTCGCCAAGCTCGGAAGAGCCGATCGGGGTGTTGCTGTCGAGATAGGCTGAAATGATGGATTCCAGGATCAGATCGCGTTTATTCGTTTTCATTTTTAGCACTCTTTCGGTGAGATTGCTAGTATTATACAACATTGAGTGGCAAGATGTCAAGGTTTATGTATAAATTTTATAAAATTTTAGCATTCATACTACACGGCTGCTAAATTTATGGCGACACCCATGCCTTGCTCGGTGAAAATTTGTGATTTATATGTTAGCGCTTTGCGCGTTAAATTCCGATATACATAACGACGAGGCGTCCTTTGAAGCGCCGCAAGACGATGAGGTGCGCGGCGTATGCACAAAATCTACATTTATCTACATAATCGTAAAATTGGGACTTTAGCGGTAAATTTTAACATCGCGCCCAAAATTGTTTTCTATGTTTTTAATTTTGATGAGCTTGGTTGTAACATTCGGTTTTCGCTTTTCAAGTCGGCACTGCGCTCTGTTTAAAATTTTGGCTCACAAAATTTTAATTTCACTGCTGCCATAAAAAAGCGGCAAATTCCATCGCCAGGCGCTGAAAGTCCTGCTACGACGCAGCTTTATCGCACATCGACCGCATATTGCGCTGCGGAATACCACAAACTTACTCGCTGCGGAGATGTGCTACGCTATGGATGCTACTGCGGGTTACGCCGCCGTATATACGTCACGGCCCTGCGCGGATCGCGCTATAAACCATTTTGCGATCTAAAGCAAAATTTTAACCGGACGCAGTACAAATCAAGTTTTTTCCTCGTTTGAAAGTGTGTGAAATTTTATAAAATTTTATGTTTATTTTATGAAATATTCTGTATAATTTATACG
>CAUUKU010000055.1:0-14183 GCA_963545665.1 uncultured Campylobacter sp. | reverse complement strand
CATATAATGTCTTATTTGCGATTTGTTCGCAAAATTATAAAAAGAAAAGGAATGTAATGCTTCAAAGATTTTTCCCGTTAGGCGCCGCGATCGCGCTAAGCTTCTGCGCCGCACAGTTTGTGAGTGCGGCCGAAAATAACGCCACCGTCGCAAGCTCTGTCGCACCGAAAAGTGCCGCAGACGATCAGAGTTTCGCAAGCTCCGCAAGTCTTTCAAATTCTGAAAGTCCTACGCGCGAAAGCGCTACAAAGCTCGGTACCATCGTAGTTACCGCGACGGGCTTTGAGGATACGCTTAAAAATGAGGTCCGCAATGTGTCCGTCATCGGCTCGGAGGATATGGAAAACCGCGGTTATCGTGATCTGCGCGAAATTCTAGAAAAAGCGCCGGGCGTTAGCTTCAACGGCAGGACGGTCGATCTGCGCGGTCAGGGCGCGAAGGCGAATACCTCGGTGAAGGTCCTTCTCAACGGCGTCGCGCTCAATATGATCGACACCACGCCTACGACTATCCCGATCGATCTCGTACCGATCGAAGATATCGAGCGCGTCGAGATCATCCCGGGAGGCGGTAGCGTGCTTTACGGTAGCGGCACTAGCGGCGGCGTGATAAACATCATCACGAAAAAGGGCGCCAAGGACCTTTACGCCAATATTTCAAGCAAGATCGCATCGTATAATTACAAAGATCTGAATTTCGGCGTGGGCGGCAACGTAACGGAGAATTTGTTTCTAAAAACCGCAATAAAGGGCTTTGATCAGCACGGATATCGCAAAGGCGAAAGAGACAGGGGGCATTACGCTTCGTTCGGGCTTCATTATAAAATTTCCGACGATCAAAGCCTCTCTTTTAATCCGAGCTTTTTCCGCGCCAAAACATACAGCGTGCCGACGCTGGGGCTGGCGGAGCTTAGGCAGGACCGCAGACAGCAAGGCGGCAATAGATCCTTTACCAAAAGCGAGCGAGCGAATTTTGATCTAAACTACGTCGTAAAATTCGGCGATAGCTTCGAGCTGAGCGTGTTGCCGTATTATCAAGATATCAAGATCCGCCAAAAAGGCTTTATCATGAAAGATAAAAAGCAGGGCGGGAATTTAAAAGGCAAATACGACTACGATAGCGGCGAGTTCATAGCGGGATACGACTATCTCAAAAATAGCGGTTTTCGCAAGATCGATTTTACCACCTCAAATCCGAGGGTAAGTCTGACGCAGCTTACGATCTTTGATATGCAAAAACTTACCCATTCGGTCTATGCGCTGCAAAAGCACAACTTCACCGAGCTGTTTTCGCTAAGTGCGGGCGGGCGGTTCGAGCGCGCCGACTACAAAGTAGATCGCGAGGTCACTACGACGATAAGCAGGATGGGGCGCATCGTCTCTCGCAGACAAGATAGCACGCACGTAACGGACGATAAAAATAACTACGCCTTTGAGATCACGCCGAATTTTAATTATTCTAAAGACGGTAACGTCTATTTTAAATTTGAGCGCGGCTACATCTCCCCGGGCCCTAATCAGCTCATCGACAAAGTCGGCCCCAACGGCCCTTACGTGCTAAACAATCTCAAATCCGAGACCTTCAAAACCTACGAGATCGGCATGAAAGATCTGATCTTCGGGCAGTATCTTAGCGCGACGGTGTTTTGGACCGATACTAAAAACGAGATCGTAAACGAGCTGCGCGGCAGGGGCATTGGCGACGGATGGCACTTTATCAATATCGATCAGACGCGCAGAAGGGGCGCCGAGCTCTATGCGGAGCAGAATTTGCTTTCAAATTTAAGACTTACCGAGACCTTCTCCTACGTCGACGCCAAAATCAAATCGGGCAAAAACAAAGGCAAGCGCGTACCGCTCGTAGAGAAGGGCAAGTTTGTTTTGGGTATCGATTACGACCCGATCAAAAACCTAACGATCATGAGCGACATTAAGTATTTTTCGAGCGCGCGCGACGTAAATCAAGACAGGATAAACTCGCGCACCGTCGTGGATGCGGGCTTGAGCTATAGATTTCCGCACAGTTTTTCGGTAAATGCGGGCGTGAAAAATTTATTCGACGAAAAGTATAATTACAGCCAAAACAAGCGCGCCGATATTTACGATCCCGCGCCGGGGCGCAATTATTACGCCGAGTTTAAATGGAGCTATTAGCAAGGCGGCGCCTGCGTAGCGTTGAAATTTTATCTACGAGATCGCGCGGGCTTTTGATCTTGCGTTTTGCGTGAAATTTTACCCGCGCTCGTCCTTTTGCGGCACGATAGCGGGGCAGGAGCGTGAAATTTACCCGCGTTAGTACATTTTGCGCTCGCCGAAATTTTATCCGCAGCGGGGTAGAATTTAGCCGTGCGGTGTTGAAATTTCATCCGCGGCGCGCTAAATTTAACTTTTGCGGTGTAAAATTCATCTCTAGCGGCGCTGGAATTTATCTGCGCTGCTCTAATTTAGAGCTTGCGAAATTTCTTGCGGCGAAGCGCGAGCTTTGTCGCCGCGGGATTAAATTTAATAAAAGGAGCGAAGATGAAACCGGACTATAAAAACTGGGTGCCTAAGGGCATGATCGCGAGCTTTGCCGCGGGTGCGGGCGTAGCGTTAGTTTTGTTTTTGATTTTCGGCGTTTGCGGTGCCTTCGTGGGCGGCGTGCTGAGGTGGTTTCTTGCGGGGCTTTTCGGCGCAGCGGCGCTGTTTTTGATCGGCTTTACGATCTACTGCGTCGTGTGGTACCGCGCGTTTGATTACGGCGGCAAGCGTCAGCTCTCTCGCGCGATCGTAGAGGGCACGGCGAAATACGTGGATCTACCCGAGGGCGGGCGCGGGCTGGACGTGGGCTGCGGTAGCGGCGCGCTAACGATCGCCGTGGCTAAGCGCAACCCGCACGCATCGGTGCTGGGCGTCGATCGCTGGGGCTTTGAGTACGCGTCTTTTAACAAACAGCTGTGCGAATCCAACGCGCACGCCGAAGGGGTGCAAAACACTAGCTTCGAGCAGGCCGACGCCACGCAGCTGCCCTTTGAGGACGACAGCTTCGATGCGGTTACAAGCAACTACGTCTATCACAACATCATGCGCAAGAACCGCCAAGAGCTGCTTTTAGAGACGCTCCGCGTGCTTAAAAAGGGCGGCAGCTTCGCAATCCACGATCTTTTTTCGCGCGGAAACTACGGCGACATGGACGCTTTCATCGCACGTCTTAAGGAGCAGGGCTACGAGCGGGTCGAGCTTATAGATACGACGCAGGGGCTTTTTATGGGCCCGCGCGAAGCCAAATGGCTGATGTTAGGCAGCTCAAAGCTTCTGGTGGGCAAAAAATAGAGGGCCTTTGTAAATTTTGAAATTTGAGTTAATTTAGAATTCCTAGGCGACGGTTTCAAATTTGAGGCCGATCGCTTTTATGAAATTTTAGCTTTTGAATTTTGAAATTTTATGTTTTTGGGCGTGCGGCACGGCGTGAGTTCGGGAGTAAAATTGGCGCTTAAAATTTTAATATTTTCATGCAAATCTGCATTTTCTTAACGTAAAGCCGCGATACATCGACATAAAGCGGCAACATCGCGGTAAGATTTTAAAAGACCAAAGTCGTGCGATGTATGCAAGCCATGCGCGCTTTAAAGCCGCGAAAATATCTTTTATCGGGCCTATGGCGGGCTCGGTAGAATTTAAACGCGATATAGGCTAAAGCAGCCGTAGTCGGTGCGCACGGCCAAAAATTCCTCGTCATTTATGCGCTTAAATTTCGCTTCGCAGCGCTTCACGACGTGTGAGAGCTCAAAGCTAAGCTGCAATTTTCCGCTTTTTAGATCGATGATGCGGGCTTTGTCGTAGCTAATTAGCGCGAGCCTCGAACCGTCCTCGCTAATGCAAAGCTCGTCCGCCTCGGCGCATTCGTCCCGCAACCATGCAGGATTAAGTCGCTCGCCGCTTGTAGCGTCAAGGCAAATTAGCTTGCCCGTATAGCGCTCCTTGCCTAATATCGAGCCGTCCGCTAAAAAACAAATTTTATCAAAAATGCCGAAATTGCCTTTTATTTTATTTAAAATTTCGCCGCTTAGCGTGCTTAAAATTTTAATCTCGTTTTGCTTGCAATGAAGCACAAGTCGCGTGCCGTCAGCGTCGAGCGCGGCGCACAAGATCGGCGTGTAACTTTTCATTTCGGATTTGTATTCGGCCAGAGGCGAAATCTCGCCGCCGCGAAAAGTAAAAATTTGACCAAACATCGCAAATGCCGCCGTATCTTTCGCAGCGCAAACGAAACTCGTAAATTCTTTGCTATTTTTAAAGCTCATATCTTTAGAAATATCGCTAAATTCGCCGCTCGCCGGGTCAAATTTAAGGATAAAATGATCCAGATCCAAAAGCAAAATCTCACCCGCGAGCACCGCCTGCCATGCAAGCGGCTTTGGCAAGAGGGTCTGCTGCTTTACGGCGCCGCTCGCGTCCAGCTTGATTAGAAAATCATCCAGCGCGCCGCCCTCTTTGTAGCCGCCGCATTTATAGACGAAAAGCTCGCCTTCTGCGCCCGCAAATGCTAGCGCGCCCGTGTATCCGCCGCCGATGTAGACGTGCAAACTCGCTTCGCCCGCTTTTGCGCCCGCGTTTTGCAGGACATAGCCCTTCTTTAGGCTCTCCCACTCCTTTTTTATGCAGGCTTTTTGCGCTTCGCCAGCGCTAGCAAACTCCTTTTGCGTCTGCCTAGTTTTGCCGTTTTTGATGCTCTCGCTAAGTAAAATTTGGCCCTGCACGCGCAAATTTAGGCGATCGCCGCCGCTTAAGTTTATTAAATTTTTCATTTTCGCTCCTGCGGATTAGTTTTAAAAATTATCGCAAAGCGGCGCTTAAAAGTCGCTAAATATCGATAACGCCGAGGTGTGAGAGCAAAATTTTAATCCCGATTAGGATCAAAATCGCGCCGCCTAAAACGAGCGCCTTTGAGTGCAGATATTCGCCCGTTAGCTTGCCTGCGTAGCATGCCGCGACGCACAGCGCGAAGCAGACGAGCCCGATTATGCAACAGGCGTAGAGGATGTTTATCTCGCCGAACGCGAAGGTCACGCCCACGGCCATCGCGTCGATGCTGGTGGCGATCGCGCCCAGCACCAGTTCCTTCGTGCTTAAACGCAGAACAGGCTCGTCCTGCTCGCGGCGGGATTCTGTAATCATCTTAATGCCTAAAAACGATAAAATTCCAAACGCGACGAAGTGATCGATCTGCGCGATAAATTTTACGAAATTTATCCCCAAAACGTAGCCCGCAAGCGGCATTATGAACTGAGCGGCCGCGTAGAAAAACGCGACGCGCGCGATCTGCGCAAATTTGAAATTCGGATATTTCGCGCCGTTTGAGATACTAAGCGCGACGCTGTCCATCGCGAGCGCGAAAGCGATGAGTAAAAGCTCCATGGCTCCCTTCTTAATGTTATAAAAGCGTTGATTATACATTAAAATTTAGGAAATAAAATAAACAATCTTTAATTAGGGAAAAACCTTGCTTAAAAATTTAATCTTTTGTCTTTTGCCATTCATGGCGGTCGCAAGCTGGGAAGAGGTCGCCGTAAAGGGGCTGGACGTAGTCATCAGCGCAAACGTGGGCGATAGCGAAAATTTCAAAAGCTCGCTAAGCACCCTGATCGAGCGTGCCGCGGGCGAATACGAGCGCACGGGCATGCAGGATTACGAGCTTGATCTTCCTAGCTACATTACCGAACGCGCAGGCAAAAAGAGCGTCGCCGTGCAAAACATGCGTCGATTGTGCGTCAAAAAGCTTGGCACCGCGATCAAGCCGCTAAAAAATCTGATACTTACTAAAATCAAAGATATGTCCGAGGCCGATACCGAAGCGGTGATGAGCGGAGAGGTGCTATTTAGCCACTATCTGCGCACCAACGCTTTTGATGAAATTTATGAAATTTTAAGGCCGCTCGCGCGCAGCTTGGGCTCGGATGCGGGCTTTGCCGAAAGCTACAAAAATGCCGTAGGCAAGGAGCCGGGCGAGGATTTTAGCAGCGAGTTTAGTAGCGCGCTCATCAACGAGAGCTTTGATTTTTTAAGCAAAAACGAAATGGAATTTCGCAAAAACTCGGGCGCGATTTTAAACGCGATAAAGAAGGCCAGATAGGCGCGACCGTACTAAAATCTCGGCGAAATTTCACTTCAAATTATGAAAAATTCTATCTCGGAGCTCGCAGAAAATTTTAATTCAAAACCCGCTTTAAATTTTATCTCAAATCAGGCATGCGAGCGCGCGAAAAACACAGCTTTAAATTCTGCTTCAAATGCGGCATTTGCGTGCGCAAAAAACACAGCGCGCGGCGATGCGGCGAATTTTGCTCCCGTTCTCTGCCTCAAGAGAAATTTCAAATTTCAAGACGCGGCCTCCGAGCTAAATTTCATCCGCGGAAGAAATTTAAAATTTTATCCCGCTTTGGCCGGTTTCGCCGCACGCAGTCTCGTCGCGCCTTATTACGCCCTGCGCGTCAAAAATCTTGAAAGAAAATCCGCTTTAAGCTCCGCGGCTCTTGCGTTAAATTTAAAGTCCGCGCAGATTCCGAACTGCGCCGAAAATAAAGCTTTAAATTCCACAAAAGTCTTCGTAATAAATCTTTGCGAAAATTCCGCGAGGAATTTTAAACGAAATTTTATATTAAATTTTGCGAAAAATTTCACTCGCGACGGCGCAAATAGCGTAAGTTTGCCGAGCCGCGCAAGCGCCGCAAACGAGCCAAATTTAAGCTCTGCAAAAAGTCTCGCTGCCGCCCATACGCGACGCTCAAAGAAAAATTTTACCGAGGCCCTTGCAAACGATCCATGCTCCGTTAGCACGCCGCAGAGCTTTGGATTGAAAAATTTTAAGGCGCGGAATTTTGCGAAGAAATCTAATTCGGCAGAGAATTCTAGCTCCGCTCGAAGCTTAAATTCCGCGCAGAATTTCGATTTCGCGCAAAGCTCGAATTCTACGCAGAGCCCTGCTGCCGCGCAAAATTCTGCCTTTACGCAAAGCTCAAATTCCGCGCAGAGTTTCGGGCGAAATTCCAATTCCGCGCAAAACCATGCGCAAAATCCCGTTCCGCCTAGCAGGCTGTGGGATCTGGGGCTACTTTTTGTGGCGATCGTTTGGGGATGCACTTTCGTGCCGGTTCAGCGCGCGCTGCATAGCGGCGACGTTTTTAGCTTTTTATTTTGGCGCTTTTTGGCGGCGAGCATTTTTACCTACCTCGCCTGCCTGCGCTTCGGCGTCAAATTTGACCGCGGCACGATAGGACGGGGCGTGTTTTGCGGGCTGATGCTATTTTGCGATTTTTCCTGCCAGACTATAGCGCTTGATTATGCGCTCTCCTCGACGGTGGCGTTCATTTTGGGGCTAAACGTCGTCATCGTGCCCTTTTTGATGCTTGCGTTTTTTGGCAAAAAGGTCGGTGCGAGCGCCTTTGGCGGTGCGGTCGTGGCGCTTTTGGGGCTGTATTTTTTAAGCGGAGCAAGCGGCGCAGTGGGATTTGGCATAGGCGAGCGGCTGACGCTCGTTTCGGCGTTTGCATACGCGCTTCACATCGTCTTTACCGGCGTCTGCGCGCGCAAAAGCAATCTCTACGGCTTTGTGATCGTGCAGTTTATCTGCGTCTGCGTATGCGCGCTGATCGCGGCAGTTTTCACTCCGCACGCGGAATTTGAAGGCGAGATAAAGGTATTAGGAAATTTAATCTTTTCGCCGAGCTTCGATTTCGTTTTCGCGCTGGTTTTGACCTCGATCTTTGCTACCGTCGCGGCGTTTGTGATCCAAACGATGGCGCAAAACCGCGGCGTAAGCGAGATAAAAACGGTGCTGATTTTCGCGCTAGAGCCTGTAAGCGCGGGCATAATGGGGTATGCCTTCGGCGAGAAGCTAAGCGCGCTTCAAATTTTAGGCGCGGCGCTGATACTCGCAGGCATTCTGCTTAGCGAGCTGGGCGGGCTTTTAGGCGCGAAGTTTGCTAAAGATCGAGCTTGCGAAAAAGCAGACCGAGGCGACTAGGATTATCGAAGCGCCGCTGGTTAGGTTGAGCTTAAAGCTCAAAATAAGCCCCGCCGCGCAAAAAAGCGCCGATAGCGCGCAGCTTATCGCCATCATCGAGCCTAAGCTTTTTGAAATTTTTTCGGCGATAAAGGGCGGGATCGTCATCAGTGAGATTACCAAGATTAGTCCTACGATCTGAATCGACGCGACCACCGCGAGGCTCGCCATCACTACGAGGACGTAGTAAAAGACGCTCGTATTCACTCCGCGCAGCAGGGCGAATTCCTTATCGAAGCTGATCGCTAAAAACTGCCTGTAAAAGCACGCCGTAAGCGCCGCAAATGCCGTGCCGCAAATGCCGATGAAGATTAAATTTTCGTGATTTATCGCTAAGATCGAGCCGAATAAAAAGCTCATCAAATCGGATTTGTACCCGGGCGTGAGATCGGCGAAGATTATCCCAAGCGCCATTCCAAACGCCCATATCGCGCCGATTACGGCGTCGAAGCGCTCGGTGTTTCGCAGCGTGACGTAGGCGATGAGCAGTCCCAAAAACAGCGCAAATACGCTAGCTCCCAGCACGGGCGAGATGCCTAAAAATAGCGCGATGCCGATGCCGCCGTATGCGCCGTGTGCGATGCCGCCTGCGATGAAGCTCATGCGATTTATCACGACTAAAGAGCCCACGACGCCGCAGACTATGCTGACTAAAAGCCCGCCGAGAAGGGCATTTCGCATGAAGTCGTAGGAGAGAATTTCAGCCATTTTCGCCCTCCTTGCAGCAGCATTCGTTAAGCGCGAGATCGACGGCGCAGAAGTGCCCGTGCTCGCGTCGCAGGTGATCTAAAAATTCCGCTCTGCCTCCCGGATCGATCTCGTGGGCGTGCGCCGAGCCGTTTGTGATGTAAAGCGCGCGGTTTGCGTAGTTTAGCGCGAGCTGCACGTCGTGGCTGATTAAAATTATGCCGCAGCCGCCCTCGTTTAGGGATTTTAAAAGCTCGTAAATTTGAACCTGTCCCATCGTGTCGATGCTTGCTAGCGGCTCATCAAGAAGTAAAATTTTAGCCTTCGCGCACAGCGCCCGCGCGATGTAAACGCGCTGTCTCTGCCCGCCGCTAAGCTCGCTGATACGGCAGTCCGCTAAGCTCTGCATACCTACGCGCTCCAAAGCCTGCATAGCTTGCTCGCGCTCGGATTTTGAGTAGAAGCCGAAAATTTTCTTATCTATCAGCCCCATTAAAACGACTTCGAGCACGCTTATGGGAAAGCTTTTGTTTATCGCGATGAACTGCGGCACGTAGCCCATTTGCGCCCTGGCAAGCGCGGGCGATCTGCCTAAAATTTCGATCGTGCCCGAGCTTGGTCGCAGCAGCCCCAAAAGTAGCTTCAAAAGGGTGCTTTTGCCGCCGCCGTTGGGCCCGAAAATCGCTAAAAAATCGCGCAGCTCATAGTTTAAGTTTATATCTTTTAAAATTTCGCGTTTTTCGTAAGCAAAGTTTAAATTTCTTATCGTCACGTCCGCCATGAACGCCCTTTCGCCTAGATTTTGAAAGCATTTATTATAGCCCAAATTCGGAAAAATTGCCAAATTTTGCTATTATTACAAAAAATTTAAAGGCTAGCGGTGGAGAAAATCGGCGAAAAATCAGATGAAAATAGCTGGGATAAAAAGTCCGAAAGTTACGCTAAATTTAGCGGCGAGCCGGGCAGTTTCGGCAAGCGGGTGTTTGAGATACTGCGCGGCTGGGACGTGAGCTTTGCGGGCAAAAGCGTGCTCGACGTGGGCGCCGGTACGGGGGTTTACTCGCTTTATCTCGCGTCGCTGGGCGCTAAAGTAACGGCGATCGATAGCTCGGAGGGGATGTTGCGCGAGCTAAGGCGCAGCGCGGAGGAGTTTGGCATCGCTTTGCAAAACGTATTAAATTTAAGCTTTGCGGAGTTTTGCGAGCGGTTGAGCCGCGATGGCTTTGCAGACGCGGCGGGCGAAAATTTTAAAATTTATCCGCGCTCGCAAAGCGAAATTTCAAACCTGCAAGCCCAAGAAGCGCAGGTTTTAAATTTTAAAGACGCCGCGAGCAAAACCCGCGAGAGCAAAAATTTTAAAATTCCCGCAGTTTTTGACATCGCGTTTCTTACGATGAGCCCCGCGCTGAAAAGCACGGAGGATTTTGAGGCGTTTTTGGCTTTGGGCGAGCGCAAAATTTATCTAAACTGGGCGAACGAGCGCAATTCATCGATGCTTGCGCCGCTTTTTGAGCGCTTCGGCGCGGGGCATAAAAGACTCGCTACCGCCGCCGAAAAGTTCGAGGCGCTGCTCGGCGCGCGCGACATCAAATTTAAAAGCGAAATTTTAACCGAGAGGCGCGAGCAAAAGCGCAGCCTGCAAGAGGCGGTGCAAAACGCCGCGTGGCACCTGCATATGGACGGCGCGGAGGCTAGCGAGCGCGAGATCGAGGAGCTTTTGAAAAAGCGGGCTAAAGGCGGGATGATAAGCGATGAGATCGAAGCGAGCTTTAAGCTGTTTTATATTTAGCCTGGCGCCGCTTTTGGGGCTTTGCGGCAATCTTTTCTCGCCGCTTGCGATGCCAAAATACGACCCGCAAAAGGCGCGGCTGGGCGGCATGATCTTTAAAGAGGTGAAATTTAGCGGGCGCTCCTGCGAGAGCTGCCATAATTTTTACCTAAACGATTCGGGCGCTTCGGTGCGAGACGGCCAGGTGCCTACGATCCTAAATTCCTACTACATCGATCGGTATCTGGGCGCAGAGGGCTTTGCAAGCCTTAAGGATAGGATCCTGACTTCGCTTTTTAGCGAGCTAGAGCTAGGCGCGAAAGAAGATGAAATTTTGCAGATCATAAACGAAAATTTGGCCTACAAAGAGGCGTTTTATAAAATTTACGGCAAGGCGAACATAGAAAATTTTATCGACGCGCTAGCGGAGTTTTTAAAATCCAAAACCGCGATAAATTCTAAATTTGATCGGTTTCTACGCGGCGAGGAGGCCTTTAGCGAGCGCGAGTACGCGGGCTATGTGCTATTCGTGCGACTGTGTTCGGTATGCCACAACGGCGTAAATTTGGGCACTAGCAGCTTTGCCAAACTCCGCCCCAAAGGCGCTGCGCAGCCCGGCAATACGCAGACGCAAGGGCTTTGGAGCGTGCAAACGGCGCATAGAGCGCAAAGGACGGAAGCGCGAAGATCGGGCGGCGTGCGCGTCACCGCGGACGGATACGAGCTGCGGCGCGTACCTAGCCTGCGAAACATCACGCAGACCGCGCCCTACATAAACGGCGAGCAAGACCTGCGTGCGGCGGTCGGACGTATCGCGAAGGAGCTTTTGAAATACGACCTAAGCGAGACGCAGATGCAAGAGCTACTAAGCTTTTTAGCCACGCTGCGAGGCGAAATTCCAAGGAGCGAGCGGGATGAAAGATAAGATAACGTGGATTTTGATGAGCGCGATCATGGCGATAGGCATAGCCTTTGCGGCGCGCTATTTCTCCTCTCTTAGCGACGTGGCGGGCTTTGGCACCGTCTCGCGCGAACTAGCCCTCATCGATAACGCCGATAACCGCTTAAATATCCTTTTCGACGTCAAAAACGCCAGACGGGATTTTTCGATCGCAAACGCCGACATGCGCGGCATCTATCAAATTTTAGAAAATTTACAAAACGACAAGATCATCGCCCAAAGCGGTCTTTTAAACGACGTGGAGGCGATAAGGAGCGCGTTTAGCGAAAAGATCGCCCTGCTAGACGAGCTCGGCGCGCTAAATTCGCAAAATTTAGTCCTTTTGCAAAGTTTAGAGCAAAAATTCCTCTCGCACGACAAAAACCCGCAGATAACGAAAATCTACTCGCAAATTTTAGCGCTTAATTACAAAAACCGCTCCGAAATTTCGGCGCTGAATAACACGCTAGATAGCGCAAGCGCTTCGGATCAGAACGAGATCGCGTTCATAGCCGTCGCGCGCGAGATACTGAAAAATTTCGAGCGGCAAAATCGCATCGTCACCGACGGGCTCTCGCCGCTAAATGCGCGCTTTGCGAACCTGCGCCAGCGATTTTCCTACGCCAGCGACGAATTTTACGATTCGTTCGCGCAGATGACGATGATCTATACGGCGATCTTTTTGTCGTTTTTGCTGCTTACTTACATCGTAAATTCCAACGCGCTGCGCTTTAAGCGCGCGCTGATGCCGTATCGTATGCTGTGCGAGCAGGCGAGCGAGGGGGTGCTTTTGGCGGACGAGGATTTTGAAATTTTTTACGCAAACGCCAGAGCGCTTAGTTTGCTGGGCTACGAGCAGGGCGAGCTAAAGGGCGCGGACGTCGGAATTTTAGCGCCTGCGGATAAGCGCGGCGAAATTTTAAGCCTCGCGAACAAAGACGCCAAAGACCTTCGTCTCGCTCGCAAAAACGGCGAGCAGATCAGCGTGAACTTTAAAATTTTAAATATCGCCGCGCCGCAAAAATCGCCCGTGTACGTGCTCTACATAAGCGACGTTTCGGAGCTTGAGATCATGCGGCTGGCTCTTGCGGGAGCAAAGGAAAGCTTAACCAATCAGGTCTATATCGATCACCTCACGGGCAAGGGCAACGAAGCGGCGCTTTACGAGCTGATAAACGCCGAGAAAACGGGCATCGCGATCTATCTTACGATCGTAAATTTTGCAAATTTGCGGCTCTTTTACAAGGCGGAGACGACGAATGAAATTCTGCGCTCCTTTGCGCGCACGCTCGCGATGTGTATCGAATCAAACGAGATCGAGGCTAAAATTTTCCGCATCCAATCCGACGAGTTTTGCCTATTTTACGAGGGCTCAAACATCACTCGCGACGTGGAGATCATAAATAAATACTTCACTGACAAGGTCTTTAACCTCCACACGACCGAGGGCTTTGCTTCCGCGCCTTTAAACGTCACGATAGGCGTCAGCGAGCGTGCCGACGTAGCCGGCGGCGCGAATAGAGTATTTCAGGCGGTTATGGCGATGTATGAGGCGCAGGGCAAAAACGAGCATGTGGGCTTTTACTCGCGTCCAAACGTCATCGAGGAGAAGTATCTGCAAAACCAGATCATGATCAACACGATCCAAAACGCGATCAAAAAAAATCAGGTCTTCGTCCTCGTCCAGCCGATCTTCGACATCACGCGCAGAGATATGAGCGGCAACACCTACGGCACCAACGACAGCGACCACGTCCCGCTGGTGTATGAAATCCTAATCCGCCTCATCGACCGCTCCGGCAAGACGCGCTGCCCGGGCGAGTTTATCGATATCGCAAAGCAAACCTCGCTCTACATCCCGCTAACGCGCGTGGTGATAGACGAGGCGTTTCGCCTGCTAGACCGCTTCTCAGGCACTAAATTTAGCATCAATCTTTCATATTTCGACATCGCAAACGAAGGCATCAAGGAGCTGCTAGAGCGCAAGCTCGCATCCAGCCCCAACGCTTCAAACCTCTTCATCGAAATTTTAGAAAGCGAGGAGTTCGACGACTACGAGAGCCTGCGCAGCTTCATCGCCGTGGCTAAAAACTACGGCTGCACCATCGCGATAGACGATTTTGGCAGCGGATACTCCAACTACTATAGAATTTTAACGCTAGACGTGGATTACATAAAGATCGACGGAGCGCTCATCAAAAACATCGCAAACGACAAAAACTCGCGCGCCATCGTCGAAACGATCGCGGGCTTTGCGAAAAAGCAGGGCTACGAGCTCATCGCCGAATACGTCGAAAACCACGAAATATCGATGATCTTAGAGGAGATGGGGATCAGGTATATGCAGGGCTACTTCTACAGCAAGCCGATGGAGCCGTCGAAGATAAAATTTTAAGATAATTACACGATATTTAAGAATAAATACTTTCGCTAGGCTTAAATTACTATGTATTTATGATAAGTATAACTATCAATTTATGGGAATCGGATATTATTTAAGATCTTTTGATTTGGATAGGTTTATAGGAAACAATAAATTTATAGTATAACATAGACTAACTTGTATTATAAATTACGAAGCTCATAGTTTTTGGTTCAAGACTATATGTTTGCGCATTAATATATAAAATTAAAGAGTATCAACGCCGCAAACTTACTGCATATATTCCACGAAATTCATACAGAAGGAGCGTTGCTATTTTCTGTCTCTTATACACATCTGACGCTGCCGACGACTAGTCGAGTGTA
>CAUUKU010000054.1:0-14234 GCA_963545665.1 uncultured Campylobacter sp. | reverse complement strand
ACGAGATACTGATCGGTCTCGTGGGCTCGGAGATGTGTATAAGAGACAGCGCGAAAGACGAGTAGAATTCTAAAATTTATAATTTTAAAATTCCATCTTACTTCGTTTTCTTTGCGCTGTCTTTGCTGGTCGTTGCATTGGCGTCGATGTAGCCCATCTGAGCGAGTTTCTCGTAGATTTGCATTATCACAGGTCCTGCCGCGCTTCCGCCTCCTCCGCCGTGTTCAACTAGCACGGTTACGGCGTATTGCGGCTTGTCGTACGGTCCGAAGCTCGTCATCCAGGCGTGCGAGCGGTGGAAGTAGTCCATATCGGCCTCTTTTATTCGCTTTTTGGCGGTCTGTGAGATGCCCACGACCTGTGCGGTGCCCGTCTTGACCGCTAGAGGCACTACTGCGGTATGGATGAGCTTGTAGGCGGTGCCTCCGTCGGGGTTGTTGCCGACTTCATACATCCCGCGTCGCACGAGGGGCAGCTGCGCCTTTTCTTTCGGCGTAAAAAGCTCGGTAGGGGTAAATTCCACCGGCTTACCGTCGATGCTTTTTAAAAAATGCGGCGTGATAGCCTTGCCCGAGGCGATCTGAGCGGTGTTTTTAGCCACCTGCATAGGGGTGACGAGCACGTCGCCCTGGCCGATCGAGGCGTTGACCGTCTCGCCCTGATACCACGGGCGCTTAAATTTCTGCATTTTCCAGGCCTTATTAGGCATCGTGCCTACAAACTCATTGGGCAGATCGACGCCCGTTTTGCTACCGAAACCCATGCGCTGCAGATACGCCGACATATAGTCGATCCCCACCAGTAGTGAGCCTTCGTAAAAATACACGTCGCAGCTGCCCTTGATCGCTTCAATCAGGCTCACGCGCCCGTGACCCCAGCCCCTCCAGCAGCGAAATTTACGCCCCCCCAGCTCTATCGCGCCGCCGCAAAACACGCTCCAGTTTTCGTTGATCTTGCCGCTGTTTAAAAAGCTCATCCCCACGGCCATCTTAATGACAGAGCCCGGCGGATAGAGGCCGTTTACGAGCTTATTCGTAAAAGGGTGGCGCGGGTCTTTTATCAGCTCGTCCCACTGCGCCTGTGAAATTCCGCCTACGAAGGTGTTTAGATCGTACTCGGGGAAGCTGCCCGCCGCGATGATAGCGCCGTCGCGCAGATCTATCACGATCGCTACGCCGTCTTTATCTTTAAAAATTTCCTCGAGGTATTTTTGCAGCTCAAGATCGATGGTAAGCGAAATTTCACTACTGCTGGGCTCTTGCATCGAGATCTCCTCTACGACCTGATTTAGCGCCGTAACCTTCGTCTTGCGCTCGCCCTTGCTGCCCTGCAAAAGCTCGTTATAATACCCCTCGACGCCGCTTCTGCCGTTGTATCCGGTAAGCGCGCTTAGAGGGTTGTTTTGGATATCTTTTTTATTGGCGCGGCCTACGTAGCCGATGATGTGCGAAGCAAGCGCGCCGTAAGGATAAAAGCGCTGCGAAGCGGGCGAAATTTTAATATTTTCGTGCAGGCTCAAGCTCGCGAAATGCTCTATCGTGGCGTTGTAGTCCAAAAACGGCACGACTTCGATAAAGTCTTGGTTGTAAGCGGAATTCGCGTCCTTGTAGCTCTTGCTCATCGCGGTGACGTTGAGATCTTTGAAATAGCGCGAGATATTATTTAGCTCGCTTTGCAGCGCGCCGTCTTTTAGGTGCGGCGCGATCGATAGCGAAAAGCCGAGATTGTTTATCGCGAGCGGGCGGCCTTTGACATCTAAAATTTGACCGCGCACCGGCGGGATGTATTCGGTAGAGATGACGTTGTTTTTAGCGACCTGCTCGTAGAATTCGTTTGATTTAATCGAAAGATAATAAATTCTAACCAAAAGCATGCTAAAAAATAGTATCACGAAAGCAAATACGAACTTCAGCCTCATACCAACCGCCCCTTAAAAAAGAGCAAAGCAAGCAAAATTTCAATCACGATGTAATTGAAATACTCGCCGCTTAGCGGCAGGTACTCGCTCTTTTTGATCGCAGAGATAGTGTTGCTCGTCGCAAAGACCAAAGCATAGCCGATCACGACGTAAAAACAGATCAAAAAATTTCTAAATTTAATATATTTAAATGAGTTTTCATAGATCACGAAATAAAAAATACAATAAGCGATAACTACGCTAAATAGGTTAAATCCGTGGATCTGTTCGGCGCAAAATAGATAAAAAATAGAGAAAAACCAGCTAAATCCGAGCTTTTTAAATTTCGCATCGCTTTCGTATTTTAGCACCACCAAGGTCGTGAAAAAAAAGCCGATAAGCGGCGGCAGGCCTCTATACACCGCACTTAGAAGTAGATAGAAAAGAACTCCCGCACTAAAAAGAGCGTCTGCTACAATGTATAAATTAGTGCGATTTCGCTGCATGCGAGAAACTTTTTGCGTTTATAGGACCTATGAGATCCATCCAAATTTTTTGCGCTAAAGGCCGATAATTTGGGATTTTGCTAGAGCAAAGACGATTAAAAAAGTTTTTTTGATACGAAAGCGCGAATATACTTTTTAGCTCGTAAAATTTAGCCCCGCCGAATAGCGCTTCCGTAACCGCCCCGGACGCGCCTCGCCCTCGAAGCTGCAGCGCAGAATTTCGCACGCGATTTTTAGCGGAATTTTGCATGCGATTAGATATAAAATTACGCTTCAAATTTAAATCGCAATCATTTAAATTAGGCGTAGAATTATTTCTAAATTTAGACGCTAAACTATGCGCCAAATACGCATTTAAATTTGAATTATAATCTTTCGAGCAATTAGAATTTTGACTAAACCCGCTCATGGGTACGGGCGTGCGAAAGCAGGCTTCGGGCGCGATCTCATCATCGCCGCGCGGCAATATCGCAGTGCTTGTCTGCTCTTTCGCGAGGCTATGCGTGCGCGAAATGTCGCGCCGGTGCGCTTTTTGTAATCGTATCATCTAAGATCGTCCCTCGGTTTTAGCGCAATTTGCGGCGAAATAGAATGCGCGTTTTGAACCGATGCGACTTGCAAACGGCGATCTGTAGTCGACGAAATTAAATTAATTAAATTTAGTAAACTATCCGCGGCGAAATCGGTATTTAAATTTCTAATTAGGCACGCAGCAAAACGGATAACAAAATTTTGCACGCCCCCAAAAGCAGCCTTTGATATCGCAGCAATGCCCAAAATAGCGGCGAAATTTAATAATTCAGGTCTTAAATATCGCGAACGATTTCGCACATAAAATTTAATTATTTTAAAATTTAACGCGGCGAAACTAGAGGGGTCTAAATTTAAAAATCTCATAATCCCAAGGCTCCGCGGACGATGATTTCGCGCGCTTTCGCAAGCCCGCTGCCTTTTAGCGTCGAGACCAAAACAGCCTGCGGATCGTGTCTTAAAAGCTTCGTACGCTCGCTTTGATTGAGCTTGTCGCACTTAGTATAAAGCCTCACGACCTTTTGATCGCCGCGCAGAAAACTAGCGAGATAGTTTTGCAAATTTTTATCTATAGCTAGATCAAATTGTCTCGCGTCGATCAGATGGACGAAAAGCTTGATTTCTAGGCGGTTTTTGATAAATTCGTCGAGATTTTTTTGCCAGATGTGATGCAGTTTTTTAGAAACTTTTGCATATCCAAATCCCGGTAAATCCACAAAAATCAACGAAAATTTTTCTTTACATTTCGCATCTTTTTCGGCGCGAGCAAATGAGCCCGATGATTTAGACAAAGTGTCCGTGGCAGCTAAATTTAAAGAATTTTGCGTATTTGAATTTAAAGGATTTTCAGCAGATGAATTTAAAAAATTTTGAGTATTTAAATTTAAAGAATTTCGCGAAGAATTTAGAGAATTTTGAGCGGCTAAATTTAGATGCGCGCTCGCACTGTTATCGCGATCGTCATGGAGCGTCGCACTATCGCGATCGTCGCAAGGTGCCTTCTCATTGCTGCCGCTATGATCATCATGAAATGCCTCGCTGCCGCCGTCGGCACAAAGCTCATCCTCGCAGGTATCGCAAGCCTGCTCGAAACTACGATCATTGCTCGCGCCGCCGGAATTTACATTTAAAATTTCATCTCGCAAACCAAGCGGTGCGTCGCTTTGAAACGCAACGTCGAAAAAATTTATCAGCTGCGTTTTGCCCGGCGTCGAGCTTGATTTGGCAAGCCCTTTTCGCGCCAACAGCGCGTTTATCAGGCTGCTTTTACCGACGTTAGAGCGGCCTAAAAACGCCACTTCGCTCATCGCAAAGCTCGGCGCATCCGCGATGCTCGCGGCAGAGGTCAAGAATTTAGCATTTATCGGAACGATCATTTTTGCCGATCGTCGACTTGAAAGATAAGCTTGACAGGCTTTTTCTCGCCGCCGCCGCTTTTGACCTCGTAGGTGCCTTTTTTGCGATTTACGATGATCTTATCGCCGAAGACCTCCTTTTTCGTCTCGGCTTCGTGCAGGTAGGCGTTGCCCTCGAGCGTGTAGGCCTCGGCGGTCGGATCATAGGTCAGCACGCCGCCCTTGCCGTCGTAGTGCTTTTGATTGAGCAAAATTTTAAAATTTGCATTCCCCGTCGCGACGTATTTGGTAGGCTGGCGCTTGGCGTCGAAATAGATGGTGAGTTTATTAGAATTTAACGTGTCGTAAGCGCCCTTTTTGATGCGGACGTTGCCCGTCAGGACGCTGATCTGTTTGATCTCGTCGGCGAAAAAATTATCCGCCGTGACCTCGACCTGCTCCTGAGCAGCGCCGAGGCTAGGCGCGCAGGAGCCCACGGCTAGCGCGAAAATGAATATGGATTTGTAGAATTTTGATCTTTTAATTGGTACCATGCGTGAATTCCTTTTGAGTTTGTTTGTTTGGTCTTGGTGTCGTAGCTGATGCTTGCGCCCGTGACACGGTCATTGCCTTGGCGCAGCACGTAAGGCACGTCGGAACGGACGATCTTGCTGCTCGTATCGTAGATGATCTCCTGCGCCGTGTAGTCAAAGCCGCTACTATTTACATAATGCGCGTCGCCGTTAAATTTTATCAGCTCGCCGGTGCGCGTCGCGGTCTTTGAAACCAAAGTGTGATTTAGATCCAAAGTGGCCTCCTCGGCTTTGAAATTTTTAAACTCGTCGCGATCCTTATAGCGAGTGCCGCTATCTGCGGTAAATTTAGCATCCACCCGCTCGCCGATCTGATAATCGACGATCTTTCTCATCTCCATGTTCGCAATGCTTAGATCGTCTTTAAACATATCGCTAAAATACGGCGTCTGCACGCTTAAAAATACCATCGCGACGCAAAAGATCGCAATCGCGACGTAGAAAATTTTTATCACCATCGCTCGGTCCTCTTTGATCCGCGCAGAATTTTACCCCTCGCAGGCATTCTCGCGCGCGCTTGCGAAACTACAGCCATTTGCTATTCCACTCTTCGCGCATGCCGTTTTTATCGACGAGTATTTCGATCATCTCGCGCACCGCGCCGCAGCCGCCGTTTTTGCTTAGCGCCACGTCCGCTTTTAGCGAGCTTAGCGCATCGGCGGGTTTGAAGCTGATCGCGACCGCATTTAAAAGCTTCGCATCATTTATATCATCGCCGATCGCAGCGGCCTCATCGAAGCTTAGGTTAAAATTTTTTAAAATTTGCTCCGCCCTTGAGAGCTTGTCTTTTTCGCCTTGAAAGAGCGTATCGATCTTTAGCTCGCGTGCACGGTTTGCGACGATTTGCGAGCTTTTGCCGGTGATGATCGCGACCTTTAGCCCTAGCCGCTGCCACTCCTGGATGCCGAACCCGTCTTTTACGTTAAATTTTTTCATCTCTTCGCCGCCGTTTGAATGGTACAGCCCGCCGTCGCTAAGACAGCCGTCGACGTCTAAAAATATGATCTTTATCACTTTGTTTCCGTTTTTTGAAATTTTGTGATTTTAACAAAATTTGGCTGAATTTTTAGCAAACGGCGTATAAATTTAAGCCGCGATCTTAGCCTTTAATCGGCACGTAACCGCTATTTTCGATGATGCTTTGCCCCTGCGGCGAAAGGATCCAATCTATCAGCGTGCGGATATTTTCGTTTTTGTTGTTTTCATCGTAAACCGCGTAAATTTCAGCTACGAGCGGGTATTTGCGGCTAGCGATATTTTCTTTGTTCGGATACGCGCCGTTTAGGCTAAGCATCTTCACGCCGCCGTTTTGCACGATCCCCTCGACGTAGTAGCGAAACGAAAAGCCGATCGCACTGCCGAAAAAGCCCGTGATCTTGCGCTTAGGTTGTGTCTCGCCCATAAATTTCAAAAACGCGCTCTGGCTGCCGCTGCCCGCGTTTCGCTGCACGGCATCTATTCGCATGTGCTCGCCGCCGAGCTGCGACCAGTCGTCAAACTCCCCCGAATAGATCCCTCGCACCTGATCCAAGCTTAAGCTTGAAACTTTGTTATTCGCATTTACGATAAAGACGAACGCCTCCAGCCCGATCGGCACGAAGCGCAAGCGCGCGCCCTTTTCCTGCGCATAATCAAGCTGCTGTTTCGAAGGGGCTGCGACGAAGATTAGATCCGCTTCGCCGTCGCTTATGGCCTTGTATGCGCCGCGGGTATTGCTAAATTTAAGCCTGCTAACACTCGTGAAATTTTGCCCATCAAATTCCACGCTGTCCTTCGGATAGCTCGCCGCGACGAATGCCGAAAATACCGGATATAGCGCGGCTGCTCCGTCGATTATCGGCAGATCGCCGCTAAGTTTTAAGCCGGAGCTGGCGCGCACGATCTGCGAGCCCTGCTCAAACGGCAAGAATTTATGCAGCTCGATCGATTTGGCCTGCATCTCGGCGCTGCTTTGATTTACGTATCGCTTCACGACGAGGCTGTAAAACGCAAAATCGAAAGCCGCAAAGCCAAGCAGCAGCAAAATGACGATAGATGTGCGCTTCATCTTAGTTTCCGTTTGCGATATAGGAGATGATCGAGCATTTGCTCTGCAGATACAGCGCCGCTGCGGTTAGCGCGCAAACGCTGATTGCCCACGCCGTAAAGATCGCGGCGAGCGTCTTTTTAAAAGCCCTATCGCTCATTTTGGGCCTCACATATGCGCAAGCGCGCTAGCAAGCAGCCAAAAATATCCTATCAGCGCGGCCGAAAAGATTATGAACAAAAACGCGGAGAGGATCAGGAGATTTCTAATCTTTCTGCGGCGCTCGGGCGCGTTTTTATCGGATTTAATAAATTTTACCAAATACGCGATTAAGAAAATAAACGAAATTATCGGCAGCGCGATCAAAACTGAAATGAATAGCTCCGGCAGCCACTCAAAATACACCAATGGAGCAAGAGCGCACAAAAACGCAACCGCCGAAATAATTAGAAATTTTTTATCTCTTTTATGGCGCTCCGGCTCGTCTTTTGATCTGATAAATTTAATCAAACATACGACAAGCCAAACAAAGCAGATCAAAAACAGTAGATTTAAAAGTTCTATAAGCGATATAAAATTATTCATTTTTTACCTTTAAATTTTAATATACAAAGCGGCATTTTAGCGCGCCGCTAGCGTGAAATTTCATATAGCATGACCGCGCGGCATCACAAGCGCAAATGCGCCGCAGTCTGCACCCCGCCAAAACTACGCCTGCACGCTCAAGAGCTGCGGGCGCGTAGCAAAACGACGTAGTCGCAAAGCCTATGAACGCAACCGCAAAGAAGATTAGAAATTTCTTATCTCTGCTGCGTCTAGATTCGCCTTTTGATTTGATAAATTTCATCAAACGCGCGATGAGCCGAGCAAAGGACGCCGCCGACGGCAAAGCTAGCGTTAAAGCATAGCCGCAAAGCCCATTTTACCCTTCAAATTTAAATCGGATGACGCACAAAGGCGCAAACCGGCGTATCCGCACAAGCCCCCATGGCGCCGAGAAGCGCTACATGCCGCGACATGCCTCGGACAAAAAGCCCATCCGCCGCCCCGTGCCTACCGCTACTTTTCGAACGCGACATTTCGTGAAATTTTGTAGCGGTAGCCGCGAAATACGCACCGTCAAAATATGCTCACGAGCCTAGGGCGCACCGAACGCGCACGTTTATCGCGACGCATTCAGGCGCATTTGCGACGCACGCATTATCGCCGCATCGCCGCACGCAGCAAGCGCGACGTCCTTCTTGAAGGATTATCGTAGGCGCCGGTACGCGCCCGCTTTAACGCGACATAATATCAAAAAGAATTAAATTTACAAAATTATTCCCGCTGCGCTTTTGCGATAAAATTTCACGCCTCGCGCCAAAGCCTCGATCGCATTTCTCGCGCGCATTTGATTTAGCGCGGCGCGGACCGCTTCGGTAGCGCGATCTATGAATGAAATTGCGCTTAAATCATCCTCGCGCCACGGCGGAATTTGAAATGAAATTTTAAACGCGGATGCCAAGCGAGCAGATTTATAAAGATGAAGCGGATAAAATTTCAAACAAAATTTTACGAGCCGTCGCGAAATAGACGTATTTTATAAAATTTCGCGCAGAAAAATGAGGCAGAGAAAGAAATTTCAAAAGCGCATCTCGGAGGCGGGGCGGCAGAAGAGGCGCAGCGAAGGTGCGATCGTGCCGCCGTTTAGAGAGGCGAGTAAATTTAAGGCGCCGAAGGATTTTGCCGATTTAGCGCGCCTGCGCTACAAAACGCCCTTTGTGCTAGGCACTCCGGCGCGCTCATTGATACTTACGGCACGACGAAAAGCGACTGCGAACGCCTTAAACGCAGCTTCTGCTACGTGGTGCAGATTTTCGCCTCGGATCTGGCTTAGATGCAGCGTGATGCCCGCGTTAAAAGCCAAAGCGCGAAAAAATTCCTCCACGAGCTCGGCGTCGAATTCGCCGATCTTGCCGCGCTTTAGGCTCGGACAATCAAAAACCAAAAACGCGCGGTTGGAAAAATCAAGCGCGGCGCTTACGGCGGCTTCGTCCATCACGACGACGCTATCGCCGAAGCGCTCGATGTTTTGCGCGGGATAGATCGCCTCTTTTATCGCGCTTCCCAGCACGATGCCGCAGTCCTCGACGCTGTGGTGAAAATCGACCTGCAAATCGCCCTTGCAGCGCAAGCTCAAATCTATCCACGCATGCTTTGCCAGCGCACTTAGCATATGATCGAAAAAGCCGATGCCGGTATCTATCTGCGTCTGCGCGCGCCCATAAAGCTCAAAATCCAGCGAGATGTCCGTTTCTCGCGTCGTTCTGTTTTTACTTATCATCGCCAAATTCCTTCGAAATGAAATTTAGCTGAAAATCTAGCGAAATTTCACTAAATTTGGGTTAAAATTTCAGCTAATTGTTCGGAATTTACGCTGCCGATTTGGCGTAAATTTTTGATCTCCGCGCCGTCTTTAAAAAATAAAATTGTAGGCGGTCCGAAGACGTTGAGCTCGTTTTGTATCTGCCTATCTTGCGCATTATTTTGCGTAACGTCGATCTTTACGAGCTCAAAGCCCTCTAGTAGCCCCGCGCTCGCGGTCTGATCAAAGGCGATCTCGACCGACTCGCAGTTTTTGCACCAACTAGCCCAAAAATCCACGATGACGGGCTTTTTAGAGCTTTTTACGAAGCTTTGCAGCTCATCCAAGCTCGCGATTTTTTTGTAGCTAGGCGCGAGTTTTGCGGGCCCTTGCGACGAAGCGGGAGTGCTTATCGTGCCGCCTAGCGCCAAGCCCTCAAGCGGTCTTGTAAAGCTCTTCGCCCCGCTTGCAAAGCCGATCAAAAGCAGCGCCGAATAAAGCGCGATTATTAGGGCTACGGCGCGGCGCACTTTATGCGTGCCGCTTTCAAACAGCCCCAAATACGCCGCAAAAACGATGCCCAAAATCGCGTAAAACAGTAGCGTTAAATTTGCGCCGCTGATATTCCGCGCCATCCAAGCCGCCATGAAAAGCAGCAAAAAGCCGAAAATTTTAGGAATTTCGTTCATCCAAGCGCCCGGTCTAGGCAACGCGCCGCCAAGGCCGATCGCGATCAAAAGCGCGCCGTTTCCGAGCCCCAGCGCAAAAAGAGCGACCGCGCCCAGCGCCAAACTTCCGCTTTGCGCTATATACAACAGCGCGCCCGCAAGAGGAGCGCTCACGCACGGCGAAATAATAAGCGCCGAGATCAAGCCCATGATGAAAATCCCGATGAAGCCGCCTTTGGATTCGCTTTTTTGGTTTAAGAAATTTTGAATCTTTGTCGGCAATCTGATCTCGTAAAACCCGAACATCGAAAACGAAAGAGCTACGAATATCGCGCAGACGAACAAGATCGCCGCGGGAGTTTGCAGCGCGCCTTGTAAATTCGCGCCAAAAATCGAAACGAAAACGCCTATTATCGCGTATGAAAACGCCATCCCGAGCACGTAGGTGAGGCTTACTAAAAAGCTAACTTTCGCGCTCGATTTTTTGGCGGTTTTGGCGACGATAATCGACGAAAGTATCGGTATGAGCGGATACACGCACGGCGTGAGCGATAGCAAAACGCCGTATCCGAAAAACAGCGCTATTAAAGCGAGCAAATTTTTATTTTCGAATGCGCTTAAAATTTCTTTCTCCTGCGGCAGATCGGAGGCGGTTTGCGCGGAGTTCTCGCTTGCATATTCGCTTTCGATCGCGCCGCTTTGAGCGGATATATTTTTTGCGGCACCTGCGCCGGAATTATCGCTCGGGCCTTGCGCGGAGAAATTTGAAAATTTAGCGCCGCCTAGCTCGCTGCCGCTAGTGCGAGAAACGATGTAGCCGCCGTTGGTTTTGCTAAATTTAAAGCCGAAACTTTGCGGCGGATAACAGAAATTATCCGTCGTGCAGGCGTTAAACTCGCCGGCAATTGCGAAATTATCGGCATCGACGCCGTTTAAAACCGTCGCAAGCGGCAAGGTGACGCTAAAATTTCCGTCGTAAATTTTATACTCTTTGTAAGGCTTAGGCTTCGGGAAGACGGCATGATCCGTGATGTCGAGACCCCCTTGCTTAAGCTTCAGCTTGATCTCGTCCGCGTAGAGATACACGCCCTGTGCGACTTCAAAGCGCAGCTCGGCTCGCGCATCGTCCGCTACGGCGCTAAGCTTGAACGCATCGGCGGGTTTTAGAGGCTCGGCGCCCAAGCCTAGAAAAAATAGCGCCGCAAAAAACAGTGATTTTATCAAAATTTTATCCTTTGAAATTTTTGCCTAATTCTAACGTAATAAAAATGAATTCATAGTGGAATTTAAAGTAAAATTTTATAAAATTATACCGTTTAGGAGGCGACATGAGCGAAGATATAAATAGCCCTACGAGCGAGCCCGCGCTAAAAGAGATAGAATTTAAAAACTCAAAATACGAAAAAATCTCGCTCAAAGACTACGAGATGCTGCTGCAAAGATATCAGATCGAGCTTTTGAAGCTGCAAAAATTCGTAAAAGAGAGAGGGTTGAAAATTTTAATCTTGATGGAGGGGCGCGACGCGGCGGGCAAAGGCGGCACGATCAAGCGTTTAACCGAGCACCTAAACCCGCGCGGATGCCGCATCGTGGCGCTCGAAAAGCCGAGCAACGTCGAAAAGACGCAGTGGTACTTCCAGCGCTACGTCGCGCACCTACCCAGCGGCGGAGAGATCGCGATATTCGACCGTAGCTGGTACAACCGCGCGATGGTCGAGCCCGTGATGGGCTTTTGCACCCACGCCGAGCATAAAGATTTCTTGCGTCAAGTATCGAAATTTGAAGAGATGCTGGTGGGCGCGGGGATAATTTTGTTTAAATTTTACTTCTCAGTCTCCAAAGGGGAGCAAAAAAAGCGCTTCGAAGCGCGCCGCACCGACCCGCTGAAGCAATACAAAATCTCGCCCGTAGATGCCAGATCGCAGGAGCTGTGGGATCAATACACGCTCGCGAAATACTCGATGCTGCTTGCCTCAAACACCGAGTTTGCGCCGTGGACGATCCTTGATAGCAATGACAAAAAGATCGCGCGGCTAAACGCCTTCCGCTGCATCCTCTCACGCATCGACTACCCCGAAAAGATCGATCCTAAGGAGCTTAAAGTCGATCCCGCTCTCGTCCGCAGCGGCGCGAAAGAGATAATTTTAATGGAAGATAGCCAAAAAAGCGAGGCGTGGCGCAAGCTGGAAAGCCCCTCTCGCAAACGCAAAAAAGACAAAAATAGATCCAAAGGCTAGAATTTTAAAATTTATTAATTTAGATTGCGTGCATGAAATTTTACCGCGTCGTGACGGAGCGATGGCGAGATTTCGGCGAGGCCCGCATCGTAAAATCACGACTTGGTTGCGCTCGGATTTCGGCACGACCCGCCGCATCTAAGCCATGGTTCGATCGCGGTAAAATTCCGTATGATCGCGATGGGCTACGATATAAGATTTTAGCGGATATTCTTGTGCAGCGCTCTGTGCAGAGCTATGACGCGACCGCGATAGAAGCTTGGCAAGATCCGTCCCGTCTAGATAGCGATAGAATTTTATAAATCAAAATGGAATCATAGGTAGATTGCGAAGAAATTTTAGCCGCAAATTTTACGGCGTTTTGATGAGATCAGATACGGGGCCGCGGTACGGTCGCATCCGCATACGGAGTATGTCTCATCGGGGTCTGGGCAAAATTTTAATGAGGCTCGCATTGAGGTCGCGACAGGACCACGACGAGACCGCAATAGGTCTCGGCGGCGCAGCTTCGGCGAAATGTCGATTATATTTAGCGCGAGCTTGTTGGATGCGGACAATTCGCCGTTTGGGCTTGGATTTTAAAATTTTAATCCCGCTCGCCCGCCGCGTAGTTTGCGGCGCGGCTAACGTTTAGATTTTAAAATTTCAAAATGGAATTTTCTGCGCTTTTGCAAAGACCGTCGCACGGGTACGGCGATCGAGCGACTTTCGCTTGGCTCTAGCGGGCGATCCTAGGCGCCGTGCGGTCCGAAGCAGGCCTTTAAGGGCGGCATTTCACACAGCAAGTGCGGCACGGGCGATCTTGATAGAATTTTTAGCGGGACGAAGCTCGATGTAGGACCGGAAAGCCGCCGGTGCAGGCGATATTGATAAAATTTAGCTCGCCTTGATACACGCGCTTTGATGCGCACCTTTTGCGCTCGGTCGCTCAAATGCCGAATGAAGCCGGCTCAAACGCGATTTCGCGCTGATTTAAAATTTTAAATTTCACGCCTCCCGAGCGATCCGGAACGATATGCCCGCGCTCTAAAGCAGACATAGATATGTGCTTGCCCGCACCCGCGACGGCGCGCAAAAACCCAATCGGCAGCGTGTCCAAAACGGCCAGATAAATTAATTTCACCGCGCCCGAGACCGACCAAGCGGGTCCGATCGGTGCCGCATTCTTAAAACGAGCCGTATAAATTAAATACGTGCGGCGCTTAGAGCGGAGCTGCCCAGATGCAGCTTTGCGTAAAATTACAAAAACACGCGCTCTGCAGCACAATGCTAAGCGTCAAAATAAAAATTTTATAGACGGTTCAAAAAGCGCGCGATAAAACGATACGGCAGGTGCGCGCAAGACGGCGGGCGTTGCGCATAAAAGCCGCGCTGACGGCACAAACTGGATAATTTTGAACAAGCAGGGTATGAAATTTAGCGCGATCATGCGCGGTTTTATCTCGCTAGTTGTGCGGTTTTGTCTCTGCGCGGTGAAATTTACGGCGTCTTGGATCGTTAAAATCACGCGCACGAAGCGCAAGCAGTAACAAAAGCAGGGCAAGGCAGCCCGAGCGCATGCGGTTTTATACGAGCAAAGGTCGAAACAAACCCAAAGCGCCGCGCGGCTAGAAGATTGGCATCGTGGAATGATCGCGGGGTGGTCGTGCGCCGCTCATGCGCTATCGCGATTAATTTAGCGGCGCGAAGTTTTTATCTCTTAAAAATGTCGAAAAATTTTTTGAAAACGCTCTTATAAAACTCAATAAATTTTGATTGCTTTTTGACGTAAAGCACGTTAAAAAGCGTATCTAAATCCCTTTTTTCCTGCAAAGTAATCTTTTGCACGTCACTCTCCTATCAGTTTTTTTATTTTATGTAGCACAAATGCCGCGTCGTCGCCGTCAAGCTCGCAGAGCATCTGACATATCGCGGTCGCGGCCTGCGGCTTGGTCGTGCCCAAGCGCCAGTCCTGATACGTCCGCATCGATACGCCGAGCCTTTTCGCCATAACGGCATGCGAGATTTTTTTACCGTTGTTTTTGGCTTCGACCGCATTGTGCAAAATGTTGAATCTGTCTCTTATACACATCTCCGAGCCCACGAGACCGATCAGTAT
>CAUUKU010000053.1:0-14256 GCA_963545665.1 uncultured Campylobacter sp. | reverse complement strand
TCGTGGGCTCGGAGATGTGTATAAGAGACAGGGCAGAGTATCAGGACTATCGAGTCCGAGATATAAAAAATCAAAACTTAAAAGATAAAATTTTAAAAAGAGGTTTTTCTGCAAATGAATATCTGAAAAATTTAGGAGATGAATTCGAATTTCTTAAAAAGCCTCTTTTGATTGATGTTATTAAGTACGCAAAAATTCAGTCCGAAAATCAACAGATCCCGGACGATATTAGGGAAAATTTTCAGGGCCTACATAAAAAGCTTGTCGATGTCGACAAGCTTAACCTCTTTTCAAATTTTGATACAGAGGATACGGTAAATGCGAATTTCTTGAGTATGGAGCTCAATAATTTCAAAGAAAATAGCCTATTTGTGCCTATTTTTGTTAGCACCTTTCAAAAAACATACCTCAAGGATAGATCCTATGCAGTTATGAGAATGTATCAGGGATTAAGTGTTTCTAAAAAAATTTATGTCGTAGAAGAGATTGCAAACTATTTTAGAGTACCGTATTTTGAGATAATGTTCGATAAATTGGCACTTGAAGCTAGAAAATACGGGGTTCATTTCATCTCGATCGCCCAAAAATTGGTGCATATTCCGGAGCGTATAATCGGAAACATAGATACTAGAATTTTTCTTTTAGCTCCCGATAAAAAGCGTGAATTTATTGATGAAGTCAAAAAAATTCTCAATCCCGGACAGAATGTCATAGATAGGCTTGAAAATACCGATGAATATGAGCTTTGCGTATGGTATTCAAGAGGAGTCTTTAATTTGAAGTTGCCGGTAAGCAAATTTGAAGAAAAACTTTTCAATACCGATCCTACGAAAGTTGCAAAGGCGGAAGAATGAACGATAGCTTTAGCGCAGGTTCGCACCTAATTTCTACCGCTACGGTATTCGGCGCCGCTGCGCTCGCTTTTGCCATTTTCCCTTTTGGGATCGTGCTGATACGAGCTTTTTTAAAGGCTAAGGAAAGCACTACGAGCGGCTTTAGTATTTTGGGGTCGGTAATGCTTGCTTTCGCGGTGCATTTTATGGCCTGCGTTTTATTTATGGCAATCGTCAAGATACTTGATATTGCCTATACTTCAATTTTAGAGGAGGATCATTACATTACGAATAAAATTTTTAGAATTTTTTGGGCTGGCGACAGAAGTGCCGTATTTGCCCTAACCGGAGGAGGTGCAACAAATGACGCGCTAGGAGCATATTCAATTCTTTTGCTCGTTCAGACTATCGGCAGAATCGTGCTTTATAATATGCCTATTTTGGTGATCGTCTTGGGGATTAGCTACGGCGTTTACCAAGCCAACAAGGACAATTATAAGCAGGATTATCTCGGGGTCATCGTATTCAGTATGGTTAGCTTCATAGCCGTAAGCACTATATATGTAGCTTGGGCGTATATAGCTAGCTTGGCGTTGTTTTTGCCGGATGGTAAAAACCTTTTCTTTGCGATTCACCAATATTGGCAATCGCAATTATTAAAATAAATTTTTAAGGAGTAGAAAATGGCAACTGTATGCCCACTTTGCAAAAAAGGAACATTGAAAAAAGGCGATAAAATGGTTTATTGCGACGGCTATAAACCGAAGAAAGAAGGTAAAGATTGGTTCAATACCGGTGAGTGCGAATTTCATATCCCGTATAATCAGAAAGCTTTTGGTAGAACGCTTAATGCAAACGATATTAAAAAACTCGTTGAAGGAGAAACGCTAAAGAACGCTAAAGGCGATACGCTAGAGCTTGATTTGGAAAATACGGAGTTTTTTACGCGAATTACATTCGCACTGCGCCCGGAGGATAAGGATCTATAATGAAAAAACGCATTATATTTTTTGCGTTATTACTTTTTGGAGTAGGCGCAGCTTATGCAGCCGGGGAATTCGACGGAGTAGACAATGTAGTTAAAAACCTTGACTCATCCGTCTCAACAACATCTGGAAGCGGTATGAGAGCTGCCATGGCTTGGGCTCCGGTGATTTTATTTTTCACGGGTTTAGGCATAGCTTTTAAACAATCCAAAAAGGAAAGCGAGCAGCAGGGCGATACCTATAAAATTGTCATTGCGTGCGTTGTAGCCAGCGTATTGGGCGCTTTCGTCGGTATTTTAGCCGATGCTGTTTTGGGTAGAATACTAATGGGCGATAGTATGAAAGGACTTCAGGTAGTATGGGAATACTGGAAGTCGGCATTAAGCGCGAAATAACTATAAGAAGCGCCTTCTAAGACGCTTCTTATTTTGACGGAGGGATATTATGAAAATTCTAATATTTTTAAGCCTTTTGCTAGTTTCTATTCTGGATGCAAAATGCTATAAAGTTCCGTGCCAGCCCATAATTTTTATAAATAAAACTCAGGCCATTGCGGATATAGAGCGTAGTTACGCAAGAAATATGCAAGCTCAACGACAGTTGGAGCAGAAGTATATCGAATATAACGCCGCTTTGGCCGAGCAAAATGAGCTACTCGAGAAGATTCAAAAGCTCAAATCCGACGGATTGGTGAGCGAAAAAAAGATAAATTTTTTGTTACAAAAGGGTATATCGATCCGCGAGAATAATATTCAAAAAACCAATAATGCAGACTTTTTGGGAGAAAAATAATGGGGCTTGCGATATTTGCTACGATTGTATGCTTGATTTTTTGGCTCGGTAGTGGGAATTCGGCCGCAAAAGACGAGGCAAAAATTACAAAAGCCATAGCGCTTGGAGGCATCATTATTATTTGGATCACTTACCTGCTAAATGACGAAAAATATTCAAGCCCTTGGGTTTATATCATTTTTATAGCTGTGGCGGGCTATTTCTATTCCTACGTTCGTAAGGTAGTCAAAAAAAATCAAAGTAGCATTTCTATGAAAGAGACTTTGGCGTCAAATTTTATCAAGGCCAAGAAGGAGAGCTATTGGGATATACCCTCTCAAAAGATCATCGACTTTTTTAACTATCGAAGGGAGATCAAAAGCGATAGAGTGGAGACACATCTGAATAAGCCGTCGAAGGAATTTTATAGAGTTTATGGCAATGATGAAAAATACCTTACGAGTAATATTTTTCACGAGATGAGGGATTTAGAGCTTACTAGGCTTTCAAATTTAGCCGAGATAAGTAAGATAAATTTATACAATAAAATTTATGAAAAAATCAAAGAATTTAACGATTCTATCGAGATGCCGATAGATTATGAAGGAATTTTAAAGGAAAACGACAATATTGCGGAATACTTTTTGATAGATCTATGGTGTAGATTTACGAAGCCTTTCAATATAGGCACCGCAAATTTGATAGTTTTGGCAAGAAATTTCACACAAAGCGAATTGATCGGCGCCTTGGATAATGCGGATCTAAATTCCGTAAAAAGGCACGGCGCGGGTTTATATTTTAAGTATGCGTTATTTAAAAATCTCATACCGCAAGAGGTGCTGGATGAGGAGAAGCACGCGGCCGAGCTTTTAAAAACTAAGGAACAAAAAGAGCTTAAACAGCTTCTTTTAAGCAGAGAAAATAAGGAATCTCCGAGCGCGGAAAGCATTGAAGAAACCATTGCTTTTTACGAGAAAATTCTAAATAAAGAGGCCACAGATGAGCTTTGAATTCGGAAAACTAATTAAAGCCAAAAGGCTTAAATTCGCGGTGACGCCTCATGCCGTTTTTAGCAGCGATCTGCACGCTAAGAACTTTTTAGGCTATTTTTTCAATACAACTCCAAAAAATATCAATGAACGAACTCAAATTAACGCCTATTATAGGCCGGGTGAAGAGATATTGCTACAAGGCGAAGCCATGAAGCATAAGCTCGACGTGCAAATTTTAAAAGAAATTCAGCAAGCCGGTTTTGATAGAGTGGAAAATATAACCGTATACCACAATATCTTAGAACTTTGCATGCTAGAGGGCATCGATACAAAAAAGGAAATTTTTAAAGCGTTTAAGGAATTTGCTGATTTCTGTATAGGCGCGTTGGAGCTTGATGCGATTATTTGCGGCTATCACTTCAATCAAGACGAGCCGCACCTGCATATTATATATACAAAGGCTCAAGCAAACGAAACAAAGGATGATTCGATGAACTCAAATGAAGACGAGGATCTGTAATGAAAGATAAAGAAAAACTAGGAATTTATAACGTTACTTTTAATGGCAAAAAAGCTACGCCCGTAAAGCTAAATTCCGACATTGATATGGTGGAAAACGCAGTTATCAATACCGTTATTATGTATGTTAAAGGATGGCATAATGAAAAAAGAGATAAGGGGATTGGTGCAGAACATCTAAAATATCATTTAAAACAAGGAGCCATAGGGGAGATTAGTCTAGAAGAATTACTAAATTTGGGCAAAAGCCTAAGGAATTATATGGCAATTTTTAAAGAACCATTTTTGGAAGATAAAAATAAAACTGGAAAAGTATTTGAATGGCAAGACACAGATGGTGTTAGATTTAGAGTAACTATAGATAATAAAAGAAAAGCTGGGGAGGAGGGTCTAATTGCGCCACTATCCCTCCCCAATAAGACTATTATAACATTCTATTCTGATAGAAATCTTAATGCAAGAATGGTTTTTAAAAACCCGGCGGTACGGGAATTTTATGAGTCTAAAAAGCTTGATGACGTCGAAGACTATTCCGCCGTTGAAGAGATCAAGGCGGAAATTTCAAAGAATTCGGAAAAAAAGACCAGCGTCGATACGAATAAAAATTCAAAAAGAAGGAGCGGTAATGGCAGCTGAAGTGGAATTCGTTAAAGAACGGATTTTTAAACCGGATAGAGAAAATTTAAAGTCCTTAATAGCAAAAGATGAGACTATACGGCTTTTCGTCTATGCCGTCTTTATTGCGTGCATAATATCCAGTGTTTTTATGATCATCAATCCGTCGCCTACGTTAAATTTTGTTTCAAAGGTCACGGCCGCATCCTCCGTAATGCTTGTATTGACGATATATATAGGTAGAGATAAGGTACGCAAGGCAAAGAACGAAAATATTACCGAAAACAAACCGGGCAAAAACTACTTGATAAATATCGGCTACGAAGTCAAAACCCTATACGGCAGCGCTTTAAAATCGTTTAGGGCAGCCAATAATATAGTCCGGCCGTTACTGCTGTGTGCAGAGCAATTTAAGCGCCACATGCTTATTATGGCCACGATTGGCGCCGGCAAATCGGTATTTATGAAAGGAATGATCGAGCAGCACGTTCTAAACGATGGCGGAGGACTCTGCGTAGACGGTAAGGGCACCGCTGAATTTGCAAAGGAAATTTACGCTCTTTTCGTTGCCATAGGCAGAGAGGATGATTTTATTCATATCAATTTTTTGGATATGGATCATACTCATACCATCAACCCGCTTTTAAGCGGCAGCGCTGAAGCGCTATACGAAATTTTAATCGCGCTACTTGAAGGCGAAGAGAACGAGTGGAAAGCCAAACAGAAGGGGTTTATGAAAAATATCCTCAAGCTGCTTGTTTGGCAGCGCGATAATGAAAATCTAAAGCTAGACTTTTCCGAGCTATCGCGCCTTATTCCCTTCGCCGCTGTGGTCGAAAGCGCCATACTCTACCGTGACAAAGTCTATCTAAGCAATGCGTTGGATGATTTTGTGAGCTATATCAGCACGGCACTATCGATGCAATTTGAGAAATTTCTAAAAGCGGATCCCGAAGAGATTAGAAAAAGAATGCAAGAGGCTTTATCAAACGGGGAGCAGGGAGCTTATGATGCCGGTATGGCAGCTCAAGCTTGGATTGATATTATTACCAGTCTAAAAAGCGATTACGGTCGCGTGTTTAATACGCAGACACCAACAATCTCGATGTGGGAAGCCGTGCAAAAAAATAAATTTATCTTCGTTACGCTTCCTACTATGGCAAGCGATACTACACCAAAACAGCTTGGAAAGTTGATTTTAGGCTTAATAAAAGGGGTGGCAGCCGAAAAGGCCGAAAAGGCAGTGGGGCCGAAAATTCCTTTTATTTGCTGGTTTGACGAGATAGGATCATATATCATAGAAGGCTTCGGTCGTCTTATGTCAAAATCACGCGCCTTAGGAATTTCAATCATTCCGATATTTCAATCCCCGGCGCAAATAGATTCCGTAGGAAAAATAGTCGGCAGCGAGAGCTTGGAAAGACGTGAAATTTTTGATACCACGGGAACGCATATTTTGATGAAAAATATTCACCCGGAGACCACGGAACTTTACAACAAAATGATTAAGCAAAACCGCTTTATCGATATGGACTACGCCGATAAAAGGGAAAGCGTCAAAGGTCAAATAGGCGCAGAAGACCATTATAGGGTTGAAAAGGAAGATGCAATTAAGCATGAGGAGGTCATCGGTATGAATAATGGCGAGATGATGGTTTTTAATGATGGAAAGATGTACCGGGCGACGGCTACTACGGAGAGCAGCTTAGCCAAATATGGCAAAAAGATCTCATTTGAACTAAAATTAATGAATAGCCCTATACCGATTACGCAGTATATCCCTAAAAAGCAGTTTTTGATGGATGCGTATAGGTTATATAAAAAGCTAGGACTTGATGAGGAAAAGAGGAAGGCGGCATAAAATGAAATCACAAAATTTAGAGAGAAGGAGCGAGAGATGAAAATTTTAAATGTTTTGGCGGCGTGCGCCATAGTCTTGAGTGTAGCAATCGCAAATCCGCTTGAAGGAGTCAATCCGGGTAAAACGCAAAAGGGCGGTATAGGCGGAACGATAGATCAGATTAACGATAGCCTAGACGCTCTACAAAGGACGATAGATAAGATCAGAGAAAGTCCTATAGGCAGATGTTACGATTTATCGGGAAGAAATTATGATATTTGTAGTTTGGTACCGGATCTGGAGGCGGGGTTAAACGTTTGTTCGCTAGCCCCGAATATCCCGGGGCTTCATAAAAGGGGCAGCTCCATTTGGGCGAATACCGAATTTATTAGAGAGTATTGCGCCAATAGAAGCAAATACGAGGGAATGGGCGGTATCGGAAGCGACGATAGCGATATTTTTATCCTAGGCCAAAAAAGAGGAGGCGGTAGGCCTTACGACGCGCCGGGAGAACCCGGAGATTTTAAGAAAATTATTGCCGCGAAGAGCCCTGCGAATACAGCTTTGTTACAATTCGATCAAGAGAAGCTCGATTTCATAAAAGGGATTGCCAAAAGCCTTGGTAGAAAGAATATCGATACGGTAACGATCGATGATATAGTAGGAAGGGCACCGGCAAATACGGATGAATATGATAATATAAGGTTTTTAAACGTTCAAGCCACAACAAAAACTTCGGTAGAGCTTTCTCCATACAAATTTAGCGTAATGCTAAGCAATAGGTTGAAAAATACTACCGACGTAAATGCTATGAGGGCTATAGCGGAGCAGGAGGTTTTAAAAGTTCAAGGTTATTTAGAAGATGAATCACACAAAAAAGCCGATTTGGCCTTAAAATTGGCTTTTAATAAAGAATTTCTTGCTACCCCCACTAGAGAGTATATAGATATTCTCAGAGAGGACGTGAAGATCGAAAACGTTTTTCGTATTAATAAGCGCATGTGGACAGAGGCGAAAATTTTAAGCGATTTGAATGAAGAGCTTGCCAAGAAAAAGGATCTTATAGCTTTAACGGCTGAAAAAGCGATCATTATGAACACTAAATTTGACGCAAGAGCCGCACGCGAAGAGATAGAGGCACTGATTCGCTAAAGGATGATTTATGAAGAGGATGTTTTTATTTTTAGTTTTTGCGTTAATCTCCTGCACCTGCGCCGATGAAGTCATAAGCCAAGGCGAAATTAACGAAAAAGAGCTATTCGTTACAAACGACGACGTTATAAAAAGTGAGTGTAAGCCGCAATGCAGGCAGGTCGACCCTAAATTTAAGGCACTGGTCGTAGGCTTTGATCCGCAAAGCGGAGTTACCTCTTGTATCATCGTTCCAAAAGATGATTTTAGTAATACGCTAGGAATTAATGCCAATACGAAGAATACCACCTGCATCGATGAAACCAATCAAACGATAAATGATGGTTTTTTATCAAGCGATATTAAGCCATATAGGTCAAGCTTAGGCTATAAGCCGGAACAGATGACGCTTACCCGCTTCCTTGCGGGTGTAGTAACCTTAGATCCCGCCGTAGTAGACTTTTCTCAGACAAAAACTACTGGGATCTTACATCTTAAAAATCCGAGCGCCATATATGGAACGAATACGGTAGACGTTCAAGGGAGGCGCGAGCTAACCGCGACGGCGAATAATCTCAATAAAGCAAATTTGGCCTATTATGCAACACTTTTTTCCAATATGTCGGCGGTATATACCGCGCTGCAATACATACTACTCGTTTGTATCGGCGGTTGGTTTTTTGCCGTTATGGCCGTTAGAAACGCAAATAATAAGATGGAGAGCTCGAATGAAAAGCAGAAAATTCTCAACACTCTTTTAGTTCCGGTGCTGGCGTTCGCCGCTTTTTTTACGCCGATTCCTGAAGATAGCGGAATGACTGCCACGCCTATTCAAAAGATTATGCGCGCCGGCGCCTCGCTCAGCAATACTTTTGCTGATAAGTTAGGAACCGTGGGCGCGGAAAGCTACATGCAAAAGCTTTACGGTAGCGTAGGCGCATATACTTGGGAGAAGGAAAAGCTCTACCGGGAGAATAAAAAAAACTATGCAAATATTATTTCTGCTTATGAGAAGGGGTATAAGGAGTGCCAAGATAGATTTAGAAATATCTCAAGCTTTCTAAATACGCCGGAAGGTACGCAGAAATTTGACCTCAATTCAAAAGGGATAGAAAATGAGAAATATACTTTTCGAGGGTGCCAATACATAGAGTATCGATTAAGCTCTTTTTATAGCCTTAACCGAGAAAATCAAGTATTTTTAGAAGCGCTTGAAAAAAACCTAAGAAATAATGAGCTTAATTCTAATCTACGACAGATCGATGAAAGTATAGGCCGAAGACAAAACGAGCTCGGCTGGATCAACTCGACGATATTGCCCGGAATGGTTATTTTAATTGAAAATATATCCGCAATAGAAGAAAATTCCGTTGCGAATAAAATTATTGAAGATAACAAAAACAATATAGAAAAAGCCAGTAGAGACCGAGCAAAAATAAATCAGATAGAGCGCAACAAAGATAGCTGGATGCCTGAAGTCCTTGCAAACTGGATAGATGACTCAGCGGTAGCCGACGGCAATCTCGCTGGTAAGTTAATGGGAAATTTAAGCTATACGATGCTGCCTGGTGCCGGTGAATTACTAAGTGGCCTTACTCTAAGTGACGATACGATTAAGATGTTTACCGATAAGATGCCGCTGCTAGGCAAAATTCTAGGGAAAGTGGTAAAAGCGGGGTCTTTTGTTTTAGCGACAATTTTAACGGCCTTGATATATAGTCATATTTTAAATTCATTGCCTTTGGCGGTTGCGATCGTTGCCGGAGCATTGGCGTTTTTGGGCTACATAATAGAACTTGCAAAGTACTTCTATGTTACGCCGTTTATAACCGCATTTGCGCTTACGACCGGCAAGGTCAACAAAATAGCGGAGTTTTTGGTAACAGGTATTGCGCTATTTCTAAAGCCTATCTTGATCGTAATATTTCTATACTTTGCGATATTCATTTATGGGCTTTTTAATGATATATTTATGATATATGCGGTAGAACAGCTCAATGTGCTTAGAGAGCTGCAAAGTCAATTTTGGCTTACTGCCGTAATCACTACGTTTCAAGTGATCTTGAAGATCGTAGGAGCGATAGGCTCGATGTATATTATGTGGAGCATAATCCTAAAAGCACCGACTTGGCTATTTAAAATGGTCGGGCTAAACGATAGCGTCGCCGCGGGGTTTGCTACGGAGCAGCTAGGGCAAAAGTTGGAGAAATACAGTTTTCAGTTATGATAGAACTATACTATTAAATAGTAATAAAATACTATTTAATAGTAAAATATTACAATGAAATTGTATTTTTCTTTGAAATTATGGTATAATTACCATAAAATTTTAATGAAAGGTTTAAGATGAAAAAGTTGGTTTTGATGTATTTTTTGTTTTTTGGATCAGTTGCATTTGGGGAAGGGTTAATTGGCAAAGGTATCGGTCTTTACGATGGCGACTATGTAAGTATGGATAGGATCGTAGGACGAGATCCGGAAACTGGAGAGGTGCAGCCCGTATTGAAAGAGGTTAGCAAAGAGGAATATGAAATGATTAAGGCTAAAGAGCTTAATAAAAAAGCCTATGAGAAGGCGCAAGAGGCGCGAATGAAGCTTGAAAGAGCTAAACAGAGCGGAGATGAAGCCAAGATTAAAGAGGCCGAAAGAAGGCTTGAGGAAGCTAATAGGGATGTCGAGTTATCAAAGGCTAAAATTGAGGATCTAAAAGCTAGGCAGATTGAGAAAAAAACTAAAGCGCAAAATTTAGATAGTAACGTGAGTAAAAAATAACAAAGGAGCAAAAGATGAGGTAAATATTATGAAAAAAATAGCTTTAGCTTTGGTTTTTGCTAGCGGGCTTTTTGCAAATTCACCCTCCGCGCTTAAAGATTTGACTAGAGAACACGCGGACGTATTTCCTACGCATGAGGCGCAATATGCGACAATTATAAAGGAAAAAATACTTATTAAAGATATACTGTCGATCAGGATAAATTTAGCTTTCGAGCTGGATAAATTTCGACAGCTAATTTTTAACGGCTTTTTAATTCGTGCCGAAAAGGACTTTTAGCATGCAAGAAGATGACGAACTACGTAAAAAACGAATACTCAACGTAATCTATAAAGAGCAGTACCGGCTGAAATTGGGTGTAGTGTATCTTGTTTGCACGGGTTTTAATATACTTGCACTATTGATATTCTATCTGATTCATAAGAGCGGTCTCGCGTTTGATTTCACCGCTCTAATCTATATGGCCACTATCACGATATATTACAAATTCGTGTTCAATCTCACCAGAGATGGAAGACACTTTGATAGCTTTGTGCTGAAATTCCTATCGGAGCTAAACGCTAAAACCGATAAGAAGCTTAGAGAAAATCTAAAGTTAAATTCAGCAATCAAATTAACAAAACAAGAAGATGAAAATTTTTAAAAGGAGTTCCGATGGAAAATTTAAATAACGATCAGATCGAGCAGGCAAAAGACCTGCTTAAACGTCTAACAAGGCTTTATGGCGAAAAAGCGGATTTGGAGATTCGCCTCAAGGATCTTAGCGAAAAGATCAAATTTGAGATAGCTGATAGCTGCGATCTTAAAAACAAGCAGGGCGAAGTTCAATCGAGCAGAGTAAAGTGGCCTTTGGTTATGGCCGCGATAAACGATATTTATAAACGTGCGCCTAGTAAGCGCGGTAATAAATTTGAACTGCTGGTGAGCGAAATGGAGGACTATAAACAGGCTTTAGAGGACGGGGACGCCGTATCCGAAGACTTAATTAGTATGCTGCCGCCGGTGCTAGACGAGCTGGATGCTTATAAGGGCTATTTTAAGGATGTGTTGGCAGATGCTTCGCTGCTCGATCAAGATACTATCAAAGCAATAGAAATGATAGCAAAGGATAAATATAAGGAGATGAAAGCTGACCGACTTATCAAAGCCGGCTATGAGACAAAAGAGCCTAAAGACAATAGCGAGCTATTCGAGCTTAAAGAGCGACTTAACGATATTTTGGCTTAAAATTTATGACAAGGAGATAAGATGAAAATTTTAAATGTTTTGGCGGCGTGCGCCATAGTTTTGAGTGTAGCCGGAGCCGGCAAACTTGACGGCATCAAGTCAAATTCGCCGATCTTTAAAAAACATCTCATTGAGATCCGCAATATGAGAGAAAGCATAGAATCTGCCGGTAGCGGGGCGGAAGCGGCACAGATGAGCAAAGATTTTGCGTGGTCAACGCTTCCAGACGCTTTTGCGGCCGTTATAGCCGCAGACGATGCTGACGGATTTGCGGGGATGCTTGAGGTGATGAAAAGGTTGAATATGGATCTAACCAATTTTAGCACCCTAAGCACTACCTATAATTTTGCCGTCGATATAGTGGATCACAAGGCCGTTAAATGTTTAAAATTACTAAAAGAAACCGATTTCAAATTTAACGAGCCGATCGATGACGGCAGAGGCCATCAGTGGAATTCTTTACTTGCATACGCAAAAAAGAGCGGAGCGGATAAGGAGATTATCCGGATTTTGGGGGGCAGATGAACTTTAAAAAATGTTTGCTAGCGTCTTTGTTGCTGTTTTCTTCCGTATGCTTTGCTGAAGAGACGTGCAAAGTATCGCGCACCCCTTTCGGAAAACTAATTAGGCAAAAAGAATCAGGCGGCCACTATGGCGCTTGGAATGAGTGGAAAACAAATCCCTCCGGGAAAAGATACCTAGTAAGCCATATTAGCGGCGACGGGAAAAATTTAACCAATATGACGCTTGCGGCCATAGTAGAAGAGCAAAAGCAAGGAGCGATGTACGCCGTGGGCGCATATCAAATCATCAATTCGACAAAAGCTCCAGTGTTGAATGAATCCATTCGATACCTAAGTCTTAATCCGCTTGAAACCTATAGCAAAGAGCTTCAGGATCGTATATTTGACGAGTATCTCACAAAGTACAAAAGAAGCGCGCTACATAGCTATTTTTATGGCAAGGGAGACATAGATAAGGCCGCCTTGCAAGCCGCGCAAGAGTGGGCTAGTATGCCCGTAAAAAAGGGAACGGCGCTATATTGGGGCGGCGTTGCAAAATCTAATTGCAATACGAGCTACTATTCAGAAAATGGCACGGATTCCTCTACAATATGCTACGAAACGCTGATAGAGGCTATGAAGGTCAGCAGGGAACAACTACAATCCGGTAAGTGTAACCCGGAGAAAGAGATTAGTAAGGATAAAGAGGCAAAAGAGGCCGAGAAGCAGGGCGGCAATAACCAGACAAAACCGGATAATCCGGGCGGGTATAAGGATATAAATGTCGGAGTAAATCCGGGCGGAGCTTGCGGCGGCTGCATAGATTGGGGATTGGGAGCGCAGCTCGGCAATAAGTCTTTGGCACAATTTCAAAAGCTCGATACGGAAACTTTTTCAAAAATCGAAGAGATCGTTTCAAAGATCAATACCGCGCATCAAAATTTAGAGCTTCAATCAAAGGATATTTTAGAGACCGGGCAGAAAATTTTACAGCTTCAAGGCACGATAGAAAGGGAAATTCAATATAATCAAAATATGATCAATTCTCTGCAAGACATCATAAATTCGAAAGACGCTACAAGGGGATTTGGGAAATGAGAATTTTCAAAATACTAAGCCAATATAGGCGCGATTTCGTAGCTATTTTCGAGTGTGAACATTGTGGCTTTAAAGTCGAAAAAAAGGGATATGACGATAAAAATTTTCATCACAACGTTATCCCCGAAATGACGTGCGATAAATGCGGCAAAAAAGCGGATCAAAACTATCGCCCGCTTGAGCCGAAATACCCGGACGATTTTCAAATTTAAAGGAGTGAAATTTGAAAAAAATAGTATTAAGCGCCTTGCTATTCGCAAATTTGATGTTCGGCGCAATATGGAGCAGTAGCGCGCAAGACGGCATAACTCAAGCTTTTGCCGAATACGATGCGAAGATTAGGGCATTGAATAATCAAATTATCCAAAATTATAACCGCATTTTAGCTCAAGCGGAAGAGATTGCGAAGAACTGCGAGACGAAACGAAGATTACTGGAGAATCAAAGCGAGTTGCTCAAAAATGGAACTCTAGAGCAAGAAAATATTAATTTTAACTTTAAAAAGCTAAAATTACTTCTCGATAATGAGGCGACGAGATGAAAAAGATAGTTTTGTGTTTATGTCTTTTTTCGGCTGCTGCCGTAGCGTGTGTGTGCACTATCGATATTGTTAACGGTTTTGTGGGCTCAAGGAGTCAAATTTCGGCTACTATAGATAGTGCTACAGCAGAGATTGAGGGAAATTTAATACCTGCCATAGAAAGGAACATTGCAGATGTCAAAAAACAAAATGAAGAGCTTGAAAAGCTTCTTAAAGCCTATACGTTAGAAGCCGAACAAAAACGGCATATTATATTTTATTTGGAAGAGATCAATAATATACAATGAAAAAACAAAATGCGATGAAGAGACAAGATTTTATACGAGCGCTTGACGAGCTGGGAGTTGACTTGTCTGAATTTTGTGATTTGGCCAATATCAAACCTGTCTCTTATACACATCTGACGCTGCCGACGACTAGTCGAGTG
>CAUUKU010000052.1:0-14634 GCA_963545665.1 uncultured Campylobacter sp. | reverse complement strand
GTCGGCAGCGTCAGATGTGTATAAGAGACAGATTTTATTCAATATATGTTAAAAGAAGCTTAAATTTGAAAGCCCATATAAACGAAATTTTAACGAAACCCGCAGAGCGCGGCGAGAAGATATTTTAAGGACGGATCGCGCGAACATGTCAAAATCTTAAGCTTGGAAAGGGGTGTGTCTAATGCGCGAGCGGCTAGCCTTGCGGCGAGGAGCATGCGGAGGGGCGCCATATCGGTCTTGTCAAGCGGTAAAATAGAAATTTGCGCCGCTTGCGGGGTTTTGCCGTAGCGATTTGCCGATTTTTTGATCGCACGGCTTGTGTTTTTCGACACTCGGGGTGAGGGGTGAGGGGTGAGGATCGCCGCTTTGCAGTCTGCGCAAGGGTCTGAATTTTTTGCGCGAGGGCGGGCTTGCACGATGAGTTGGCCTTACATTAGGGATAGAATTTTGAGCAAGATACGGGCTTTGGGTCGGTCGCAACCCAAGATCGCGCAGCTTTGCGAGCCATGAAATTTTAAAATTTCATATGCAGCACGCATGGATTGGGATTTTGACGCGGGCGGGTCCCGTGCGGGCGGACGCCGTGCGAATAGGTTTCGGCGCGAGTGTTTTTCGTCGGCGTAGGCGGGCGTCTGCGCGGACCGGCGCCTTATGAGCAGGGTTTGTGCGGGTTGAAATTTTATGTCGTTTGGATGAAATAAAATTTTGTAATCTAGATGCCGCGCCAAATTTCATCGCCCAAAATTTACCCGCCAAAGTCGTGCCGTTTTAAAATTTTCCCACCGCCGCATCGCTCGCGCCGCCGCTCTATGTTTTTCGCGTCGCATTGCCCGCTAGCGCGCCGTCGCGCAAAAATCTTCCGCCGCCCTGCCGCTTAAAATTTCTACGCCGCCTCGCGCCTATCGGCACGCCGCCTACGTCTCTACCCGCGCGCTGCCAAATGCTGTTTCCGCAAACATCGCGTCGCTCGCCTAGCCGCGTCGTCTACGCTACCGCTTTGAAATTTTGCAACGCCGAAGCGGGTTAAATTTTACGCTGCTTCACGAGCTTCGCTTCATCTGCCATCGGCGCCGCAACTGCGTTTCATTCACCGTTACTTTAAATTTGCGGCAGCGAAGCGGGTTGGATTAAATTTCGGCGTCGAATTAAGATTTATCGATCGGACTTGAGTTACGTCGCTTAAAATTTAGCGCCGCCATATTGCTTTAAAATTTTATGCCGCTAAGGCGTTTTAAATTTTATACCGCCGAAACGCACCAAAATTTTACGATCTAGACGCTGCACCAAATTTCACGCCCAAGATTTATCGGCCAAGTCGTGCCGCTTTAAAATTTCCCGCCGCGGCACCGCATCTGCTACACAAATTTCCGCGCCGCGCCCGTCTCGTCACACACTAACGCACCACTATTTTAAGCCTCTTGCGCCGCGCCGTCCATTAGCGAGCTATTGCGTAAAATTCTACGCCGCTGCTTAGAATTTCCGTGCACCCTCTATCGGCGCGTCGCTTTAAATTCTACTACGCTGCGCCCTACGCATCAAAATTTTATATCGCGACGGGCGGCGGAGCTTGCCGATGAGGCTTACGCGCGACCGAGTATCGTCATGTACCGAGAGTATCGATAGAATTGCGTAGGGCTGCCGCGCGATCATCGCACAGAGTGCCGAACTTGCATAGAGGGTAGCATGAGCCGTATGCGACCGATTATCGCACCGCATAAAATTTATGCCGCAAAATTTCATAGAAGATTGGAATTTAACATCGAGCTAGCTTTATCGCGCCAAATTTTATAGTTGAGGCAAGCGCCCAATTTGGCTTGCGCGGCAAATCAAGCGCGCCGCCCAATAAAGCGGTATAAATTTGCTCGCGCGCTAAGGCTCGTCCCTCTGGGCCTAGGCGTATAAAATTCTACCCAGGCGGATCATGTTCGAGCCGCATTTGATCGCGAGCTCAAAATCATCGCTCATCCCCATCGAGCAGATCCGCGCGCCGTGCGGCACGAGCGCATCAAAGATCTCGCGGCTCGCCTCGAAGCTTCGCGCGATCTGCGCGGGCTCGCTCACGTGCGCGCCGATGCTCATCACGCCGATTAAATTTAGATTTTTGCACTCCTGCTTGATGCGCAAGAACTCCTCCACCGCGCGGTTTTTATCGAGTCCCGTTTTAGAGCTCTCACCCGCAGCGTTGATCTCCAGCAGCGTATCTAGCGGATAAGTTAGCCGCTTATTTACGGCAAGCGCGAGCTCGCAACTGTTGCAGCTCTGCCACAGCGTCGGGCGTAGAGCGATGAGCTGATTGATTTTGTTGCTTTGCAGCGTGCCGATGAAGTGCCACTTCAGCGGCAGTTCGCGCAGTAGCTCGCTTTTGCGCTTTAGCTCCTGCACTCTGTTTTCGCCAAACGCGATCTGTCCTTGCGAATACAGCTCGCACACCTCATCCGTGCCTACGTTTTTGCTTACCGCGACTAGCTGCACTTCTCCCGCGCCTGCTTTTGCAGCCTCAATGCGCTTTAAAATTTCATCCAGCCTCATTTGTAAAATCCCAAAATTCTAGCGAAATCATTCAGCACCGTAAATATCATCAAAAGCGCTAAAATCCCCATACCTACGTAGCTGGCGCCTACAAATACCCGCTTTGGCACGGGGCGGCGGAAGATGAGCTCAAAGAGATTAAACGCGATGTGCCCGCCGTCGAGTGCTGGGATCGGAAAGAGGTTGATAAGCCCTAAATTTACCGATATTAGCGCCACGAGCGCGAGCAAGACCGCCGCGCCGTAATCGACCGCCTTTGATGTGATGTCCGTAATAGCGACGATGCCGCCCATCTCCTTGGGCGAAACGACGCCGCTGGCGAGCTTTTCGAGCCCTACCAAGATGAGCTTTGACGCTTCCACCGTCTGATCCCACGCGAAGCTAAGCGAGCTCGCCCCCTTGTGATATAGCGTCACGGTCGCGTTGTAATCGGGCGAAATGCCGATGAGCGGCACTCTGATGCTCTCGCGCCAGATGGTTTTTTTCTCGCCGAGCTTCGGCGTGAGCTGTAGGCTCAGCCGCTCGCCGCCGCGTGAAATTTCTAAACTTAGCGGCGCTGCGGTTACCTGCCTTGAGATGTCGTCCCACTCGCGGATCTGCTTGCCGTCGATCGATAAAATTTCATCGTTTAGCATAAGACCCGCGCTTGCCGCGGCGGAATTTGGCGAGATTTTGCCGACCTTGGGCGCTAGCTTTTCGACGCCGATGTAGCCCAGCGCGATGTAGATCAAAAACGCAAGCAGCAGGTTAAAAAACGGCCCCGCAAAAAGTATGATTATGCGCGCGATCGGGCCTTTGGAGTTGTAGCTATCGGGATCCGCGCTTGCTGCGGCGGGATCCAAATCCTCCTGCCCCTTAAGGCTCACGTAGCCCCCCAGAGGGATCGCGCTGATGGCGTACTGCGTCGCGCCGATGCGCTTAGTAAAGACCTTCTCTCCAAAGCCCACGCTAAAGACGTTCACCCCCACGCCCAGCGCCCGCGCCGCCAAAAAATGCCCCAGCTCGTGGAAAAAGATGAGGAAGCTGATCGCCAGCACCGTGACCATAAAATTTATCGAGTAAAAATAAAATCCGACCGCCAGGATCGCCAGCGTTAAAATTATGCTTTTCAAATTTTAGACCTTTGTAAAAAATGGGCTAAGCTTACTATGATTTTGTAAATTTTAAGCTTAGATTGCTTTTTGGGCTTAGCCCGCTTTTTTAAACTTGGTTAGCTTTTTAAACTTAGCCCGCCGCCGTTTCGGGCTATAAATTTAGCTAAATTAAGGGCGCGCAGGCGGATGGACAGCGCGCGGAATTTAAAATTTTAAAAGCGAAATTTTACCGCGAGATTTTACGGAGCGGATTATAAAATTTCGCCGTGCGGGGCTTTGCGCTTTGAAATGCCGCTATTTTTTGAAAAGCTGTATATTTTGAAATTCCGTTTTACTTTGAAATTCCGCCATGTTTTGAAACACTGCTGTGCCGCCGTGAAATTTTGTGCGGCGGTTAGACGGAATTCTGCGAATTTTATCTTTTAAATTTTATAGGTTTGTACATCGCTGTGCACATACAGACTAAGCATCTATGGAATTTTATCGGTAAAATTTGAACTTGAAATTTTAAAATTCCGTGTCGCCGTTATAAGTGGAATTTTATGCCGAAATTCTATCGCTAAAGCCCACTTAAGCGCGGGTTCTAGCGTCTTGCGATGAGGTTTTGTAGCTTCGCAATCCATTGTTTTAGTTTGGCAAAAAATTCTGATTTAACTTCGAATGGTTGCGAGATCAAGCTTAGTCTAAATTTTTCATCTATTAAATTTGGACTAAAGCCCTCTAAGCCGCTTTCGCGAGTGGATCTAAACATTTGGCGTACTAGTCGTTTTATTTTGCCTTGCGTCGGTGCGGCGCTGCGATCGCCTAAAATTTCTATTTTCTTTATCTTGTAGCTGATTTCATTTACTCCATCTGCGGTTTTGTTGGAAATTTGCTTTAGCGCTATATTTGCGTGGTATTCGTAATAACCGTGATTGTAACGGGTAAGCGTAAAAAGATCATTGCTACCGTCCGAACCCACTTTTATAAGAAAAATCTCGTTTAGCTCCTTTGAGATACACCACAGACCATCTATCTCATCTCGGCTTAAGCTAGCTAGGCCGTGTTGATTTCTAAATGGATTTATGATTTGCTCTAGGTTATCCTCAAAGCGGTATCCATCAATCAAAAATCTACCTACATAATCAATGTTGTAATCCAGGGCATCTATTAGCAAAACATTTTCATTTTCGGCGTTAAGGGCGTCTTGTAAAATTTTAAAAATATCGCTTTTGCTGAGCTTGCCGCTACTTCTCGGTTCTAGCGCATAGAGTTTATGGATACGTCGCTTCTGTCCATTTATCATCCTAAAATCGCCGAACCAAGCGCCGTAAGTAATGACTGTATCAAACATTTTGCCTTGATAATACAATCTATATGCGTTAAAATCTAAATTACAATGATCCCAAAAGCCGCTAAAGCTCCCGTAGTTTATGAGCCATGCGCCAAGCTCTCTATCTATGCGCCAGCTTAATTCTATAGAAATTTCAGGATAACATCTAAAAGGCAATCGCTTTTTAGAAATTTTGTTTCTAATATCTTTTTCTACCTTATTGAGCTTATACTTTCTTGCATTTTCTTCGCCGATTTTTTCTTCAACTACGAAAGCCATATCTAGCCTAAAATTTAACTCTTTTTCGTAGCCTTAGCATATGCCGCGACGTATTCAAAGCCCGAATATAGCGTCAGTGCAACCGCGATCCAGAGCAGGGCGTTTGCATAGGGCCACTGCATCGTGAGCCAGCCGATAGCGATCATCTGAAAGACCGTCTTTACCTTACCCGCCATCGACGCGGCGACCTCTACGCCGTCGCCCGCCATCGCCACGCGAAGACCCGTGATGAAAAACTCGCGGATTAGGATTAGGTAGATCGCCCACGGACTGGCGCGCCCGATAAACATAAGCCCCAAAAAGCCCGCAAGCGTCAGCATCTTATCGGCAAGCGGATCGATGATGGCGCCTAGTTTCGTTTTTTGGTTCCAAGAGCGCGCGATGTATCCGTCGAAAAAGTCCGTGACGGAGGCGATGACGAAGACTAGCGCGGCAAAATAATCGACCCAGCTTACATGCACCGAGCCCACCATGCCACCGTTCGCATGACCGGCTAGTAAGATCAGCCAGAAAAACAGCGGCGCCAGCGCAACGCGAAAGCTCGCTAAAATATTGGGTAAATTTAGCATTATTTAAAGGTCGTTCCGCCGTCGACGATGAAGGTGTGCCCCGTTACCCAGCTAGCCTTGCTTGAGCACAGAAATAAACATGCTCCCGCCAGATCCTCCGGCTGCCCCATGCGTCCTAGCGGGCTAAGCTCGGCGGTCTTGTCGCGCACCTCTTCGTAGTTCGTAAAGGCTCGTAGCGCATCCGTTTCGATCGGTCCGCCGCTTACTACGTTTACGCGGATGTTTTTCTCTCCTAGCTCGGTCGCGGCGTAGCGCGCCATCGCTTCAACCGCGGCTTTCGCAGTGCCGTGACCCGCGTAGTTTTCGATATAGACTAAATTTCCAGTGGAGCTAAGCGAGATGATCGAGCCGCCGCCTACCGCCTCCATGCGTTTTGCGGCTTCTTGTGCGCCCACGACGAAGGCGTTTACGGTCGCGGTAAAGATATTATTGATGCCGCGCGGCTTTAGCCTCATAAATTTAGTGTATCCGCCCGCGACCGCGCGACCCGAGATGATGGCGTTTGAGATGAAAAAATCCACTCGCGTAAAATCCTCGTCGATCTTGGCAAATAGCTCCTTATAGGTCTCGGGCTCCAAGATATTGAGCGCATAAGCGCGCGCCTTGATGCCGTAAGTCTTCTCAAGATCGGCTGCTTGCGAAGTCGCTAGCTCCTCGTTGGAATTATACGTAAAAGCGATATTCGCCCCCGCAGCTGCAAATTCCAAAACGATCGCCCTGCCTATGCCTCTCGTGCCGCCGCTGATAACTAGCGTTTTTCCTTTAAATTCGTTCGTCAATTAAAATCCTTTGATAGCGTATTGTTTCATTACATTTTCTATTTTTTTGAGGTTTTCCGCGCTCGGCTCGCAAAGCGGCAAGCGGTACTCTAAACTCGGCGTCAGACCCGCGATATACATCGCCGCTTTGATCGGGATCGGATTGCTCTCGCAGAATAAAATTTTATTGATCGCGTAGAGATCGTCGTTGATCTGCTTGGCCTTTAAAAACTCATTTTGTAGCGCAAATTTCGTTAGTCTCGCCGTATAATCGGGCAGTAAATTTGCGGTAACGGAGATCACGCCCTTGCCGCCGTTGCTTAAGATCGGATAGTTGATCGCATCCTCGCCGCTAAGCACGCTAAGGCGCGGCTCGTGCGCGAGCAGATCGACGCATTTATCGATGCTGCCGCTGGCTTCTTTGACGCCGTAGATGTTCTCGCAGTCGTTAAAAAGCTTGATGATCGTATCTGCGGCGATGTCGCAGCCGGTGCGACCGGGGACATTGTAGAGCAGTACCGGCAGATCTACCGAGCTAGCGATCGCCTTGTAGTGCAGATACAGCCCCTTTTGGGTGGGTTTGTTGTAGTAGGGCGCTACGGATAAAATTCCGTCCGCGCCGTGAGCCTGCGCAAACTGCGCGAGCCCGATCGCTTCGTGAGTTGCGTTGCTGCCCGCGCCCGCTAGCACCTTAACGTCCGTGCTCTTGCACGCATCTACGGCGATCTCGATACAGACGCGGTGTTCGTCGTGCGTCAGTGTCGCGCTCTCGCCGGTGGTGCCGACGGGCACGACCGCGTTTATGCCGTTTGCGATCTGTCTTTTGATGAGCTTAGCGTAGGTCTGCTCGTCCAGTTTGCCCTCTTTAAAAGGCGTGATCAGCGCCGTCATAGAGCCGATTATGACATTTTTATTCATCGTTTTCCTTTCGTAAGATAATGCTCGTGGAATTTTTAAGGCTTAGATAGGTTTTCATCGCTTTTTTAACCGCGCTTTTATCTAGGCTCTTAATCTCGCGCTCCAGCCTAAATAGCGCGTCCAGATCGCCGCGGACGATGTAGCTGCCGTACATCTGCGCTACCTTGCTAGCGCTGTCGAGGGAATAGATCAGATCGCTACTTAGGGTGTTTTTGATCTTTAGCATATCGTCATCGCTTATTTTAGCTTTTTTGGCTTTTTCGATCAGCGCTAAAATTTCACTCCTCAGCGCCTCGCCGCTTACGCCTTGGTTGCAAACGGCAAAGACTATAAATAAATTCTCGTCCTTGGCGCTCATATCGTAGATATTGATCTGATTGGCAAGCTTTTTCTCATCGACCAGCACGCGCTGTAAAAGTGAGCTCTTGCCGCCGCTAAGATATATATCCATCGCTTTGATCGCCGCGGCGTCAGGATGGTTAAACGGCGGAATTTTAAAGGCGACCGCAACGATTTGCGCCTCGCTATTTTTGTAAATAACGCTAAGCTTCTCGCCGTCTTGCGCGGGCTCGGTGCAGTGAAGGTGCGGAATTTCGCTCTTGTTTTTTACGGGCGCGAAGTGTTTTTTGGCCGCATCAAACGCCGCCTTTTCGCCGATGTCGCCGGTGATCAGCAGCACGGCGTTTTGCGGCTGATAAAATTTAGCGTGAAATTCCTTGATGTCTTTGATGCTCCAGTTTTCGATATCCTTGCGAAAGCCGATCGGCGTCCAGTGGTACGGGTGGTACAAAAACGCGGCGTTATATAGCCTGAAAAATAGGTATCCGAACGGATCGTTATCGGTGCGCCACAGCCGCTCCTCGAGCACGACCTTGCGCTCGGGCTGAAATTCTTTGTCTTTGAGGCTTAAGTTTTGCATTATGTCGGCGTAAAGATCCAAGCAGACCTCTAAATTTGAGCTCGCGCACTTGATGAAGTAGTGCGTGTAATCAAAGCCCGTGCTTGCGTTGTTTACGCCGCCAAATCCCTTTACGATTGCGTCGAACTCGCCTGCCTTGCGATTTTTTGTGGATTTAAAATTTAGATGCTCCAGCATGTGTGCGATGCCGCTTTTGCCCATCACCTCGTCGCGCGAGCCGACGTTGTAAAACACGTCCACGCTGATGACGCCGCTGCCTTTATTCATCGGGATGTGATAAATTTGAAGCCCGTTTTGCAGCGTGATTTTCTTAAATTTTGGAAACATTAATCTTTTTTCGCCTTTCGTTTTTTGCTTGAGTTTTGCTCTGCGTTTTGGGTACCGCTCGCTTTTTTGGCTTCTTTAAGCTCTTTGGTCTCTTTAGCCTCGGCATTTTTAGTTTTTGCGCCGCTTTGCTTTGCGTTTTTGGCTTTTAAGCTTTTGCTTTCCGCGCTGCTTTTTGACGCGGCTTTAGTTTTAAAATTTTTGCTTTCTATGTCGTTTTTTGGTGCGGTTTTAGTTGCGGTTTTATTTTTTGGCGCGGTTTTGGTTTTGGCGGTTTTGCTTGCTGCGCTGCTTTGTTTCGCGTTTTTGGCCTCTAAATTCTCGCTCTTTGCGCCGCTTTTTGAGAGAATTTTAGCTGCAGCTTTGCTTTGCGTTTTTGGCTTTTAAGCTTTTGCTTTCCGCGCTGCTTTTTGACGCGGCTTTAGTTTTAAAATTTTTGCTTTCTATGTCGTTTTTTGGTGCGGTTTTAGTTGCGGTTTTATTTTTTGGCGCGGTTTTGGTTTTGGCGGTTTTGCTTGCTGCGCTGCTTTGTTTCGCGTTTTTGGCCTCTAAATTCTCGCTCTTTGCGCCGCTTTTTGAGAGAATTTTAGCTGCAGCGTCCTTCTGTTGCGAGGCGTTATCCTGCGCGCCATCTTTCTGCGAAGCGTCATTATCCTTAGCAGTATCTTTTTGCGCGCCATCTTTCTGCGTAGCGTCTTTTGAAATTTTACCGCGCCTGGAGCTTACGCCGCTTTTTAAAATTTGGCTTCGCTTTTGATCCGCATCGCTTTTGGAGGTAGTTTTTGAAATTTTATCCTGCTTCTCATCGGCGCTGCTTTGCTTTGCGCTTTTAGCTTCTAAATTTTCGCTTTTTGCGCTGCTTCGTTTTATATTTTTAACCTCGGAAATTTTGTTCTCCGCGCTACTTTGCTCGGCTGAGCTTTGATCCGTCGCGGTATCTGCGCTTACTAAGGCGTTTAAATTTACCAAAGCGTCGGAATTTTCATCCGCTTCGGAGCTTGAGTTTGTTTGAGCGGTTGGAATTTCATCTATTTGAGCGCTTAAAATTTTGCTTTCACCGTCGTTTAAAATTCCGTCCGCATTCTTACTTTCGGGTGCGTTTGAGATTTCGCTCGTTTCCTCGCCTTTGGCCGTACTTGAAATTTTATCCGTTTTAGCATTCGCCTCTTTGCCTTCGCAAGTGCGCAAATCCGCGCCGTCGCCGCGATTTTCGGCGCTATCGCCTCTCGCGCCGTATCCTTCGCCCGCGCGATCTTTTAAATTTGCCCCGACCGCCTCGCTGATATTTTTAAAGCCGTCTGCGTGCAAAAGCTTCGCCAGCCCCTCGTTGATCGATTTTGCGACGAACGGACCCTTGAAGATAAAGGCGGTAAAAATTTGAACCAGGCTCGCGCCCGATTTGATGCGCTCGTAGGCCTCCTGCGCGCTGTCTATGCCGCCGCAGCTGATTAGGATCGTGCGACCGAAGAGCTCGCGAGCGACCTGCGCGAAAAGCTCGCGCGATTTTTCGGTGATCAGTCTGCCGCTTAGGCCGCCAAAATCCCTAGCATTGGGGCTTAGCGAATAATCAACGCTCGTATTGTTTATGATGATGCCGCTTGCGCCGCTTTGCACCGCGCACTCGCACAGCGCGATCGCCTGATCTGCGCTCATATCGGGCGCCAACTTTAAGACGAGCGGCCTGTTCGTGATCTTTTTCATCGCCCCGATCAGCTCGCTTATGAAGCTGTTTTCTTGCAAAGCGCGCAGATTTGGTGTGTTCGGCGAGCTTACGTTAATGATGAAAAAATCGCACAGCCCGTTAAATTTACGACCTAAGGCTTCATAATCGCTCAGCGCATCCTCGTTCGGGGTAGCCTTGTTTTTGCCGATATTTGCGGCGATCGGGATTACAAAAGGATAAATTTTTCGCACGCGATGCTCGATAACGTCGGCGCCTTCGTTGTTAAAGCCCATCGCGTTTTGGATGCTCTGCTCGCTAACGAGGCGAAAAAGTCGCGGCTTTTCGTTGCCGCTTTGAGGTCGCGGCGTAAAGGTGCCAAAATCGATGTGTCCGAAGCCAAGAGCAGCCAGCGGCGCGATCATCGTGGCGTTTTTGTCGAAGCCGCCCGCGATACCTACGGGGTTATCGAAGCTGAGATTCCATATATTTTGAGTTAAAATTTCATCTTTATAAACGCCGAATTTTGCCAAAGCCTCAAGCCCGCCCGGAGTCGCATAGAGCGCGCGAAATCCGAATTCTGCGATCTTATGAGCGGTTTCGGGATCGAATAGAAAAAAGATTTTTTTCAAGGTATCATAATTCATAATTTTTCCTCAAATTTTGCGTAATGGTAGCTAAAATTTGATTAAATATAGATAAGGATTTCGCGCTGAATTGCAATTCGCGGCGGTTAAATTTAGTTCCGAAATTATGCGTTTAGAGGCTGCGTAAAATTTCTACGATTTGCCGCGTCAATCTGAATTTACGCAGAAGTTCAAAGATGCGCGGCACAAATTTTATAAATTTAGCCTGTCTGGGTACGTGCCGAAATGCGCGCTATCACAATGCAGCCCGCGGTGGCAGGAGACGTCGCGATTTTATCCTGCGCCAATCTGCACTCAATCCCGCTCAAGCTAAATTTTAAAGCGTTCTGCTCGCGTCGCTTGAGCTTTAGCGCGCGTCTTTAGCGCCGAAAGCAGCAATCATCGTGCCCAGAGGAATGATCGTAACGCCCAAAATAATCGCTAGCGGGTTTAGCAAGGACAGCTTGGCAAACAGGTAGATCGCCGCCACGAGCGCCGCGTAGGACAGAATTTTAAACGGAGAGAAAAACGCCCCCGCAAAATTGCTCCGAACCTCGCTCTGCTCAAGCTCGCCCTCAAAATCGTCCGCGCCTTCGAAATCATCCTTTGATTTGTCACACGCGCCGCCAATTCCGCCCCCAAAATCGCTCGTACCGTCGCCTGGCTCGCCGCTATCTACATCGCCGCCACGATTGCCGCTATCTGTGCCGTCGCCCAGATTGCCGCTCGCTCCGCTTTTTAAGTCGTCGCAACGCTCGCCTATGCCGTCTTGCGAACTATCGCTAGCTTCGTCGTTTATGCCGCAGTGTGAGTTGTCGCAAATCGCGCTGTCATTCATATTAAATTTATCGGCGGCATATCCTAAAGCGGTCGCGTCGTAAGCAGAGATTTCGTCGCGGCTGCTCTTCTTGGAATTTATGTCGCACTTGGCAGCAGCGGCTCTGCTGCGCTCGGCGTCTAAATTTGAGCTGCGAGTAAAATTTATATCGGCGGAGTTTGCGGCACGCTCGGCGGCGGTTTCGTCGTGCAGGGCGCAACTATCGCCGTTTTCTATGCGGGTCTCGCCGCTAGTGAAATTTACCGCGTCTTCGGAATTTTGCGCGTTTGAAATTTTAGCGCCTAAATTTAGATCGCTAAAGCTTTCGCTCTTTAAAATTTCGTCGCCGTAAACTTCGCTATATAAAATTTTATCGCCGCCGCTTGCGTCGCCTCGATTTTCGCCGCCATGGCTTGCGGAATTCGTATCGCTATCGGAAATTTCGCCGCTTATGAAACTTGCGGATTTTTTAGAGCTTTGCCATAAAATTTCATCGTATTTGCCGGCTCTGAGTTCATCTTCTATTTTGTTGCGGTAAGCGCGAAACGAAAAATATACCGCGCCGAATGCGCCCAAAAATCCAGCCTCCAAGCTGAGAAGCCAGGCAAGCGCCCGCACGCCGAAAGAGTCCGCGCCGAAAAATCCTGCGCCGCAAAGCGCTAGACCAAGCAGGGCAAACGCCGCGTTTAGCGCGCAGTATATGAGCAAAAACTGCCTACTCAATCCCGCTCATCCCATTCATCGTCATCGTCGTCAAAATTTTTCGGATCCGCCTTGTATTTCGGATCGTTTTCAAGCTCTTTTAAGCTCGAATTTAGCGCCTTGCACGCGCGGTAAACGTTCAGAAACGCCGCTGCGATGCCGATAGCGATGCCAAGCCAGAGCAGAAGCAGCGAGCCCGTGAGATGCCGCAGCCCAAGTCCGATCGCTACTCCGATGCCGATCGCTACGACGATTGAGATGCCCAGGCTGATGTCGCAGGCGCCCTTTACGATTTTGTTTAAATTTTTCGTTACTCTCATCTAAAATCCGATTAAATTTAAAACGCAGCTCTTAAAGCGCCGCTATCGCTTCATCCGCCGCGTTTAGCGCAAAGTCGATCTGCGCTTCGTCCATCGTGGCGCAGATAAAGCCCGTCTCAAACTGACTAGGCGCCAAAAATACGCCGCGCTTAATCATCTCGCCGTGAAATTTCGCAAAGCGCACGGTGTCTGCTCGCAAGGCGCCGTCATAGTCGCGCACCTCTTCGTCTGCGAAAAAGTAGCCGAACATCGAGCCTACGCAGGCGGTTTGCAGCGCGATACCGCGGCGATTTGCTATGGCGCAAAGCCCGTCTGCGAGCCTGCGCGCAAGCTCGCCGAGCCTTTCGTAAAGGCCGCTGCTAGCGTAAATTTTACTTAGGCTGGCGATGCCTGCGGCCATTGCGACGGGGTTTCCGCTTAGCGTGCCCGCTTGATACACCGCTCCTAGCGGGCTTATCATATCCATGATTTCGCGCTTGCCCGCAAACGCCGCCACGCTCATACCGCCGCCGATGACCTTGCCGAAGGTTACCAGATCGCCGCGGACGCCGTAGATGCCGTAGCTGCCTAGCTCGCTAGCACGAAAGCCGCTCATTACCTCGTCGATTATCAGCACGATCTTTTTCTCGTCGCACAGCGCGCGAAGCTCGGTTAAAAATTCGGGATCCGCCGGTACTAGGCCCATATTTCCCGCGATAGGCTCAATGATGATCGTGCCGATGTCGTTTTGCGCTAGGACGTCCTTTACGCTTTGTATGTCGTTGTATCTGGCTAGGTAGGTGTTTTTTGCGATATCCTGCGGCACGCCCGCGCTGCTTGCGTTACCGAAGGTGCTTGCGCCGCTGCCCGCTTTGACGAGCAGGCTGTCGCTGTGACCGTGGTAGCAGCCCTCAAATTTTAAAATTTTATCTCGTCCGCTAAAGGCGCGCGCAAGACGGATCGCACTCATCGTAGCCTCCGTGCCGCTGCTGGTAAAGCGGATCTTATCTAGGAAATCGAAATTTTTTAGCACGAGCGAGGCAAGCTGCGTCTCAAGCGGGCTGGATGCGCCGAAGCTTAGCCCTTTTTTGGCGGTTTGCACGACGGCGCGCTCGATGTCCGCGTCGGCGTGACCGAAGATGAGCGGGCCCCAGCTCTGCACGAAGTCGAGATATTTTTTACCCTCGACGTCGTAGATGTACGAGCCCTCGCCGCGATCCACCATAAAAGGCTCGCCGCCGACGTTACCGAATGCTCGCACCGGCGAATCGACGCCGCCCGGGATGAGTTTTTGTGCTGCTAGAAATTCGTCGTGATTATTCATTTTTTCTCCTTCTTTTTTGGTTGATTTATCGATTTTATATATTTGTAGATGATGATGATCTCGTTTTGCGTCAGGAAGTAGCTGGGCATAACGTCGCGCGAGCTGCTGATCCCGTCGGCGAGCTCCTGAAGCGAGAGAGCGTTGATCGGCGGCGCGTTTAGGGCGCGCTCGTAGTAGGCGCCCGCGGTGCGGTTAAATTCTTTATACGTCGCGATCAGTGAGCCCTCGCCCTTCTCGCCGTGGCACTTGTCGCAGCCGATGCCGCGGGGGTTTTTATACAGCATCGCGCCGTATTCTTCGTCGGTGATGAAGCTATCGGCACATAAAATACCCGAAAATAGGGCCAGCGCAGGTAGATTTCGCATTAGATTTTTTGATAAATTTTGCATTAAATTTTAAACGGCTCGCTTTGAAAAATTTGGCGCAATGATATAATTTTTGAGCTTAAAAGCAAATACAGCGGCGCGGCAGAAGGTTTGGAATTTAAAATTTTAAGAGTTGGAA
>CAUUKU010000051.1:0-14686 GCA_963545665.1 uncultured Campylobacter sp. | reverse complement strand
GATACTGATCGGTCTCGTGGGCTCGGAGATGTGTATAAGAGACAGCCTTTCTATCGCTTAAATACTCAAATTTTAGAATTTATTGGATCGGGATGAACCTCTCGCTGATCGGCTCGTGGATGCAAAGTATCGCGCTGCCGTGGCTAGTGCTAAGCATCACCGCAGATGCTTTTAAGCTCAGCCTCGTCGCTGCGGCACAGTTTGTACCGACGCTGCTTTTCACGCCGTTTTCGGGCGTGCTGCTGGATAAATTCGATCGCAAAAAGATCCTCCTGTTCGCTCAAATCGGCATGGCGCTCGTCGCATCGATCTTTGCGGTTATGAGCTTTTGCGAAATCTATTCGTTTGAAAAAATTTTATCTCTCGCTTTCGTAAGCGGAATTTTTACGAGCCTAGACGCGCCCACGCGCCAATCGATAATCAAAGACCTACTGGACGAGCCGCAAAGCCTGCCTAATGCGATCGCGCTAAATTCTATGTCCTTCAACGTCGCCCGCATCGTAGGGCCCGCGCTCGCAGGGATCGTAATGGCGCTTTGGGGCGTGGGCTTTTGCTTTTTATTCAACGCGCTTAGCTTCGCAGGTATCATCGTTTCGCTATTTTTCATTAAAATTTCATCCCCCGGCTCGGGTACGGCGAGTAGAGCGGGAGCGCTTTCGTCCCTTAGAGCGGGCATCTCATACATAGCACATAAGCGCGTGCTAAGCGAGCTGATGCTAACGGTGCTCGTGATCGCGACCTTGGTGCCTAACTACAACGTCACGATCTCCGCGCTCGCAAAGCTTAGCCTCGGCGCGGATGAGCGGAGTTTTGGGTATTTGATGTCGGCTTTAGGCGCGGGAGCGTTTTGCGGCGCGCTTTTCATCGCGATCTTCGGCAAGCTCGGCCCGCGTAAAATTTGGCTCTGCGCGCTCGCCATGGGCCTAAGCCTAGCGCTCGTAGGCGCGGTAAGCTCGTTTTTGTGGGCGGGCGCATGCCTCGCGCTTACGGGCTTTTTGTTCGTCGCGACGAGCTCCAGCATCAACTCTACCGTGCAGATGCACGTAAGCAACGAATTTCGCGGCCGCGTAATGAGCATATACGCGCTGTTTTTCGTCGGCAGCACTCCCTTGGGCGCACTATTTTCGGGCTTTTTGATCTCTCGTTTCGGCGCGCGAGCGGCTCTTGCGATCTGCGGCGGGATAAGCATTTTAGCTTTGCTCGCGCTTTTTTATAAATTTAAAAAAGGCTCTAGAGATAAAATTTAAACGCCTTTTTGATTGAAACGGCGCTCTAAATTTATCGCGCATCCCGCTCGCAGATAAAATTTCGATTTAAAATTTCATATCCTGACGCGGCCTCGGCGACTAAGCGATTTGCGTCTTTATGATTTTAAATGCCCTGACGATTTCTCCGTTTTGATCGCCTATGGATCGCGCCGCTAAATTTTATCTCAAAGCTTAAATTTTAAAATTAGTAAGGATTCTCGATTTTAGCGACCTTACAGCGGACAACATAGGCGCAATAGCGCGTATTATCAAAATTAACCTTATTTTTACGATGAAATTTTAAAATTTCAACCAAACTTAAAGGTAAGGAGTTTTTATGGATAGACGAAATTTCCTAAAAAGCAGCGCCGCGATCGGCACGCTAGCGACATTAAATCTAAATTTAAACGCTAGCGCGGTCACCGGCGGGACGGAAAAGAAAGTCGCCAGCGTCTGCGAGATGTGCTCCTCGCGCTGTCCTATCGAGGTGACCGTCAAAAACGGTCGCGGCACCTTCATCGAGGGCAACCGCAGGTTTTCGAACAAAACCTCCGTCTGCGCTCGCGGAGGCGCGGGTATCAATCAGCTCTACGATAATCAAAGGCTCGTAAAACCGCTTATTCGCGTAGGCGAGCGCGGCGAGGGCAAATTTAGAGAGGCGAGCTGGGACGAGGCGCTTAAAATTTGCGCGCAGAAGCTTGGCGAGATTTCGCAAAAATACGGCCCGCAGAGCGTAGTTTTTACATCCAAAACGGGCGAGCACCACACGCAGTTGATGAATTTCGCCTGTGCATACGGCAGCCCGAACATCTACTCGCACTGGTCGTGCTGCCCGATCACCTATAATATCGCCGTGCCGCACACTTTCGGCACAAGTATGCAAAGAGACTACGGCGACGCAAAATACATCGTAAATTTCGGCCACAATCTCTTTGAGGGTATCGACATCTCAAAAACTAAAAAGCTTGCAAAAGCCGCGAGCAGAGAGGACGTAAAGCTTTTAGTCCTCGATCCGCGCTTTAGCACCGTAGCCTCCAAAGCAGACGAGTGGTTGCCGATAAAACCGGGAACCGACGCGGCGTTCGTGATGGCGCTAATCCACGTCTGGTTGCGCGATAACAAATACGACAAAAAATTTGTCGAAAAATACACCGTAGGGTTAGAGGAGCTAAGGCAGTCCGTGAAGGATACGACGCCGCTTTGGCAAGAGGGCATCACGGGCATCAAGGCAGACAAGATCGAGCGCATCGCGAATGAAATTTACGCCGCGGCTCCCGCAGTCATAATCGATTGGGGTCATAAAACCACGACCGCCAAAGCCGAATACGTCCGCACGCGCGCCATCGCGATCGCAAACGCGCTGATGGGAAACGTCGAGAGAAAGGGCGGGATTTACTTCTCGAAGGACTCTAAAACCTTCAACACGCTTTGCAAAGAGGATCTGTTTCCTACCATCTCGAACCCGGATAAAAATTTTAAAATTCCAAAGACCGCGCGCATCGACGGCTGCGGCGAAGAAGGTAGCGAAAATTTCTTCGTGCCGCGCAAACACGGCGTTTTGATGCAGATCGCGCCTACGATTTTAAGCGAAAAACCGTATCCGGTAAAAGGCTGGGTCAGCACGCGCTTTAACCACCTCATCAACGTTGCGGGCGTGGATAAGAGCGTAGAGGCGATCAAAAAGCTAGACTTCGTGCTCGCAATCGACGTGTATATGAGCGACTTCGCGTGCTTAGCCGACGTGGTCTTGCCCGAATCCACATATTTGGAGCGCGACGAGTCGATTCAAAACAAAGGCGGCACCGCGCCTGGATTTGTGATGCGAAACAAAGCCGTCGAGCCGGTGGGCGATACGAAGTGCGGCTATGAAATTTTTAGAGAGCTTGCGAGGGTGATGAAGATCGATAAGGACTACACCTGGAACAACATCGACGAATACCGCATGCAGCAAGCCAAAGGCAACGCCGAGCTAATCGCAAATTTAATCAAAAACGGCTACGTAAGCTACAAGGTGCCGAAGCTGTATTACCGAGAGCCGAAGCTCGTGGCTAAATTTATCGATAAATATCCTGCCGCGGCAGAGTTCGTGGACGAAAACGGCGAGATGAGCTCGCAGATGAAATTTAAAACCCCGAGCGGCAAGATCGAGCTTTTCGCACAAAAGGTCGAGGATCTCTTTACGGGCTACGGCTGCTTAAATACCGAGGGTATGGACGTATTCGACGGGCACAAATACTGCCTCATGAGCGGTAAGACCGCGCTTCACACCAACGGACACACTCAAAATATCGAAATTTTAAACGATATGATGAGCGAATCGCCGGTTTGGATAAGCCCTGCTTCTGCAAAGGCGGAAGGGCTAAAGACGGGCGACGTCGTGAAGCTCAAAAATAAATTCGGCGAGCAAAAAGCTAAAATTTTCGTCACGCAAGGTATCAGAGACGATTGCTTGTTCGTCTATCACGGCTTTGGACACGTAAGCCCGGGACTAAAGCGCACGAACGGCGACGGAACTAATCAAAGCGCCCTACTCGATCCCGCAAAAGGTCCCGTGGTAAGCACGATGGTAACCAACGTCGGCGTCGATATAGTTAAAATTTAAGGGAGCGGTTATGAAAAAATTCGTAATGATACATGATGAAAATTTATGCATAGGCTGTCAAGCCTGCTCGGTGGCGTGCAGGAACGAAAACGGCGTGCCTAGCGGCGTTTATAGGCTGCAAGTGCACGGCAAAACAAGCGGCGTTTTTCCAAATTTAAAGCTTGATTACTCGCGCGCTAGCTGCGTTATGTGCGAGGACAGCCCCTGCGTGGACGTCTGCCCTACGGGCGCTAGCTTTAAAACCAAAGACGGCGTAACGCTCATAGACGAGAGGCTTTGCGTCAGCTGCAAATACTGCATCCTGGCCTGCCCTTACGACGCTAGATTTGTCGATCCGCTAACTAATGCCGTAGGCAAATGCACCTTTTGCTACGAAAACCGCACGAACAAAGGGATAAAACCCGCTTGCGTAGGCGTGTGCCCGACGGACGCTTTAGTTTTCGGCGACGCAAACGACGCGAGCTCGGAGGTAAGCAAGCTGCTAGCCAAAACGAGCGTCGAGTATCCAAAGCCGTATCTGAACACCAAGCCGCATCTAGCCAACGTCAAAAACAAAAAAGGAGGTCGCTATGAATAATATGTGGGGCAATATGGCTCAATACTCTGAAATTTACTGGCCTTGGCCGATCGCAGTTTATCTATTTTTGGCGGGCCTTAGCGCGGGAGCGACGATGGTGGCGCTTTTAGTCAAATGGAACCGCCACGAAAGCGAGCAAAATTCTATCTGGGACGCGATGATAAGAGCGGGCGCGATCACGGCGCCGCTTGCGATCTGCGCGGGGCTTTTGCTCTTGATCTTCGATCTGGGCAAGCCGCTTAGCTTTTATCTTTTGCTGATCAAATTTAACTTCGGCTCCGTAATGAGCATAGGCGTGGCGGCCCTTTTAATCTACGTGCCGCTTAGCTTTGTATTTGCGCTGTGCGTATTCGGCGAAGAAATTTGTAAATTTAAACTATTTGCATTCCTGCGCCCTATCGTAAATTTGCTAGGCTCATTCGCCAAGGCTTCTAAAATTTTTGAGCGAGTTTTATTTGTGCTTGCTCTTTGCGTGGGCGCATATACGGGCTTTTTACTAAGCGCGGTGATGAAAATTCCGCTTTGGAATACTCCGGTGCTGCCGATTTTATTTTTGCTATCGGGCTTTTCCAGCGGCATTGCGGCGAGTATTTTAGTGGGACTTCTATTTTTTAAAGGCTCGTTAAACAAAGATAGCATAAAATACCTTTTGGTGCTTGATCTGCGCGCGATACTTTTTGAGATCCCGCTTTTGTTCATTCTGTTTGTCGGGATGTACTTCGAGGGCGGCACGAGCGCGCTTGCGGCACAGCAGGCTTTGACGCACGAGGTTTACGGTAAAATTTTCTGGATCGGCGTTTTAGGCACGGGGCTCATCGCTCCGATCATCATCGCCTTTACGGCGCTGAAAAATCACGCCTACAAGCCTGCGTTTATAGTTTTAAATTCTTTCGTCGTGCTTTGCGGCGTCATTCTGCTTCGCTACTTCGTTGTATATGCGGGGCAAATTTGCACGGGAGCGTAGTCTCGCTCCCGATTTAGGGAACGGGTTTGAAAATTTTACTTTTAGAAGACGATTTTGAATACAGAAGCAGCGTAAGCGAGTATCTCACGGAGCTCGGCTACGAGGTGGACGAATGCGAAAGCGGCGACGCAGCCTGCGATAAGATCGCCGCGAATACCTACCACTTGCTGATCTTAGACATCAAGGTGCCGGAGGTTTCGGGCGAAGAGGTGCTGAGATATGCGCGAAGCCTCGGCCTCAACACCCCCGTGATGATGATGACCTCGCTCGGCGACATCGACGATTTGAGCCAATGCTACGAGCTAGGCTGTAACGAATATCTAAAAAAGCCATTCCACCTAGCCGAGCTTAAATTTAGAGTAAGCGAGCTGATGCGAAAGTATTTCGGCGACGAAAAAGGCGCCGTCAAGATCGCGGATAAATTTCACTACTTCGCAAATTTAAAAATTTTAAAACGCGCGGACGAAGAGATATCGCTAAGCGCCAAAGAGATCAAAATCATAGAATTTCTGCTCGCCAATATCAAAAGATTCGTTAGCGTAGATGAACTCATCGCCGACGTGTGGGACGGCGAAGCGGGCAGCGTCGATGTGCGCGTGCATATCAGCAACCTCCGCTCCAAAACGAGCAACGACTTCATCCTCTCCAGCCGCGGACTCGGATATAAGATCAATGCTTAAAGGGTTTAAATTTACGCTTTTTAGCGCGATTTTCATCATCGGCGCTTTTATAAGCGAGAGTCTTTATATAATCTATTTAAATTCCAAAATCGAGGAGAGCGCCGACGTCGCCGAGCTGATACAAAAAAGCGGCGAAGCCCTAGCCGACGCGGATCTGAATCTAAAAGACGAGCTCATCTACGACTACGCGATCCTAAATGCAAACGGCGAAATTTTAAGATCAAACCTAAGCGTGCAGCCGCCCGATTTTGCATTTATCACGCTGAAATTCGGCGGGCGGGTGTTTTTTAAGCGCCACTTTCTACACGAGGGCAAGCTGCATTTTTTCGTCATCTCAAAAAAGATAAGCTACGCCAAGATAGAATTTATCGCGATACTGGCGATTTTTATCACGATTTTCGTAGCGCTCATCATCGCGCTGTTTAACTACAAAATCATAAAAAATTTCTACGCGCAGCAAAGCGACCTCATCAAGGCGTTTTTCAACGACGCGATGCACGAGCTAAAGACCCCCCTAGGCGTCGCGCTCATCAATACCGAGATGCTACAGCTGCGCGACAAACACACTGCGCGCATAAAATCCGCGCTCAAGCAGATGGTCATTACTTACGAGGACGTAGAATACTTCATCAAAAGCGGCAAGATGAGCTTCAAAAGCCGCCGCATCGATATGAGCGAGTTTTTAGGCGCGAGGATAAATTTCATCTACCTGGTCGCAAAAAGCAAAAATATAAGCCTCCAGCCCCGCATTGCGCCGGGCGTGAGCGTTTTCATGGACGAAACCTCGCTAATGCGCCTCATCGACAATACGCTAAGCAACGCCGTGAAATACTCGCGCCCCGGCGGTAAGATCATCATAAGGCTGGAAAAAGGCATAAGCATAGCCGCCTTTAGCGTGCAGGACTTCGGCATCGGCATAAAGGATACGAGCGCGATCTGGGCGAGATACTCGCGCGAAAACGCGGCTCTTGGCGGATTCGGCCTCGGGCTAAACATAATCGAGAAAATTTGCAAGCGCTACGGCATCGCAAAAAGCGTCAGTTCGAAGCTCGGCGAGGGCAGCACCTTTTGCTACAAAATCCCGCTGTTTAAGCAGAAGCTTTTGGATTAAAATGGCGCGCTAAATTTAGACACAAATTTTAAAATTTTAAAAGTAAAATTTGCGCGACTATCGAGCTTTTTAAAATTTTGTTTTAGCGTGGCTTTTCAACCACCTTTAAGCTCCCTGCCTTCCAGGTATTCTTTTTCTATATCATATTTTATATTACCGCAATTATCGAAATAATATTTGGGCGAATTACCAGATTTTTCATAATATGTTCTTAAGTCATATTCAGTTGGAATTTTATCAAATAGCAAAATAGAGTTAGATTGCAAAAAGTTGTCTCTAATTATGAAATTTTTATCTAGCATAAGAAATACACTATCCTCAAAGCACAAAATCAAAGGCTTCGTAAAACCGACTATTTTATCGACAGCATCAACTTTCAAATATTGTTTCGGATCCGTTGTAGTCGCCTTTAGTTCCGCAATATACAGATCCTCAATAGTTTTTACTTTATTGCTGCTGTTTTTTAAAATTTCAAGATAATTCTCAAAATTCAAGTCTTTCATCTCATAATAATCAGCGGAATACTTATATTTTATATCGTCGTTCTCTCTATAACTAGCTATCCTTTTTAATACGATAATTTCTTTATCCAAAAATTCTCCGACGGCGTGTTTATACAGCTCCTCTTTGGGTAAAATTCTATCCTCTTTGAGGCAGTATCCTTGCTTGTATTTGTTATAGTCGGAAAGAGAAACGACGGCGAAGCCTCGTGAGGTGGAAAAATCTGGCACGATGCGGATAAATGAGGCGCAGAGTATTATTATAAGAAGCAACACGCCAGCTATCGCTTTAAATTTAACGGATTTGTAAAATTTCATACCGACGCTCCTTTTAAATTTAAAATTTCAGTTGTTTACTCAGCTTTTCAGCCGCCTTTAAACAAATCCTCTCTTACCAAACGATCCGCTATTTCTTCGACATTGTTTTTATAAATTTTAAAATCGCTATTTCCGCAATTATCAATTTTAAAGTCATCTTCTTCACTATATGATCTGGCTTGAATCTCTCTTTCATAATATTGCTTTCTATCCAATAAATCTTTGGGGGTATATCCTTCGGGGATTCTAACCAAAATAGCTCTGAATTTAAAATCATCATAAAGAATAAAGCTTTTATCAAGATATAAAAGATATTTATTTAATCCTGTGTATTCAACTACGGGCATCTCAAAGCCTGCAAAGCCCTCCGCTAAATTTATCTTTAGCCTTTCTGCGATATTTACGGGCTTCATTTGAAATTTTTCGACAAAAATATTTCTATATAGCCAAGCGTCTTGATTTTTACGTTTTTCTATCTCATACTCTTTAGACAAAACTTCCAGCCAATCATCGTTATTAAATTTATCCGTTTCGTAAAAACCTACTTTAACGGCAAATTCTCTATTGCCATAGTTGCAAGTCTTGCTGCCATATACATAGTAGCACCTGTTTGTAATAGCTGCACGAAACAATACATGTCTTTCTAAAGTATCTAAAATTCCGCGCTTAAATCGTTCCTCCTTCGGTAAAATCCTATCCTCTTTGAGGCAGTATCCTTGCTTGTATTTGTTATAGTCGGAAAGAGAAACGACGGCGAAGCCTCGTGAGGTGGAAAAATCTGGCACGATGCGGATAAATACGGCGCAGAGTATTATTATAAGAAGCAGCGTGCCTGCTAGGGCTTTAAATTTAAGAAATTTATAAAATTTCATACCGACGCTCCTTTTAAAATTTAAAATTCCAGTTGTTTATATTCGGCTCTCAGCCGCCATTTAATTCCCTGCTTTCCAAATATCGTTTTTTCATATCATATTTTATGTTTCCGCAGTTATCGAAATAAACTTTTACCCCTGAATTATTCTGTCCGTTATATGATTTTAAAGCCTTTTCATTAAGCGCGATATCTGAATAAAAGTTATGTTTGAAATATCCGTCATATAAAATATAGTCTCGATTCAGCATAAAAAAAATATCTTTTCCATAATATCTTATTAAGGGCTTCTCAAAACCGGCACTCATATCGTTCAAATTTATTTTTAAATATTTTTTTGGGTCCGTAATTTTTGCGCCCAGCTCAACGATATAAAACTTATAAAGAAATTCGCCGTCTTGAGAGCCAAATTGCTTTGCTATACTCATATAATTGGCGAAATCCATATTTTCTACTTCATAATATGCAGGCTGATATTCAGATTTATAAGAATCATAATGCCCCTTGCGATATTCATTTATCATCTTGGATAATTCCAGTTTTTTATCCAAATACTTTTCAATTGCCTTTCGATATCGCTCCTCTTTAGGTAAAATTCTATTCTCGGCTAAACAATAGCCTTGATTGTATTTGTTATAGTCTGAGAGAGAAACTACGGCGAAGTCTCGCGAGGTGGAGTAATCGGAGATTATACGGATAAATGCGGCACAGAGTATCGCCGCTAGAAGCAGCGCGCCTATCGCGACTTTAAATTTAACTGATTTATAAAATTTCATATCGACGCTCCTTTTAAAATTTAAAATTTCAGCGCAGATTTTTGCGATTTTACGATTAAATTTAAAACATCCGCTCGCCGAGCCGCCGTCGCCGCCGCGACAAGGCAAACAAGCGACAGGCGCCTAAATTTAAATCCTGCCGCTAGCCTTCGCGGTGCAAAATTATATAGCCCAGCTTCGTGCCGTTTTCGTCCGAAAATGCCCGCACGTAAAAATAATGTCCGTCCTTTTTGATAAAGCTCTGCGCCCCAAAATCAAGCGTCGCCAAAATCGACAAAACGTCGTAATCCGGCGCGCTGTTTACGACGATAAAGTCCTTGATAACGCCTATTTTGTCGTAGAAGCAATCGGTCTCAAACCTTTTATCGACTAAGATAAAAATATCGTTTCCCATGCGGTTGATCTGGGCGATGACGTGCTCGAAATCGAGCATTATCTCGGCGCTTCCGATAAATTTACCGTCGCTAAAAACCGGCGAAATTCCGCGCATGAAAACCCCGCACCGCCCCATCTCGACGAGCGCTTTGGGAAGCAGACTATGGCGGATCTGCAAAAGCGAATGGCGAAACGAGCTCAGATCGTCGTCGTAAAATTCGTCGCTCCAGCTTCTAGCCAGGCTTCTAGTGCTTTGCGTATGAAAATGTATCTTCACGCCCGTATAGAAGGGCACTGCACTCAAAATATCTTTGTGTTTTTTCGTCACGTCCATACACTCGCCGTGTTTGCCGCTCTCAAAGCAGCGCACCACGTCGCTGTTCTGCGACAAAATCAGCGAGATCGCGAAGGCGTTTAGCTTCTCTTCATCGACGATCTTTTCAAACAGGCTCGCGCTAAAATCGAATTGCTGCTTGATTTTTATCTCGTTTTCCTCGCTTTTAAAGCGCAGATAAAACGCAAGCGCGATGCCGCAGCAAGCAAGCGCGAAAAGGCTTAGGTATTTTTTAGAAAGAGCGCCTATCATCTGAAATCCATCTTTAAATTTGCCGCTAAAACTTCTGCGAATTCGCTAAATTCCGGCAGATTGAGCTTGCCGTTTCGCATCTTTTTTCCCCAGACGGACTCCGGGAAAAAGCTGTCGTTTTTAAAACGCGCTTGGACGTGAAAATGCACGCGCGGCACGTAGTTGGCGAAACTTGCGATGTTGATCTTATCGGGCGCGTAAAACTCCCGCAGGCTCTTTTCGCACTGAAGCACGGCGCGCCACAGATGCGCCAGCGTCGCCTCGTCGCAGTCGCTAAGCTCTTTAAATTTTGCCTTCGTAAAGACCTTCACCCACGGCACTTCGTGCTCCTCGCGCTGTACGTAAATCATCTCGTCTTCGTAAATCATCGCTTCTCCTTGAAAATGGAATTTTAATGCAAAGCCCATTAAAAAGGGTTAAATTTAAAATAGGCTTCGCTTAAAATTTCAAAGCCGATCTTTAAAATTTCGGCATCTGCGTGATCTTAAAAGGCGCCGTAAAGCCCTGCGCAAAGCCCATAAATTTTTCAAATTCCTCCGCGCTAAACTCTGCGCTAAACTCCGCTCCCGCAGCACCGAAGCTTGCCTCATAAACAAAACCCGATTTTTTTAAAAAATGTTCAAATTTAGCCACCGCCGCAAACGGCACGAAAAACGCGCACTTCTTACGCAGCACGAATTCCACTAGTTCTGCGGCGTCCGCAGCGGCGTCTATCGCGGCATTTGCGCTACTAGCGTATGCCCGCACCAGCCCGCCGGTACCTAGCTTGATGCCGCCGAAGTAGCGCACCACGAGCACGGCGGCATTAATTAGCTCGGCGCCGCGAAGCGCGTTTAGACACGGCGCGCCCGCGGTCGATTTGGGCTCGCCGTCGTCGCTTGAGTTTTCTACGATCTGCCCGGGCTCGTTCAGCGCGCGATACGCCCAGACGATATGACGCGCCTTGGGGTGTTGCTGCCGCAACTGCGCACGCAGCGCCTCAAAGCTCGCTAGCGGCGCTAGATAGGCGATGAAGCTTGATTTTTTGATCTCCTGCGCGGCGATGATCTCTTTTTCAATCGTTTTCAAGGCTTTCCTTTGCGGAATTTTATCTTTTTTGCATTATAATAAAAGTTCAAAAAAAGATCAAAGGAGCTTCATGATCCAGACTTGTTTATTTCCCGCGGCGGGCTACGGTACGCGCTTTTTGCCCGCGACCAAATCGCTACCAAAAGAGATGCTTCCGATCCTTACCAAGCCGCTCATTCACTACGGCGTGGACGAGGCGCTGGAAGCGGGCATGGACAATATGGCATTCGTCACGGGTCGCGGCAAGCGCGCTCTGGAGGATTATTTCGACCGCAGCTACGAGCTGGAGGATCAAATTTCAGGCAGCAGCAAAGAATATCTGCTCGACGAGATCAGGGCGCTTATGAAGCGCTGCACCTTCTCTTTTACGCGCCAAGAGCAGATGAAGGGGCTCGGTAACGCGATTTACACGGGTAAAATTTTAATCCGCGACGAGCCTTTCGGCGTGGTGCTCGCAGACGATCTGTGCGTCAACGAAAACGGCGAGGGCGTGCTTGCGCAGATGGTTAAAATTTACGAAAAATACCGCTGCAGCGTCGTTGCGGTAATGGAAGTGCCGCCGCAGGACGTAAACAAATACGGCATCGTCGCCGGCAAAAGCATCAGCGACGATCTGATAATGGTCTCGGATATGATCGAAAAACCGGGGCTAGACGAGGCTCCGTCGAGCTTAGCCATCATCGGACGCTACATCCTAACGCCTAATATTTTTGATCTCATCGAGCAGACGGCGCCGGGTAAAAACGGCGAGGTGCAGATCACCGACGCGCTTTTGAAACAGGCTCAAAACGGCGTGGTGATCGCGTATAAATTTAAAGGCACTCGCTTCGACTGCGGCTCGGTGAAAGGCTACGTGGATGCGATCAAATATTTCTACGAGCGAGAATTCGGCGATGGTAAAAAATGAGCTGTTTTTCCCGCCGGCAAAAGACGGCGCGCTAGAGGAGGTAGCGGCAAAGATCCGCGCCGAATACGAAAGCGGCGAGATAGGCTACTACCTCCTGCCGCAGCAAGGCGCGGACGTAATAGCGCAGGCGAAGGAATTTTTTAGCGTGCGAAGCTACGATGCGATCGTGCTTTTGGGCATCGGCGGCTCCAGCGTCGGCGCGAGAGCGCTTTATGAGATGCTAGCGGGTAAAATCCGCAAAGATCTGCGCTTTGAAATTTTGGATAATCTCGACGGACGCAGCGTAAGCCGCGCGCTAGAAGGGCTAAATTTTGCCCGCACGATCTTCATCGTATCGTCCAAATCGGGCGGTACGATCGAGACGATCTCGCTTTTTAAAGTAGTTTTGGATCGCTTCGGCGTGCAAGATTTAAAAAGCTTGGCGCGTAATTTCATCTTCATTACCGACGCGGGCTCGCCGCTGGATATATTCGCGCGCGAGCACGGCGCTAGCGTGCTAAACATACCTTACAACGTAGGCGGACGCTTTAGCGTGCTAAGCGCGATGGGGCTCGTGCCCGCAGTAGGGCTGGGGCTCGATGCGCACGCGCTTCTGAGCGGTGCAGAGGAAGCCAAAAAAGCGTATCTGGATGAAATTTTATCCGCAAGCAGCGAGGCGGCGCAGAATAAAATTTTACAAAAGGCCCACCACTACGCCACGCACAGAAGCGCGAAAATCAACGTCCTTTTTAGCTACTGCGACGCGCTGCGCTGCTTCGGCGAGTGGTACGTGCAGCTCTGGGCGGAAAGCCTGGGCAAAAAGATCGGTTTTAGCCGCGAAGGGCTCACTCCTATCGGACTTTCGGGCTCGCGCGATCAGCACAGCTTCCTTCAGCTCATCATGGACGGCATCAAAGACAAAACCGTAACCTTTCTAAAGGTCGCAGACACTGGGCTTTCGGACGCCGTGCCGCAGATCAGCCTAGAGCCGCTTCAGAGCTGCGACTTCGTAAACGGCATGCGACTTAGCGAGGTGCTAGGCTGCCAATGCGACGCCACGCTGCAAGCGGTCAGTAATGAGGGCATCAGCGTCGATCTCATCGAGGTCTCGCGACTATGCGAACAAAGCGCGGGATTTTTGTTTTATTATTTCGAGCTGCTAACCAGCGCCACCGGAGCGATCCTAGGCGTCAATACCTACGATCAGCCTGGCGTCGAAGCGGGCAAAATGATTTTAAAATCGATGATTTTAAAATCGCGGGGTTAAATTTCGCTTCTATTTTGCGGGGGTACGGAATTTCAGCGCGTTCGATTTTGCTTAGGCTAAATTTTAGAATTTTAAAATTTACGCCGCGGAATTTTGATTTCGCGCTATGAGCGTTTAGAATTTTGTCGCGAAATTTCACGACAGAATTCCAAGATTGCACCGCGAGGCGTAAAAATTTTGCGACTTGTGAGCGCACAAGGAGGCAAAATGAAAATCACAGAGATCGATCACTTCGTCCTAGTTACGGAGTATCTGCAAAAATGCGTGCAATTTTACGAAGGAATTTTGGGCTTAGAGCATGTTTGCGAAGGCGGCAAACACAGCCTGCGCTTCGGCTCCTCAAAGATCAATATCCACACCCGCGCGGGCGAGTTTGCGCCGTTTGCGGCGCGTCCTAGCGCAGGCTCGGCGGACTTTTGCCTCATCTGCGAAGATCAAAGCGCGCAGCAGCTCAAAACAGAGCTTGAAAGAAAAGGGGTGCAAATAGAGCTTGGCGTCGTGCCTCGCACAGGCGCGCGCGGCGCTATGCAAAGTATCTATCTGCGCGATCCTGACGGTAATCTCGTAGAGCTCGGCGTATATGAAAGCGGCGAAGATTAGTGCGCGGGTTTTATAAGCAAAAACACAAGCAGAGCGCTAAAACGTAAGCTTTGCGCATAAAATTCTAAGCGAAGCGCTAAAATTCTCTCGCTTTTAAATCCGCCCTATGTCGCGCTTTTTAAAATTTAAATTTTCTAAATTCTATCTTTTCGTTGAAAATCGACATCGTGCGCTGAAGATTGCTTATATCTTTTTGCATCGTCTGCATAAAATAATCTCTCAGCTGCAGATACTCGTCCTCAGTCGCCATCAAAATAT
>CAUUKU010000050.1:0-14943 GCA_963545665.1 uncultured Campylobacter sp. | reverse complement strand
GAATAAATATAGGACTTTGCCCGAAACACCGGCGCCCATAAGCGAAGCGATTAGAAAATGTATCGTAGAAAGTGATATAAAATCAGGGGATGACTATACGGGTAAAACAAGTATAGAAGGAGTAAAAAAATGTATTGCAAAAGATATGAAAGAAAATAATCTAAAATTTTGCTCGTTTTATAAGGATACTGTAGATTTTGTCGGGCGTTACGGAGAAGCATTGGATGCTAGAAGCAAATATTTTGTCGAAAAAAATGATTTTGTTCCTTCTATGCATATATTTGAAATTTATGATTATGCTTTAAATAAAATTTATAAGCAGGCTTTAGAGCAAATAAGCGATATAGAAAAAGAGGGATTTGAAGCGCCTTATGCTCATATAAAACCGGGTAGTTTCAGAAATTCTCAAAGAGCATGGTTGAGTATGAAAGAGGCTTTTTGCCCTTTTGCTGATTTAGAAAGCATTGGCGTCTTAAGTCTAAGTACAGAATGCGCAATACAACTAACTAAAAATAGGATTACTGAAATAAGAGAGTATATTTGTACTAGTGATCCGCATTGAAATTATGTAACTAAAAATCTAACGATTAGTCTAAAGCAGGGTTCTATCTAAGATAAATTTCGCAAAATCCTCGCGAGAGTTCGGGCATTTGCACACTTCGTAGTATTCGTAACCTAGCTCGCGCGCCTGGTCCCGATAAAAAATATCCAGCTCAAAATCGGTCTCGGAGTTATCCACGCAAAACGCGATCGGAAATATGAGCGCTTTTTTGCCCTGCAGATCCCGCAAAACGTCCGCGACATTAGGCTCCAGCCACTTCACGGGGCCCAGGCGCGATTGATACGCCAAGATAATCTCTTTAAATTTAATCCCGCGCGTAGCCAGCAGATCTTTTAAAATTTCCACGTGCGCCTTTACCTGCGCCTCGTAGGGATCGCCCGCGGCGACCATTTTTACCGGCAGCGAATGCGCGGAAAATATGAGCGAAATTTGCGAAATTTCATCCGCGCTAAATTTCGCAACACAGCTTGCAATTAAATTTAGTAAAATTTCGTTGTAAGCGGCGTTGTCGTAGAAAATATCAACTATCTTATAATTTTTTATACCGAGCCGCTTAAGTGCTGCTTCGGCAGAACACAGGCTCGATTGCACCGTAGTTTTTGAGAAGTGCGGATACAAAGGCATCAAAATTATCTCGTCAAAATCCGCGTATTTTTTAAGCACATCTTCTGCAAATGGCGGCGTGTAATTCATCGCATAATCGCAAACCAGCTCGTCTATCGGTTTTTTATCCCGCGGCGCTTCATTTTGCAGCGCCTCGCCCTGCGTCGGGACATCCTGCGGCGACTCACTCGCGGCGCTTGTAAATTCAGTACCTTTAAATTCCGTTTGGTTTTGAAATTTAGCCTCGCCGCCTTCTTGAAATTTAGCGGAATTTTGCAGCTTGCATGTAGCGCTAAAATCTGGGCTATTAAATTTTGCGGCGCCCTGGAATTCTACCTCATTTTGAAATTTAGCTGCGCTCTGAAATTTTAAATTTTGCGCACCATCTGCATTTTCAAATTTTAATCCTGCGCTTAATTCGGCTCGCGCGAGTAAATTTACCCGCTCGCAAAGCGCTTCGGTGATGGAGCATATCGGCGAGCGCCCGCCCAATTTTTCGTAGTTGCTGCGCGCCGATGCGGTTCTGCTTTTTACGATGAGCGCGGCTAAAACGCTACGCCAAAAATCACTCTTAACGCCCAAAATAAAGGGGTCGTTAAACATATTTTTTAAAAAAACTTCAACCTCGCTCAGATTGTTCGGACCGCCCATGTTGAGTAAAATTAGGGCTTTTTTCATGAGATGATTTCTCGTATTTTTATCGCGTCCTCAACGCTTGCAAGCCCTGCGTTTGCGTTGCTGTCGCACATCGTGCAAAACGCTTCGTGTTCGCGCCGCAGCGAAAAGTCATCGCGATCGACGCGCAAATTTACGCGTCCGTCGGGCGTAATTTTAAAAAGAGTTATCGAGACCAAATCGCCGAAATACACGCCGCCGTCGGTGCAAATCTCGATGCCGTGGCGTCTTATCGGGTACAGATTTGATTCCATCAGCGTGCAGTAGCAGCCGTTTTTAGTGTGCAGCATCGCGTTGATGCCCAGCGTGCGCTCTTTGGATATGTTTTTGCTGATCTCGATGCTCGAAATTTCACTTTGCGCGAGCAGGCGGATGAGATCGACGTCTCTAAAAAGCGCGTTCATCGTGGTGCTATCTTTGGCTTCGCTCGCAAAGCCGTTTATGAAGCTCATCGAAAAAATTTTATCTCCCTTGGCAAGTTCGCGCATCAGCGAGACGATGACGGGATTGTATCTGTCCGAATACCCCACGGCTAGGCGCGTGCCGTTGGTCGTCGCGGCGTAGTTTATCTCTCTAGCTTCGGCGAGGCTCTGCGCGAGCGGGGATTCTACGAAGATATTTTTGGTAAACGGGATGCATTTTAAAATGAGCTCTTTATGCGCCGAAGGCGGAGCCGTAATGACCACCGCATCGGGCTTGGCGGTATTGAAAAGGTCAGTTAGATTATCGAAGCTCGGGTAGCGCGGGCCGAAACTCTCGCTGCCGCCCTTGTGATAAAGCGCTACAAGCTCGAAATAATCGCTCCTTCTTAGCTCGCTGAAGTGCTTTTGACCAAGCTCGCCCATGCCTATGATCGCTATCTTTTTTTTCATTGCGTGCCCTAAATTTAATCTTTTGCGCCATTATAACCAAGAATGGTTAAAATTTATAGTTTTTAAAATCTAATTTAGCTAAAATACGGCTCAAAATTTTAACCGAAATAGGGAAAATAATGGATATTAGAAGCGAATATTTGAATTTTTTTGCGAGCAAGGGGCATCAGATCGTTCCTAGCGCGCCGTTGGTGCCCGATGATGACAGCTTGCTTTTTACCAATGCGGGCATGGTGCCCTTTAAAAGCATATTCACAGGAGCCGTACCGCGCCCGATCCCGCCTATCCGCACGAGCTGTCAGACCTGCATCCGCGCCGGCGGCAAACACAACGACCTAGACAACGTCGGCTACACCGCGCGCCACCATACGTTTTTTGAGATGCTTGGAAATTTCAGCTTCGGCGAGTATTTTAAGGAGCAGGCGATCGCCTATGCGTGGGAGTTCGTAACCGAAATTTTAAAGCTTCCCAAAGAAAAACTCTACGTTACCGTGCACGAGAAAGACGATGAAGCGTTTGGGTTCTGGGCGCAGCACATAGCGCAGGAGCGCATCTACCGCTTCGGCGATCACGATAACTTTTGGGCGATGGGCGATACCGGCCCGTGCGGTCCGTGCAGCGAAATTTTTTACGATCAGGGCGAGGAGCATTTTCACGGAAGCGAGGATTATATGGGCGGCGACGGCGACCGCTTCTTGGAGATTTGGAATTTAGTTTTCATGCAGTACGAGCGCGACAAGCAGGGCAATCTAAGCCCGCTTCCAAAGCCTAGCATCGACACGGGCATGGGGCTTGAGCGCGTCACGGCGATCAAAGAGGGCAAGCTTAGCAACTACGACAGCTCGCTTTTTATGCCGCTAATTAACGAGGTCGCGAAGCTTTGCGGCAAGCCTTACGTTTATGAAGGCGGCGCGAGTTACCGCGTCATCGCCGATCATATCCGCTCGGTCGTGTTTTTGCTGGCGCAGGGAACAAATTTTAATCGCGAGGGCAGGGGATACGTTTTGCGTAGAATTCTGCGCCGCGCCGTGCGCCACGGTTATCTGCTCGGCATCAAAGAGCCGTTTATGCACCGCCTCGTGGATAAAGTATGCGAGCTGATGGGCGGGCATTACGCCTATCTGAATGAGAAAAAGCAGATTATAAAGGAGCAGATCAAGCTCGAAGAGGAGCGGTTTTTCGCCACTTTGGCAAACGGCATCGAGCTTTTTAACGAGGAGCTTAAGCACACTAAAGAAATTTTTAGCGGCGAGGTCGCGTTTAAGCTATACGATACCTACGGCTTCCCGCTCGATCTGACCGCCGATATGCTGCGCGATAAAAATCTGCGCGTGGATGAAGCGAAATTCGACGAGCTGATGAGTGAGCAAAAGAGCCGCGCAAAGGCTAACTGGAAGGGCAGCGGCGATAAGGCTAAAGCTCAGGGCGATTTTGCGATTTTGCTTGAGCGTTTCGGTAAAAACGAGTTCGTCGGCTATGAAAAGCTAAGTTGCGAGAGTAAAATTTTAGCGATTTTGGATGAAAATTTTAATATTAAAGATGAGGTAAAAAGCGGCGAGACCGCTTGGCTGATGCTTGAGCGGACGCCGTTTTATGCAGCCAGCGGCGGACAGTGCGCAGATATCGGTACGATCGGCAAAAGCGCCGTTTTGGATACGCAGAAATTTTTTGATTTGAACCTATCTGCAATTTCAGCCGCGCAGCCGCTTAAGGCGGGCGATACGGTGGAGTGTAGGGTGGACGCGTCAAGGCGCACTATGATCGCGCGACATCACAGCGCGACGCATCTTTTGCACGCCACGCTTCGTAAAATTTTAGGCGAGCACGTGACGCAGGCAGGCTCTTTGGTTGAGCCTAACCGCTTGCGATTTGATTTTTCGCATCCAAAAGCGATGAGCGAGGATGAAATTTTAGCGGTGCAAAACTTCGTAAACGAAGCGATCTGTCGCGGCGCCGCGCAGAAAATGGAGATAATGGATATAGGCAGCGCCAAAAACAGCGGCGCGATCGCGCTTTTTGGCGAAAAATACGGCGCGGATGTGCGCGTAGTAAGCTTCGGCGAGGTAAGCAAGGAGCTTTGCGGCGGTACGCACGTTAATAATATAAGCGAAATCGGCGCCTTTTTGATCTTAAAAGAGAGCGGCGTAAGCGCGGGCGTGCGCAGGATAGAGGCGATCTGTTCGCAAGAGGTAGTTAAATTTAGCCAGGATCTGCGCGATAAGATGAGTAGAATCGAAGCTGAGCTAAAGGGAGGCGATCCGATCGCAGCGATCAAAAAGCTAAAAAGCGAGATCAAAGAGCTAAAGCAGGGCGTAAAGACGGCGAGTGATCCAAACGCGCTTCCGTTTTCGGACGTAAGCGGCGTCAAACTCTGCGTCGCGGCAGTGGACGGCGGCGATATCAAAACCATGATCGACGAGTTTAAAAATAGCCACGAAAAGGCGGCGATAATGCTGATGCAAGTGGGCGCGGACGGTAAAATTTCAATCGCGGCGGGCGTTAAAAACGCACCGATCAAAGCTGGCGAATGGGTTAAATTGGCCGCATCGATTTTAGGCGGCGGCGGCGGCGGACGCGACGATTTTGCGACCGCGGGCGGCAAGGACGCGCTAAAAATCGAAGAAGCGATCAAAGAAGCGACCTCTTACGCAAAAGGTAAAATTTGAACGAGATCGACTTAAGCTTCGTAAAAGCTTCGCAAATCCTGCCGCTGATACATATTTTGGCCGTGATTTTTTTGGTGTGTGCGCAGGTTTGCATGATCTTGATCGCGCGGATTTTTATGAAAAACGGACAGGTTAAATTTAACGCGATCCTGTCGTATCTTAAGGGCTACGAGCGGTTTTTCGTGCTGTTTTTGCTATGTATCTGCGCTAGCGGATTTGCGATGTCGCAGGGCAGTGACTTTAAATTCTCCGATCCGATGATAAAGGGCGTTTTGGCTACTCTTTGGACGGGAGTGGGCTTTATCGTTTTAAATTTTGCCTACATGCATTATAAAATTTCATCGCTCAAGCGCGCGCTTAGTGCGGGCGATGAATTTGAAGCAAACGAGCATCTGATCATCATTGTGCGTTATTTCATCCCGCTAAATCTCGCTATATCGCTGTTTTGCGTGTATTTAGGCGTCACGATAGGCGAGTTTTGATGATCTATTTGGCCTCCGCTTCGCCTACGCGCGCGCAAATTTTAAAAGACGGCGGCGTCGAATTTACGCAGATCCCCTTCGACTTCGACGAAAGCGGCGTTAGCAAAGAGAATGTCTTTACCTACTCGTACCGCGTCGCGCTCGCCAAAAAGGCGCAGTTTTTTAAAATTTACGAAAATTATGATAGAGTGCTGTTCGCAGACAGCGTCGTGATCGCAAACGGTGAAATTTTAGGCAAGGCGCGCGACGAGGATGAGGCTCTACGTATGCTAAAAGCTCAAAGCGGCGGAGCCTGCGGCGTCTATACCGCGATGATCTTCGTGAGTAAAAATTTGACGCTTCAAAACATCAGCGTCGCGAGTTATAAATTTGCAAAATTTAACGAGGCCGATCTGCGCAGCTATATCGCTAGCGGCGATTGGCGCGGCAAGGCGGGCGCGATGAGTATCGAGGGCTTTAACGAAAAATATATCCTAAGCAGCGCGGGCAATAAAAGCACTGCGATGGGGCTAAACGTAGAAATTTTAAAGAGGTTCGTATGGTAAGAGTATTATTTAGTTTCGTTACGCTTTGTGCGTTCGCAGCAGGCGGTATTTTTTTGTATTTTTATTCGCAGATCCGCCTGGAATCGGACTCGATCATCAACTATCACCCCGAGCTCACGACTAAAATTTACGATCGCAACGGCAATCTGATCGCAAACGTCTTCAACGAACAAAATAGAATTTACGTCAAATACGAAGAGATTCCGGGTCGCGTGGTAGAGGCGCTAGTAGCTATCGAAGATACGGCGTTTTTCGAGCATAGCGGCATAAACGTAGAGGCGATCTTCAGAGCGATCATCAAAGACATTATGGCTAGGAAATTCGTCGAGGGCGCATCCACGATCACGCAGCAAATCACGCGAAATTTAGTGCTTTCCAGCGAAAAAAAGCTAGATCGCAAAATCAAAGAGGTGATTTTATCGTTAAAAATCGAGAGCGAGCTAAGTAAGGAGCAAATTTTAGAGCGGTATTTTAACGAAGTGTATTTCGGGCACGGCTACTACGGCATCCGCACGGCGGCGCTCGGGTATTTCAAAAAAGATCTGAATGATCTAAGCCTAAAAGAGATCGCGATTTTAGTGGGTTTGCCGAAGGCGCCTAGCAGCTATGATCCTACCAAGCATATGGATCTGTCGCTTTCGCGCGCAAATAACGTCGTTTACAGGATGTATGAGCTCGGCTGGATCAATAAAACCGAATACGAGATCGCTATGGCCGAGCAGCCCGTGGTCTATGACGAGACGCTTACGCAAAACGTAGCGCCGTACGCGGTGGACGAGATCGTAAAAGAGGCCGAGAGGCTGATCCCCGATGTCCGCACGGGCGGCTACCGCATCGAAACGAGCCTAGATCTAAAGGCGCAGGAGATGGCGCAAGAGGCGCTGATTTTCGGTTACAACGAAATTTTAAAGCGCAACAAAGACGCCAACGCAAGCAACGTAAACGGCGCGATGATCGTCACTCATCCGCAAAACGGCGAGATCATAGCTTTGGTGGGCGGCATAGATTACGTTAAATCAAATTTCAATCGCGCCAGCCAGTCTCAACGCCAGACGGGTTCGAGTTTCAAGCCTTTCGTTTATCAGATCGCCCTTGATATGGGGTACTCGACGATGACGGAGGTTCCGGACATCGCCAGGGAGTTTGAAGACGGCAGCAGCAAGACGTGGAAGCCGAAGAACTACGACAGCACCTACAGCGGCTACATCACGATAAAAGAAGCCCTTACGCGCTCGCGAAATCTCGCTTCGATAAATTTGATGCAAGCCATCGGAATAGATCGCGCCGTAAAGAGACTGAGCGAGTTCGGCTTTAAAAACATCCCGCCCGCCCTGTCGGTGGCGATCGGCAGCTATGGAATTTCGCCGCTTGAGTACTCTACGATGTATTCGATGTTCCCTGGGCTCGGTATCACGGCGAAATCAAAATTTATCGTCTCGATCACCGATCAAAACGGCACTACCCGTTACGTAGAGCCCGAGCGACGCCGCGTGCTGCGCCCTGAGCAGGCGTATCTGATGACTACGCTTATGAAAAACATCGTCCAGCGCGGCACGGGCACTCGAGCGCGCGTGCAAGGAATCGACGTCGCGGGCAAAACGGGTACCTCAAACGACAGCATCGATGCGTGGTTTTGCGGCTTTACGCCCGATCTGCAGATCATCATTTGGTACGGCAACGACGACTATAAGCCGATGCGAAAGGTCGAGGGCGGCGGACGCACCGCAGCGCCCGTCTTTGCGCGCTTTTTAGCAAACTACCTTAAAGAGTATCCGCAGACTAAACGAAATTTTACGGTTCCCGACGGCGTCTTTAGCCGCTCATACAACGGCAAGGACGAGTACTATACTAAAATTTCGCCGCTTCCTAAACCTCGCGAAAGCGACGGCGACGGAGCGCTTTAAATTTGGATGTAGATCTAAATTTAAAGTGCTTTCGAAAGCCCCCCTACATCAATCGCTATTGCTTAATTTATCGCCAATGGATGTCCTAGAAATGCGATCAGGCGCTTTTTGGCGATGATAAAGCCTGCTTTAATTTAGGGCTTTCGTATCTTGAAAAATAAAATTTTAAAGCCCCATAAACTATTCGATAAATCTTGCGCTATCGGGAATTTTTGATAATCGTCTTTGTTTGTACTGACATATTAAGTTACGCCGTTTGATCACTTGGCCGTTAAGCCGTTTTATTTATCCTATCGCCTGCCTATCCGATAGCGTTTTTGCGACATTTTGCACATGCATTTTACGCAATTAATCCATACCGCTCCAAGCATGTTTAATAAATTCTAGCTTAATCAGATAAAATATCTCTTTTTATTGACGAGTCTCAATGCTTATAGAAATTTAAATGGGTAGAATTCTCTCCTAATTTCAGTTAAAGGAGTAAAAATGGCAGAATTTAAAAAGCTCTGGATGACGCTTGTAGCAGTACTCATTGTGGGCTTTAGTTTCTTGGGTTTTTACGGCGGCGAGGTGTATAGGCAGTCTCCGCCGGTGGTAAAATTTACCGATGCTAGCGGAGCTGAGCTGATCAGTACCGAGCGCATTTACCGCGGGCAGGAGGCCTGGCAGAGTATCGGCGGTATGCAGGTGGGCTCGATCTGGGGCCATGGAGCGTACCAGGCGCCTGATTGGAGCGCGGATTGGCTGCATAAGGAGCTGGTCGCGTTTATGGATATCAAGGCGCAGGAGCGTTTCGGCGTGAAATTTGACGCCTTAAATGACGAGCAAAAGGCGCAGATTAAGGCGCTTACCAAGGCTGAGTATCGCACCAACACCGTAAAAGACGGCACCGTCAAGCTAAGCGATGATCGCTTGAAGGCTATGGCGGTCGTAAAAGACGAGTACATGGGCGTTTTCGGAAACGATCCGCGCTTTAAAAAGCTTCGCGAGGATTACGCGATGAAGGAAAACACGCTCGCAAACGAGCAACACCGCGCCGAGCTCGTGGATTTCATCTTTTGGACTGCGTGGGCGGTTTCTACGGATCGTCCGGGCGGAGAGGCGACCTATACTAATAACTGGCCGCACGAGCCGCTGATAGACAATGTCCCTACCGCGGAAAACGTCGTTTGGACGATCGTAAGCCTCGTTGTTTTGCTTACCGGCATCGGTTTGCTGGTGTGGTTCGGAAATTTCTACGGCAAAAAGGACGAGGATTTCGAGGCTCCTGCGAAGCTTAGCGCCGATCCGATCGCCGCTTTAGCGCTTACGCCGTCGCAAAAGGCGCTTAGCAAATACCTTTTCGTAACGGTTGCGTTGTTTGTCTTTCAGGCCTTCATCGGCGGCTTTACGGCACACTATACGATCGAGGGTCAGTCCTTTTTCGGGCTTGATATTTCGCAGTATATCCCTTACTCGCTAGCGCGCACCTGGCACGTGCAGGCATCCATTTTCTGGATCGCTACGGGCTTTTTGGCGGCGGGATTGTTTCTAGCGCCGATCATCAACGGCGGCAAGGATCCGAAATTTCAAAAGCTCGGCGTGGACGTGCTTTTCTACGCGCTTCTTTTCTTGGTCGTCGGCAGCTTCGCGGGCGAATACATGGCGATTGCGGGCAAGATGGATCCAAGCAGCAGTTTCTGGATCGGACATCAAGGATATGAGTATTTAGACCTCGGTAGAATTTGGCAGCTGATACTGTTTGTGGGTCTGCTGATCTGGATGGTGCTCGTGCTGCGCGGCTTTATCGCGGGCTTTAGAGCCGAGGGCGATAAGAATTTATTAGCGATTTTTACCGCTTCGGTCATCGCCGTAGGGCTTTTTTACGGCGCGGGACTATTTTACGGACAGCGCTCGCCGATCCCGGTAATGGAGTACTGGCGCTGGTGGGTCGTGCACCTTTGGGTCGAGGGATTTTTCGAGGTTTTCGCGACGGCGTCTTTGGCGTTCGTGTTCGCGTCCTTGGGCTTAGTAAGCAAGAAATTTGCCACCTACACCTCGATTGCTAGCGCGTCGATTTTCCTAATCGGCGGAATTCCCGGTACCTTCCACCACCTCTATTTCGCGGGCACCACTACGCCGATAATGGCTGTGGGTGCGAGCTTCTCGGCGCTTGAGGTCGTGCCTTTGGTGCTTTTGGGTTCGGAAGCGTTTCATTACTACAAGCTTCAATTCGCGCAGGATTGGGCTAAGCGTTTAAAATGGCCGCTTTACTGCTTCATCGCAGTAGCGTTTTGGAATATGCTGGGCGCGGGCGTTTTCGGCTTTTTGATCAACCCGCCGCTTGCGCTGTTTTACATCCAGGGCTTAAATACCACCGCGGTGCACGCTCATGCAGCGCTATTTGGCGTATACGGCTTTTTAGCCCTCGGCTTCGTATGGCTCGTGGCGCTGTATATCTACAGGCAAAAAAGCTTCGACGATACGCTGATGAAGATCGGCTTTTGGGCGCTAAATGCCGGTCTGCTTCTAATGGTGCTAATCTCGCTTCTGCCGGTTGGAATTTTGCAATCGTTTGCGGCGATCGACGTTGGTATGTGGTACGCAAGAAGCGCGGAATTCTTGCAAAAAGACAGCCTCTACGGGCTCCGTTGGGCGCGCATCATCGGCGATACGATCTTTTTGGTAGGAAGCGTGTGCTTCTTACTTCAAATCGTGCGAATGATATTCTCACGCGCTAAATAGAGCTTTCGCGAGCTTCTATTGCTCGCTTCGCCTCGCAGGAATTTTATATTCTTGCGAGGCTTTTAAATTTTACTCGGCTTCGCGCGAGCTTTTTTTGTGAGGGCTTGTTTTCGCGGACGATATCCGCAAGCTTTAAATTTAGCCGCAAATCGCGATCAATCTTTAAAATTTTAAAATTTCATCCTTTTAAATTTACCCGAGCCAAATTTTAAATTTGCTACAATTACCGCCGAAATTTTAACCTCAAGGAGTGAAAAATGGGCGTGCGAGAGCAAATTTTAGAAGACATTAAAACGGCGATGAAAAGCGGCGATCACTTTCGCAGAGACAGCCTTCGGATGCTTAACGCCGCGCTTAAGCAGGTCGAGGTGGACGAGCGCATCAGCCTTAGCGACGAGCGCGTCTTTAGCATACTTCAAAGCGAGATCAAGCGCCGAAACGACTCCGCGGCGCAGTACCGCGCGGGCGGTCGCGACGATCTGGTGCAAAAAGAGCAGGGCGAGATCGAGATCATCGCGTCCTATCTGCCCACGCAGCTAAGCGATGCCGAGCTTGCCGCCGCGGTTAGCTCGCTAATCGCGCAGCTCGGCGCTAGCGGCACAAAGGATATAGGGCGCGTGATGAAAGCCGCCAAGGAAGCGCTCGGCTCAAGCGTGGACGGTAAGCGGCTAAGCGAGGCGGTCAAAGCGGCGCTGAAGTAGCCTGCGTTTCGGGTTAAATTCGGCTCGGCTGCGGCTAAATCGTATCGATGTAAAATTTCGCGGCCGAAATTCTTTCGGGATAGGGCTTTGGTTACGGAATTTACACGCCGATTTAAAATTTTAAAGGATCATTATGAAAAAATTTATCGCGGTTTTACTAGCCGTCCTGCTTGTAGGATGCTAGTGCAAACAAAACGTAGCGCCCGTAGCGAACGAAACGCCCGAAAAAATCACGGCATTTTTCATAAACGACGGCAAGGAATACGTCGTGGGCGAGAAACTCAGCTATGTGCTGACGGATGGCTCATCGCTTAAGAAAATTTCAGAATTTTACGACGGCGGATATGCCAAGGGGCTTAAGCGCGAGTTTGTGAAGATCAAAGTGATGGATGCAAAAAACGGCAAGGCGCGCGGCAGCTTCAGCGCATTTTTAAATTCTGCGTCGTGCGCGGACGTCGCTAAAATCAAAGCTCTGGCGGATCGCATAGAAATCGGCGAGAAAAAAGGCGAGATCGAAGCGATTTTCTACTTCCGTGCGCGCGTCGTGCAGATCAAAAACCTTAGCGAAATAATTAAGCCCGGCGACAGACTGCGCTCCCCGATACCCGCTCACATCGAGGTTTTGCCGGAGCGCTGCGAGGGCAACGCCTTATCGGATGTGATAAGAGGCATCGTAGCTATACCGGTGGTAATCGTGGGAGCGGTACTGCTTCTGCCTGTGATGGCTATGCAGGAATATAGCCCGCGATCATAAAACCGCGCGGGTATCTGTGCGGCGATACGGCGGTGGATTTAAATTTGCGGCGTACGTTGCGCGATCGGAAGGCTCGTCAGCCGCAAATTCTAAATTCTCGCGCAGAATACAAACGCCAAAACTCGCCTACATAACAAACATAATTGCGGATTAGCGCAAATAATGCGTGCATCAATCCGCCGCAGCGCGAGTATCTGACAAAATTTAGATACGACAAACGCGCCGAGACGATGCTGCGACGATTTGGTCTTGCAGCTTTGGGCAGAGAGCCGTTTAAAGCGCCGAGTTGCTAAAAGCGGGGCGTCTTGGCTCGGCTTGCAGCGCCGCGAGCTTTTAGGCCGTCTGATTTATTTATTTCAAAAAGCTCGCCGCAAGATATCGGGCGAGATGCAGGCTCGGCGCGACGTCGATCAAATTTGCGCGATCTTGTGCGAAGCGCTTTTTGTATCGAATTTCATCTTTTACCTAAGCAGATTTCTTATTTTTGCTTTTCCTTAAACGGCATTAGCGGATCAAGCCCTGCTTGCTCTGCTAAGCGCTGCACTAGCTCATCGCTAGGTTTAGCAGGAGACGAGCCTTCATACCGGCGCTGAAATTCTATCTTGCCGTCCCGCCTAGGAAGCTTTGCGGGAGGTAGAGGTACGATTTGATCCAGATCGGGGACTTTATGACTTAGATAGTCGTAACCAGAGAGAAATCTAGCTATCTTTTTGTAGCGGAGCTGTCTTTCGGCATCGGGCTTATGGGCTAAGTAAACATTGCTACCCTCATCCATTCCGATGGGGGCAGGTAAGCTATAGCCTGGATAGGTTCGGTTTAAATATATTTTTCATATCTAAGGCTTTCAAAGGGGTGAGCGGGAGGGCGGCAAGGGCAAGGATGAGTAGTGAAAATTTAATCGTCATCCGTCGCGTAAGCGCCATCCACCGTATTGATATTCGTATTTTTATTCACGGACCCTTTCGGCTCGGCGCTTAGCTAAAACAGTCCTTTTAAGAGACCCTTAATCGCGTCTGATTGCTCCTTTTTCGCGTCGTTTTTGCTGCTATTATCGTCCTTTTTCACGCCGAGAAGCTTGTCGATACCCTTGCCGATCTGCTTATCGAGCTTGCCCTTGAGGTAGTCCGATCGCACGTCGTATTTTGGATTTTTGATCGTGCCGGTGATGTTTATCTCAAAGTCGGTTTTCTCGACGTTTGCTTTAACGGGCACCGAAATCGCGCCTGTTTTGCTGTCCAGCGTGCCGCCCATGACGTTTAGCTTGCTTTTTTGCGCGCTCATATCGGCGTTGAAATTTATCAAATTTTGCTTGATCGTGCCGTTTACTTTGGCGTCGTTATAGACCTCGCCGCCTAGATCGCGGCCTAAAATTTTACCGATTTTATCGATCAATCCGCCGCTAGGAAGGTGGCCGTTGTTGATGATCGCATCGAATTTGCCGCCGTGCGAGCTGGTGTTATACGTAAGATTTGCGTTGCCCGTGCCATCGTAGACGTGATCGATATTTAGAAGCGTCGTAAGCTCTTTGACGATGAAATTTTGAATTTTAAAGCTTGCCTCATCGCCCGCGATCCGTCCGTTCAGCTCGCCGCCCGCGACCTTGGAATTTATGGTCGCAAACAGGCTCTTGCCGTCGTGCGAAAGCTCGCCGGTAGCTGCGATCTTGCCGTTTAGTCTACGATTTAGAAAAAACTCTAGTCGCTGCAGGCTCGGGATCAGCAGCGCGTAGTTTGCCTTAAGCGCTTTGTTTTTGAGCTCGTAGGTGCCGTTTAGGCTCTGAAGCTGCGCCAGATCGGAGTTTGCGCTTACGCTAAAGGTCGCGACGGAGTTTTTGATATTTGTCTGCGCCTGCGCGTCCGTTTTTAGATCGCTCGGGAAGCTCTTGCCTGTCGCGCCGTCTAAAAATTTCTTAAAAATCACGCCGCTAGCGAGCGAAATTTGCGCCGTGCCGTTGATGCCGTCTTTTAAGCTTAACTTCGCATCGCCGTTTATCGTGCCGTTTCCGATCGCGCTGCCGTAAAACAGAGCCGAAAGCACGGCCAGATTTAGATTGCTCGCCTTAAGCTTTAGATCGCTTAAATTTCCGCTCGCGTTCAGGTTGCCGCCCATCGCGTTTAGATTTAAGCTTAGATTTTTAAGCTCATTTTGCGCTAGAGCCGCGCTAAGCTCGCCGTTTGCCTTGCCCTGCAGCTTCACTCCCAGGACGTTTTGCAGCGCGGCTAGATCGTTTGCGTTTAGCTTTGCGGACAGCTCGCCGTTTTTGTTTTTCAGATCGTATTTGGCCTCCGCATCCGCTTTAAGCGCGTCTTTAAACGCTGAAATTTGCGAGTTTGAAAGCTCAAGCGTAGAAAAATCGGTCTTTAAATTTCCGTTTGCTTTAACGTCGCCCAAAATTTTACGCCCGATAAGGCCTGTCTCTTATACACATCTCCGAGCCCACGAGACCGATCAGTAT
>CAUUKU010000049.1:0-15408 GCA_963545665.1 uncultured Campylobacter sp. | reverse complement strand
ATATAATTACTACAAATTTTTACTAAGAAAATTTTAAAATTCCTTAAAATGAGGAGAAAGGTATGAAACAACATAAATTTGTAATCTGCGATTACAAACGATGTATCGGTTGCACGACGTGTATGGCCGCCTGTTACTCAAGCGCCTACGAGCGCGGCAAGCTTGCCAAATCGCGACTTACCGTGCTTAGACAAGCTGGCGGCGTCATGCCTACGCAGTGCAGACAGTGCGATGACGGTCCGTGCGCCAACGTATGCCCTACGGGCGCGCTTCGCTTTGCCAACAACTACATCGAGTTGCACGAAGAAATTTGCATCGGATGCAAGATGTGCACGCTCGCCTGTCCTTACGGAGCGATCAGCTCAAATGCCGAGCTTATGCCGTCGGTAAATTACGCGGTAGAGCCGAAATATTATCTCGAGATCGAAAGCCAAGCGGGCGCAAAAAGCACCGCCATTAAGTGCGATTTATGCAACGGACGCGAAGGCGGTCCCGCATGCGTCGAGGTCTGCCCTACCAGCGCGCTCGTAATGATCGATCCGAAAGAGGGAAATCATAAATTAGGTTTTGCGATAGATTATAAGGCCGCAAGCACATTCGTAAGCAACGTATTGGGCGATACGGTCGCAAGCGCTTCTAAAAAGGAGGCGTGAGATGATAACGGTTTATATGTTATTTCTCGTAAGTGCGGTCATTAGTATTCTTTTATACTGTGCGCCGAAGCTTGCCGTTAAGGTCGGATTCGGATTGGGTGCGATCAGCTGTTTTTATGCGATGTGCCATTTCGTCGCAAATATGGGCGTAAGCGAAAGCTTTGTTTTAGGCGGTACTTTTTTATATGCGCCGCAATTTGCTCTAAGCCCGCTTGGAAATTTCTTCAGCTTCGTAGTCGTTTTCATCGGCTTTGCAAGCAGCGTTTACGGCATGAGCTACGCCGAAGAATATATCGGCAAGGCAAACGTAGGCGTCTTTGCATGTTTATTTAATACCTTCATCCTCTCGATGCTCTTAGTCATCAGCGCGGATAACGTATTTTGTTTCGTCGTTTTGTGGGAGCTTATGACTTTAATCTCCTCCTTCCTAATCTTAGTAAATGACGGCAAAGATACGCTCAAAGCGGTCATGGTATATCTGGGCATCGCGCAGATCGGTGCGTTTTGTATCACGTGCGGACTACTTATCATCGCACATTACGCAGGAAGCTTCGAATTTGCGAAGTGGGGAAACGTAAGTATGCCGATGGGCGCTTCCGTGGCTGCTTTCGTGCTATTTTTGGTCGGCTTCGGCTCAAAAGCCGGAATGTGGCCTTTCCACGTCTGGCTACCGCAAGCCCACCCTGCGGCTCCGTCAAACGTATCTGCTCTAATGAGCGGCGTTATGATCAAAGTAGCGCTCTTTACGCTCGTTAAATTTACGCTATTTTTACCGCTAAGCATCTATTTCGGGCTTGCGGTTTTAATCCTAGGAGCCGCTAGCTCGCTTTTCGGCGTTTTATATGCGTTGTGCCAGCACGACTTCAAAGCGCTTCTTGCATACCACTCGGTCGAAAATATCGGCATCATCTTGCTAGGCCTTGGCACCGGAATTTACGGCGTCGCAGCAGGCAACGTAACGCTAGGCGCGATCGGATTTTTAGCAGGCTGTTATCACGTAGTAAATCACGCGATATTCAAAGGTTTGCTATTCCTATGCGCAGGCTCAGTGATCCACGCTACTCATACGCAGAATATGGACGTGCTAGGAGGACTAGCTAAAAAAATGCCTCTAACTGCGGTCGGTATGTTTATCGGCATCATGGGTATCGCGGCGCTTCCTCCGGTAAACGGCTTCGTTTCGGAGTGGTTTACCTATCAAGGAATGCTTCAAGGCGCTAAAGAGAGTGGAATTTTCATCAGATACGCCTTCTCTTTAGCAGTAGTCGCACTTGCGCTTACGGGCGTTTTAGTCGGTATGCACCTTAAGCTTTATGCGGTAATCTTTGCAGGAACCCCAAGAGATGAAAAAATTTGGGAAAACGCAAAAGAAAGCCCATTGGGAATGGTTTTAGGAATGATCATACTGATGATAGGCTGCGTGGGATTTGGCGTAGGCGCACACTTCATAGTAGATTACATCATGCAGGCGGTAAATTCCATCACGCAAAACAGCCAATATATCGCGAGCATAGACGGGGCGAGAATCACTTCGCCTTTGGGAAGCCTCGTCTCGACTCCGCTCATCGCGATCATTTTATGTTCTACGATGCTACTTCCGTTTGCTATCCTAGCGATCATGAAGGCAAACCGCAGCAAACCTAGAGAGACCGATCCTTGGGCGTGCGGCTTTAAATACAGCCCTCGCATGCAGATGACCGGCGGTCCTTTTACCGGCGATCTAAGAAAGATTATGGATTGGCTATTTAGGGGTCATAAACGCAGGATCGAGCAAAACGGCTACTTCGGACCGATCGAGTATCACAACCATCCGCAAGATATCTGGTGGATAAGCATATATCAACCGGTGATTGAATGGAGCAAAAAAGTCGCCGATAAGATAGGAATTTTCCAAAGCGGCTACACGAACGTCTATACGCTTTACATTCTGATCTATCTTTGCGCCGTACTGGGCGTGGGCTTTTTCTTGATTTAGGGGGAGATGATGCAAACTATACAAACTATATTTTTAATGATATTTCAAGTCGCAGTTATCGTCCTGATCGCCCCGCTATTTGACGGTATGGCGAGAAAACTTCGCGCCAAGCTTCAATCAAAGCAAGGAAGCGATTTTTTCCAGACTTATCGCGACATTATCAAGCTTTTCAAGCGCGGCAGGACCGTTCCTGCATGCAGTCACTGGGTGTTTAGATGGGCGCCGTTTTTCCTATTCGCTACTTCGGCGGCGATACTAGCGGCTATTCCTATTACTTATAGCAATCCCGCTACCAGTAAAATTTTCGGAGCATATTCAGATATCTTCGTTATCTTATATCTAGGCGCGCTTTTACGCTTCGTATTCGGTGCGGCTTCGATAGATAGCGGTAACCCGTTTGCCGCAACGGGCGGCGGACGCGAGCAGATGCTTGCCGTTTATGTCGAGCCCGTGATGATGATGTGTCTGATCGTGGTTATGCTCGCAGCCGGTACTTCAAATTTAGTCGAGATCCAAGATATGGTGCGAAGCGGAAAGATAGGCTATCAAATTCCAAGCTTTGCCGTCGCATCGATCGCGTTTTTATGGTGCATGTACGTAGAGACGGGCAGGAAGCCGTTTGACCTTGCCGAGGCCGAGCAAGAGCTTCAGGAGGGCTTGCTAGGCGAATACGCAGGCAGCGACCTAGGCCTAGTGCAAGCGGCGCTGATTTTGAAGCAATTTGCGATGATCGGGCTGTTTCTAACGATATTTGAGCCGTGGAATTTTAACAATCCGTTTTTAGCGATCATAATTTTCATCTTGAAAACGGGTGTGTTCTACGTCGCTGCGGTCTTTATCGATAACTTCGGACCGAGATTTAGAATGACTTCGAGCATGCGTAAAATTTCGCTCGGAGCACTTGCGATCTCCTTTGCGGCATTAACGCTTTACGTAGTAGGATTTTAAGATGAATAATATCGATATTTTAGCAGTTTGTATGATAATAACGTCGCTAGCGGTGTTCGGGCTTAGAAATTTAAAATTTTCGGTCGGGGCGTATGCGCTTCAGACGCTACTTTTGGTGAGCATATTTTTTATGCTGTATTCTAACTTCAATGCGCCGCAGCTTAGAGCCTGGGCGGTAGTGGCGTTTTTTACGAAAGTAATTTTCGTGCCGGCGATCCTATTTTATCTCATTAAAAAACTAGGCGTCATCAGCGAGGATGAGCCGGTGGGCGGCTTTTTCGTAAGCCCCGTTATCGCGATGGGATTTTCGTTGGCGATCGCGATGAGTATAAATCCGATCCTATTAGAATTTTCGCTAATTCAAGAAAAGATCGCGCTAGTTGCGGCGGTAACGGTGTTTATGATGGGGATTTTCGGCTTCATGCTTAGAAATTCTTTCATCAAGCAAATTCTAGCCTACTGCCTCTTTGAAAACGGCATCCACCTAAGCCTCGCGCTTATGGCTTATAATTCGCACGAGCTCGTCGAGCTTGGAATTTTAACCGACGCGATCTTTGCGGTCATCATTATGAGCGTCTTGGCGGTTAGATTTTACAAAGCCTACGACGGACTTGATACGTCTAAAGCTTCAAATTTAAAGGGATAAAGATGAATAGTTTAACTTTTATATTGATTTTTCCGTTACTCGGCGCGTTGATACTGTTTTTATGCCCTAAAAATTTTAAATTGCTCAGTGCGCTGCACGTTTTGATCTCCGCCGTTACTTCCGCGGCTCTGCTCTGTAACGTGGGCAAGCTCATCAGCGGCAACTTCGCGGCTTTTTACGAATACGATAAATTTCTATTTTTAGACAGCCTGGGCTGCGTGTTTTTAGTACTGATCGCCGTGACGGGCTTTTTGGTAAATTTATACTCCACCACCTATATGAAGTGGGAAATACAAGGCGGCCATCTAGATCTTAGCGATCTTAGAAAATACTACTCGCTCTGCCACGTTTTCGTTTTTACGATGACGCTTAGCGTTATCTGTAATAACGTCGCGTTTATGTGGGCTGCGGTAGAGGCTACTACGTTAGCGTCTGTGTTTTTGGTCGCTATTCATAAAGATAAAAAATCTACCGAGAGCGGTTACAAATACATCGTCATCTGCTCGATCGGCTTAGCATTTGCGCTTTATGCGACCGTTTTACTATATGCGGCTACCTTCAAGATCACAGGCGACGGCGAGGCTTCAATGCTTTGGACCAGCATTATGGATCACGCCAAAGGCTTAAATAAAGATGCCGTCAAGCTTATCTTTATCTTTGCGTTGATCGGTTTTGGTACCAAAGCGGGACTCGCTCCTACTCACACTTGGCTTCCGGACGTTCACGCAGAAGGCCCCGCTCCTATTTCGGCTTTGCTTTCGGGCGTGCTTTTAAAATGCGCGATGCTAGCGCTATTTAGATACTACGCCGTCGCAGCCCAAGCGGCAGACTTTAGCTTCGTTCAGTCGGTGATGCTGATCTCTGGTACCATCACGCTATTCGTCGCAGGAATTTTCCTCGTCCGTCAGCACGACGTAAAGAGAATGTTTGCCTACCACTCGGTCGTTCACATGGGCGTTATCGCATTCGCGCTAGGTATCGGCGGATACTTCGGCTTACTTGCGGCGATCTTTCACTGCCTAGCTCACAGCTTTACTAAGGCTCTTGCATTCTGCTCTACCGGCAATATCGCTAGAATTTACGGTCATAAAAATATGACTAAGATGGGCGGCATGGTAAAGATCGCTCCGATTACTACGATAATGTTCGGCGCTGCGGTCTGCTCGCTCGTAGGCGTGCCTGCTTTTGCGATATTCGTTAGCGAATACAACGTCTTTTTAGGCGCGATAAAGAGCGGTCAGTATATAGCCGTAGCGCTATTTGCGATCGCGCTCGTAATTATTTTTATCGCGGACTTCGCACACTTTAATATGGCGAGCTTCGGCAAGCCGAAAGGCGAAGTAGTTTATGCAAAAGAGATGAGCTTGCTTGAAAATTTACCGCTCATCCTGCTTTGCGCCCTGGTGATAATATTCGGCGTTTGGCACGTAAGCGATTTTTGGGCGCTCGTTGAAAACGGCGTTAAAATAATGATGAGAGGTTGAAAATGAGAGGCGATAAATTTGTAGAAATTTTAAGAAGTAAAGTTAAAATTTTGGACGTAACCCGCCAAGCCGAGGATCAGATCACCGTTTTAGTAGATAGAAACGATCTACCGCTTGCGGTCAAGACGCTTTACTACGACATCGGCGGGTTTTTAAGTACGATGATCCCTAACGACGAGCGCGAGCTAAACGGGAATTTCGCGCTTTATTACGCTATATCGATGGAGGGCTCAAAGATGACCGAGGCGGATGACTTCGCCGCGGAGGATAAATGCTTCATCACCGTTAGGACTTTGATCCCGGGCTCCGATCCGACCTTCCCGTCGGTTACTCCTTTGGTACCTGCTTGCGTATGGTACGAAAGAGAAGCTTTCGATATGTTCGGCTTAATCGCAGAGGGACTGCCCGATAAACGCCGCTTGGTTTTAAGCGACGATTGGCCGGACGGACTTCATCCTCTTCGCAAAGACGCGATGGACTACCGCTATAGGCCTGATCCGGTCGCTCATCAAGACGAGCCCGAGGCGGAGTTTTTATTCCCTACCGGCGACGGCGTAGTGGACGTTCCGCTAGGACCGCTTCACGTAACGAGCGATGAGCCGGGGCACTTCAGGCTGTTTTGCGACGGCGACGAGATCATAGACGCGGACTACCGCCTCTTTTATCAGCATCGCGGTATGGAAAAACTAGCCGAAAACCGCATGAACTACGATCAGATGGGCTATCTAGCAGAGCGCGTCTGCGGAATTTGCGGCTACGCTCACGCGATTGCGTGTATCGAAGCGGCGGAAAAGGCTATCAGACTTGAAATTCCGCTTCGCGCACAGGCCATTCGCGTCATCTGCCTTGAGATCGAGCGCCTTCACAGCCACCTTTTAAATATCGGTCTAGCCTGCGAAGTAACGGGCAACTTTAATGCCTTCATGCATATCTTTAGGGTGCGCGAGTACTCCATGGAGCTAGCTCAGCTCGTAACCGGCGGTCGCAAAACCTACGGTAACGTCATCATGGGCGGACTTCGCCGTGATATGACCGATAACGAGATCCGCAAGGGCGTCGAGATCATCAACAAACTCGACGTTCAAATTTCTGAAATTTGGGACGCCGTAATGGAGGATAAACGCCAGATCGGACGCTGGAAGGGCGTAGGCGTACTAGATCGCCAAGTAGCGCGCGATTTCAGCCCGGTAGGCCCTAATATGCGCGGCTCCGGCTTTAAACGCGACAACCGCTACGACCACCCTTACGATTTTTTCAACAAAATAGAATTTGAAGTTGCCGTAGAGCACGGCTGCGACGTTTTAAGCCGCGAGATCGTAAGGTATAACGAGCTTAAACAGTCGATCCACATCATCAGGCAGTGTTTTGAGATGATGCCGCAAACGCCTATCAGCATCGATCCTAAAACGATGATCAAGCCCGAAAATTTCGCACTCGGTCACGATGAGGCGCCGCGCGGCGAAAACGTTCACTGGATAATGCAGGGCAACGCGCAGAAGGTTTATCGCTGGAGATGTCGCGCCGCTACGTATAACAACTGGCCGAGCTTGCGCTTTCAGTTCCGCGGAAACAACATCTCCGACGCCGCGTTAATCGTCTGCTCGCTCGATCCGTGCTACTCATGCACCGAGCGCGTGACTTTAGTCGATATTAATAGCGGAAAGAGTAAAATTTTAACCGAGAAAGACCTTAAGAAATTTTGCCAAGACGGCAAAGTTAGCAAAAAGGATTTAAGATGATGAAGTTATTCGACATTACCGAAAAATACGGCAAGGCGACCTATGCTTATCCGTTTGAGCCCTACATCGTGCCCGATAATTTTCGCGGGCAGCCCGAATACACCTACGAGCTTTGCATAGGCTGTGCCGCGTGCGGCATCGCCTGCCCGTCTAATGCGATCGAGCTTAAGATGAACGAGGCTCAAAGCAAGCTCATTTGGGAATTTGACTGCGGGCGCTGCATATTTTGCGGACGCTGCGACGAGGTTTGTCCTACCGGCGCCGTAAGACTGGGAAGCAGCTTCGAGCTAGCGGTAAAATTTGACAAAAGCGCGCTTATCCAACACGGCGAGCTTGAGATGGAGAAATGCAGCTGCTGCGGCGAGGCTTTTAGCCCGAAAAGGCTTATAAAATTTACGTTAGAGAAGCTAAGCACGGCAAATTTACTCCCGGGCAGATTGGAAGAAGCTAAAAAGTACCTCTATATCTGCCCCGAGTGTAAAAAGGCCCAATCGGTCGAAAGAGTGACCAAAGGCACAGAGGAGGCAATAAAATGAGTTTGTATCAAGTCCCCGAAAATATTAAAAACGCAAACGATCTAACCGCGAAGCTGGAGCATCTAAAAAATATCAAACGAAGCTTCAGCGTTTACCGCATCGACTGCGGAAGCTGTAACGGCTGCGAGATCGAAATTTTTGCCGCTATCACGCCGATGTGGGATCCGGAGCGTTTCGGCTTTAAACTAGTCGCCAACCCTCGCCACGCAGATATCTTAGTCTGCACCGGCCCGGTTACGCGCCAGATGTATTATCCGCTGCTTCGCGCCTACGAAGCAGCACCCGATCCTAAGATCGTAGTGGCTCTGGGAGCCTGCGGAAGCACGGGTGGAATTTTCCACGACGCGTATAGCGTTTGGAGCGGTATCGATAAGATTATCCCGGTAGACGTCTATATCCCGGGCTGTCCGCCGCATCCTGCGAGCATTATCTACGGGCTCGGTATGGCGCTTGGCATCATCGATCAAAAGCTTCAAAAGAAGAGCTACGAGCAGGACAGCACGCTTCCGCCGCCGGTTGAGAGCTCCGTCATCGGCAATATCCTATTTGAGCGCGATCTACAAGCCGAAGCAAAAAGGCTGATGAGCTATATTTTCGGAAGAATTTTATTCGCAAAATATATGGATGCGATCAAAGGCTCCTCCGACATTTACGATCCTAATGCTTCGCGCGATGCGATGCTTAAGGCGATCTACGCCGAGGAGGATCCGAGATATGCCGAGTGTATGGCGCTGCTACACAACGACGTGTATCTAAAATACGCCCGCGCCGAGGAGGAATTTAAGATCGATCCGCAAAAAGAGGTCTGGAGCAAGCGATGATTCAGGTTTTTAAGCTTACGAAGCGCCACATGGACGAGAACGAAAAGCTACCCAAAGAGCTAAAAGAGATCAAGGTTTTTTCTACCTGCGTCGGTCACGGCGTGGGTACGATCGATTTTAGCGAAAAGGTGCTTGAGATCGGCGATGAGGAATTTAAACGCATAATCGAAAGCTCGGGCGAATACGTAAAATTTAAGATCGGGAATTTAAGCAAATATTTCGAGATCGAAATTTTCGCCGAGCACGCCGCCAAGCTCATACCGCAGCTTTGCGAATGTAAGCTTAAGGATTTGTTAAGCAGTATGCGCGAAGGATACTTCGTGCTGAGGAAGGATTTTTGATGCGAAAGGCGTTGCTTTGTATCGGCAATCCCCTTCGCGGCGACGACGACGTAGGTAACGAAACGGGGCGAATAGTCGAGGCAAATTTAAAAGATTGGCGCGTTTTTTACGGGCAGGACGTGCCCGAAAACGAATTCGCCGCCTTGCGCGAATTTGCCCCGCAAATTTTAATCGTAGTCGATGCGATGAGCGGCTTTGATGACGGCAAGATCGAATTTTTTGACCTCAGCAATGATCGCGACTACATCTATTCGACGCACAACCTACCTACGCCGGTACTTCTAAGCTATCTGCGTAAAATTTGCCCAAAGACGCTGTTTTTGGGCATAAGCGTGCTGCTTGAAAACGTGCTCGACTTTAAAGAGGGCCTAAGCGAAAGCGCCAAAGCAAGCGCGCAGAAGGCCTATGAACGTATTTTAGAAATCAATTCAAATTTAGATGAGGAGGAGTAAATGTTAAATCCTGCAGACACCGCACAAGCGGTATCCAATTCGATGCAACACAAGGCGCACACGCCGCTAATCAGCGTGATTTTTCTCGCCGTTATGGCGGGTGCCGCGATCGCGATGGGCGATATTTTCTGGGCGCATTCCACCGTCGGAATGGCCGAGAAGCAATCGATCGGTATGTCGAATTTCATCGGCGGCATCACCTTTAGCTGCGGTCTGATGATGGTCGTTTTCTACGGCGGGCATCTATTTACCAGCTCGGTTCTTACGGGCGTACCTGCCGCCGACGGCAAGCTACCGCTAGGCAAGACGGCGGGGTATTGGGCGGTCGTTTGGTTTTTCAACTTCGTAGGCGGCGCGCTGATCGCGTATATGTATTATTACTCGGGACTTCCGCTCAAATACGACGGCTACATCTTGCAGCACTTCATCCCGTCCGCCGTCGCCAAGATCAACGCGCCTTTCCACGAGCTTTTTATTCGCGGAATTTTTTGTAACGTCTTTGTGTGTATGGCGATCTGGACCGCTACGAGCGAGAGCAACCTAGCGGGTAAATTTTTCGCCATCATGTGGATGATCGGCGCATTCGTAGCCTGCTCGATGGAGCACTGCGTGGCAAATATGTTTATCATCACCGAAGGCATCATCGCTAAAGGTCACTACCTAGCGGCCGCAGGCGGCGACGTAAACGCCTTAGCTAGCTCGCTTCACGGCGTGAGCGCGGCACAGCTAGATACGATAACGTGGGGAAATTTCATCGTTAAAAATCTAGTCCCCGTGACCCTAGGCAACATCTGCGGCGGTCTGTTTTTCGTAGGTCTAGTCGGATTTATGGTAAATAAATTCGATATGAAAAAGAGCGACTAGCCCGAGTAAGAGACGATCTGTCCAAAATAAGAGCGGTCGGTTCGAATGAAATCGGCCGCTCTAAATTAAAGGCGATCCAAAAAAAGCGATTGTTTTAAAAAAGATCTTGCCGCCGCGCCTTAAATTTAGCGCGGTACGAGACGGTAGAGACGCGCTGCTACCGTATCGGCGCGCGGTAAAAGCAAAATAGATAGTCCTCATCGCGGCCGCGGCCCGCTGCAAAAAATTCGCCGCTCAAACCGCCGCACGCTCCGCACACCGCCGAAGCAAATTAAATTTCACGCAGGCACGCAGCCGAAAGCCAGGCCGACGATACGGCAGAAATTTTAGCGTCCGCAAAGAGGGCGGGAATTTTAAAATTTAGCTCGGTAGCAAAAATTTCGACCTCTGCCCTGACGAATGAAATTTTTCTTGCCGTTATCGGCGGCATTTTATTTGCGGCGCGTTTAAATAAGCGGCGCAAAAGCAGGCAGCGGTCCCACGAGTAAGAAGGAATTCGAAATCGCGCGGTAAAGCGCATACTCGGCCTCTCAAAACAAGCGCGCACGGCAAACTCGCTAATTTTATTATACCGCAATTCGGCTCACATGCTGCGCTTGATTTACGTGCGGCGTCTCGGCTTGCGATACGAAATTAAAGAAGCAGCGGTAACGGCGGCGTCTTTTCTCGCGCTATGCGGTTTCAAGTCGGACGGCGGCGCTTGTGCATTAAATTTTAACTTTCGCGCACTGGACGGCGGCGAGGCGCATTGCTCACGCGCCGTCGCAAAATCCGCTGAGCCGAAGCCGAGTTAAATTTTCGCGCGCGAGACACCCCGAGACACCCCGAGACACCCCGAGACACCCCGAGACACCCCGAGACACCCCAAGACACCCCAAGACACCCCAAGACCGCGCGGGGCTTAGACGCAGTAGCTTAAAAGCTTGTTGTAATCCAAGATCAAAAATTCGTGCTGGCTGACTTTTTTGATGATATTATCTTTTACGAGCTCGTTAAATGCGGTGCTGGTGCTTTGGCGCTTAAGTCCGATGAAGGACGCTAACACTTTAAGCGAGAAGGGCAAAAAGACGTACTTAAAGCCGTTTTGGTGAAAATTTTGCTCGTTCGCAAGCTCGATCAAAAAGCTCGCGATCCGCCCCTTGGCGTTTTCGAACAGTATCGAGCGCGTGATTTTGCGCTGCATTAGGATGATGTCGGTTAAAATTTTAATGTAAGCCTCGCAAAAATCGTTATTTGAAAGGATGATGCCGATATTTTCCACATCGATCGAATAAACCTCGCTGTCCTCCAAAAACTCCAGCGCGCAGATCTCGTTTAGGATCGTGATATTGTCCTTTTTGAGGTAGTTGATGATAAATTCCTCGCCGTCTTCGAAAAACGAAAGCTTCGCCTGCCCGCTTTTAAAAATAAAAACCTTAGGCGTCTCGCTGTAAAAAACGTAGCCTTTTTTGACCACGGTGCGCTCAAACGCCGCAAGCTCCGCGTCGCTAAGCGTGTCGATGACCTCGGTTTGTAGCAGTCCCAGCCGCGATTTTTTCATATAACCTCCAAAAAACTTAGCATTATACAATAGAATTTTTATATAAAAATAAATCCTTTTTAATCGAGCTTTTTGTGCGGACGAAGCGCGCAAAGCGGGCATTTTGAGGCGGTTAATCGCAGACGGGCGCCGTAAATACGGAGTATCGGTTACAAAATACAAAACGCGAGCCGCAAATCGGTCGGCAAATACGATCTGTAGGGCATATAGCCCACATCGCAGACCGAGCCGAGATCGCTTTAACGGCAAATAGCGCCGTCGCAGACACAAAAGCCCGCTGCGTAAGCCGCAGCCGTGCGGTAACGAAAGTGCAGACTACGCGATGATCTCGGAGCGAGAGCCGTGAGGCACATACTATCTATCGCAAGTCGTTAGCAAGCGATCGCGCCAAAATACCGATTGTGCCGCAAGCGGGAGTTTATAAAATACGCGGCTAAAACATACGACGAAAACCGCAACCGACCTAGCTCGAACCGCAAGGCGACCGCGAAATACAAGCCGCGGCCGATCCGAAGCGCTGCTAAAAGCCGCTAAATGCCCGCCGAGCATGAGCCGTACAACGGCTGCCGAGTATAAACTAGACTTGTCCGCGACGTATGCTTTCGGCTCGCTTTCGAGCCGCGCAACGACCATCTAGCGCGAGCCGCGGCGGTGCGCGAGATGCAGATATCAAAACAAAGCCTCTTTCGAAGACCGCGCTAAGAGCGCGATTTGAAATTTACATAGCGTCGCCGCACGGTATATCTCAAGCGCGGTGCGATCATTCGTATTATCGTCGCGATGCCAAGATGCAGGATTATCGCGCGCAAATTTTAAACCCATGCGCCCGCCGTATCTTTTCGCCTAGCTCCAAAATTAAGCTCTGCGAATACTCGCCGCCCTTATTCCTCGCTTCAAAATCGATCTCCGCAGCCGCTCCGCTTTTCTCACATTCCACTCAAAATCCGCGCATCCCGCACTCCGCGCCCCTCACCCTGCTACGAACTCAAGCCGCATGCGTTTGATCGCAAAGACCATCTCGCGTTTCGTTAAGCCCAAACGCCCCGTATTCCATGCTTGCTCAAAGCTAAAACATTGCATCCTGCGCCTCGCTCAAAGCTAAAACATTGCACCCCGCGCCTCTCTCGCGCTTCGCTCAAAGCTCTACAGTCGTGCGCGATTTGACGACGATCGCCTCTCCGCCCCTCTTACCTTCACCCCGCGCTTCGCCTTCACTTCCCCACGCTTTGTTCCGCCCGCTCAATGTTTAAATTTCATCGCACGAGCGGCGGCTAAACGAAATTTCATATCATTTTCGCGCGCCTAACGTAAAATTTAGCTCTGCACGATATAATAAGCGATATAATAATGTATATTAAAAAGCCGTGCCGACACCAAGCCGTGCTAATGGTCGGCGCAACCGCAAGAAAGGGAGCCTCATGCAAAAGCCAAATTTCAAAAATTCCGTCTCCGAGACGCTGCTGATCAACGTCTATATGCGCCACTTGGATTTCAAAGACGCGGATCCGATCCTAAACGATCCCTTTTCAAGCGCCGTCGTAGAGCAGATCGATTATGATTTCGCAAAATTCGACGACGCGCGCCTTAGCAAGACGGGCACGATAATCCGCGCGAAATTTTTCGACGACGAGACGCTGCGGCTCGCGGCGGAGTTCGACCGCCCTATCATCGTGCAGCTTGGCGCGGGGCTCGACACCCGCCCGCTTAGGCTCCAGAGCGCCCTGCCGAGCGCCACATTTTACGACCTCGATCTGCCAGACGTCATAGCCGTGCGCGACGCGCTGCTACCCAAAGCACAAAACAACTTCAGCCTGCCCCGCTCGATGCTGGATCCCTCGTGGATGGACGAGCTAGCCGCAAAGCACGGCAGCGCGGGCTACATCTTCATCTTGGAGGGGGTGAGTATGTATTTTGAAAAGGAGGAATTTAAAGAATTTTTTATCGCGCTTTCGCAAAAATTCCGCGGCTACGTGCTGAGCGACTTTATGAGCAATTTCGCGGTAAAAAAATTCGACCACAAGCGCCACGACGCGATGCGGCACATGCAAAACGCGCCCTTTAAAATGGGCATCGGCGGCGGCGCAGAGGTGCAGAGCTGGGAGCCCGCCCGCATCCGCTTCATTAAGGAGGCCGCGATGATGAAAATGTACCGCGAGCGCTGGAGCCTCAAAGCGCGCCTCTTTAGCCTGATCCCCGCCTTTTGCAACGCGTGCAAGATGTTCGTTTTCAAAATCGGCGGCGAGCAATGAAATTCGCGCTAAATTTCAAGCGCGCAAGATAGCGCGGCGGTTTTAAAATTTCACTGCGGCGCTGCGGCGGCTGATTAAACGGCTGCGATAGCAGCAGCGTGGCGACAAATGGGCGCCTGCGAAAGCCGAAGCGGTGCGCGGCGGTTTTGAAATTTCACTGCGTCGCGGAAATTTCAAATTTCAACGCAGCGGCGCTCGCCCACGAGCAAGCACGCCCCCGAGTGACGGCAGATCAAACAGCGGCGGCGGAGAGCAATCGTCGCTACTGCGTTGTATGACGCCGCAGCGCCGCTACTGCGAGCGAGAATTTTAAAATTTTAATGCGCTTGCGCCGGTAGCACGGCACGGTGATGATAGCAGCGCTGAACGGCAGCGGAGATAGCCAAGCGACACGGCAGTTTTAAAATTTCACTAGGGCGCAGAAACGCCCCCGAGCGGCTGTGGCATGATGGCTACGGCGGAGCGGCGGCGGCAGATTAAACGGCGGCGCAGGAATTTTAAAATTTTAACGCACTCGCGCTCGGCGGCGTCTATAGGTGCAGAAGTGATACGGCGATTTTAAAATTTTAACGCGCCTGCATTTAATCGGACGACGCGCGATGTCATGACGCATATTTCATAGGCGCGGATGCCGTAGCCCCACTCCTGCGATGCATGACGCCGAGGCGCCGTTCTTGCGGCACAGAAATTTAAAATTTTACGCGCCGATAACACGGCGCGGTGATGATAGCGACAATGAACGGCGGCGAGCAATCGTTTTTGTGACGACGGCGAGCTTCAAAAGGACACGGCGGCGGAGAGATACCTGCTCCTATGGCGTAAGCGGCCCGAGCGGCTGTGGCGCAGCGACATAGCGGTACTGGATGGCGGCAGCGAAAGCCGAAGCGGTGCGGGAATTTTAAAATTTCGCTACGGCGCTGGAATTTCAAAATTTTTAACGCACTCACGCTCGGCAGCGTCTGTGGGTGCAGAAGCGGTACGGCGATTTTAAAATTTCACTACCGGCGCAGCGGTTTTGAAATTTCAACACGGCGTCGCTCGCCCACGAGCAAACACGCCCCCGAGTGACGGCACAGATCAAACAGCGGCGGCGGAGAGCAATCGTCGCTACTGCGAGCGAGAATTTTAAAATTTTAATGCGCTTGCGCCGGTAGCACGGC
>CAUUKU010000048.1:0-15864 GCA_963545665.1 uncultured Campylobacter sp. | reverse complement strand
GATACTGATCGGTCTCGTGGGCTCGGAGATGTGTATAAGAGACAGTTCTAAATTTAGGAAGCGCGACTAAATTCCATCTCAAAAATTTACACTTATTAAGACAAAATTGCTATAATCTCCGACTTTTTTAAGGAGCGAATATTAGATGGATAAATTGATAGACGGCGCGCTTAAATTTATGGAAGAAAATTTCGCCGAGCACGCCGAGCTTTTCGGTAGCCTCGCGAATACGCAAAAGCCGCACACGCTTTTTATCGGCTGTGCGGATTCGCGCGTAGTGCCGAACCTCATAACCTCGACGCTTCCCGGGGAGCTTTTCGTCGTGCGAAATATCGCAAACGTCGTGCCGCCGTATCGCGTTAGCGAGGAATTTTTATCGACTACGGCGGCGATCGAATACGCGCTGTATTCGCTGGAGATAAAAAATATCATCGTCTGCGGTCACAGCAACTGCGGCGGCTGCGCGGCGCTGTTTTACGACGATAAAAAGCTGCAAAAAATCCCGAACGTGGCGCGGTGGCTAAATTTAATGCAGCCGGTGAAGGATCAAATTTCAAAAATTTCGGACTTGAGCGCCGATAAGCGCGAGTGGATAACCGAGCGGCTAAATATCATAAATTCGATGCAAAATCTGCTAAGCTTCCCCGGCGTCGGGGACGCTTATAAAAGGGGCGAGATCAAAATTTACGGCTGGCACTACGTCATCGAGACGGGCGAGCTTTTCAACTACGACGATAAGGGTGCGCATTTTACGCTTTTAAATAAGGAATTTGACTATGAAAAAATTTATAATCAGCTTTTTAACGATTAGTTTTTTATGCACGAGCGGCGCGATAGCCGAGGAGAATTTAACCGACTTCGTCGAAGCTAAGGTCGTAAAATCCGACGAAAACGCGAGCATCGAGTATAATAAAGCCGAGATCAAAAAAGAGGTAGCGAAAATTTTATCCGACTCGCTGGATCCTAGCGACGAAAACAAGAGCGAAGTTATAAATTTGATCGCCGAAAAGGTCGCTAAAAGCGAGATTTCGCCTAGTAAAGCAAAAGACGGCGAGACCTTGGTCTCCGTAATCGACGAGCTTAAAAAATTAAATTTGCAAAAAAGCGCGCTTCTTCAAAACGGCGATGCAAACGCAAGCAAGAACGAGCTTGAGGCGATAGATAAGAATAAAGCCAAGCTCTTCGACAAGCTTCCTTTTGCGATCACGCAGCAGCAGATGGATATCCAAGCCGTCACCGCCTACACGCAAAATAAAAAAGCTATCCAAGATACGCTCAAAAAATACGCTAAAAGGCAAAATACGAGCGAATTTACTAACGCAGCGCTAGAGCTTGAGAAGATGGAGCTTTCGTCGGCTTTTTACGTCTCTTTGATCAAGATCGAGGATCTGTTCGTAAAAGGCGCGAGTAAAAGCGAGCTGCAAGATGAGCTGGGGGGTGCGCTTTTAAATTTACAAACGAAGGATCTTGCGAAGCTTGCCGAGCTTAAAAATAATCTATCCAAGCAGGAGCAGGCCGACGAATTCGACGCGAAACTAAACGATTTGAAAAACGACAAAAAAACTTACGAAGAGGTGCTTACCTATCTGTCGCAAAATAGCGATCTGCTCGCTAGTAGCGTGGTTTTTACGAGCCTAAATTTCAAATCCGTGATCGATTACGTAAATGATAAAATTCCGTTTAAAATCGAGCACGTAAATTTCGGAAAGATCATTTTGATCACGCTGATCACGCTGTTTTTCTACTCGCTCAGAAGGGCTTTGGCAAACGTGATCTACTTCACTTTCAAATTTTTTAATAAAAGCTTCGCTCTTGATAGCGAGACGTTAAAAACGCAGGTCGTAGGTATCATCAAGCGTCCGATGGGCGTCCTACTCATCGCGTATTCGATAGACATCTGCCTTAGCATCTTTTACTATCCCGTGCCGGTGCCGATAAAATTTGCAAATTTATTCTCGATCGTATATGTCGTGCTCTGGGCTTGGCTCATCATCGAGATCATCGACGGCTACGGCATCATCGTGCTGGGAAATTTAGCCAAAAAGGCGGCCAGAAAAGACATAATCAATCTCGTGATTAAAATTTTCTACGTCATCGTGATCATCATCGCCGCGCTTTTGGTGCTGAAGCGCCTGGGCTTTGATATCTCGGCGCTTATGGCATCGCTGGGGATCGGAGGACTTGCGATCGCGTTTGCGACCAAGGACATCATCGCAAATTTCTTCTCCTCCGTTATGCTGCTGTTTGATAATTCGTTCTCGCAGGGCGATTGGGTCGTGGTGGGCGACGTAGAGGGAAACGTCGTGGAGACGGGGTTTAGAAAGACGACGATTAGGACGTTTGATAATGCGCTCGTATTCGTGCCCAATTCCAACATAATGGCGCAAAACATCAAAAACTGGAACCGCAGGAAGGTGGGTAGAATTTTAAAGCTCACCATAGGCGTCGAATATGGCGCGCGCGCGGCGCAGCTTAAGCAGTGCGTAAACGATATCAAAGAGATGCTAAAGTCCCACCCGGACATCGCGCAGTCCGCCGATACGGCGCTAAATTCCAGAGATTTTCGTATGCGGTATAGACAAAATATGGTCTCTATCGACGATCTAGCTGGTTATAAAAGTACGCTGTTCGTCGCACTGGACGGCTTTGGCGATTCGTCTATTAATATTTTGATCTACTGCTTTACCAAAAGCGTAGTTTGGGCAAATTTCATCCAGACCAAAGAGGATATTTTATTTAAGATCATGGAGATCATAGAGAAAAACGGGCTGGCGTTCGCTTACCCGTCGCAGAGCCTTTACATCGAAAAATTTCCAAAATTTGCGCCCGATAGCGACGCGAATTTAAATAAAAACAAAGGAGAGGAGAATGGCTAGTTTCGACGATTACGAAGAGGATTACTTCGAAGACGACGATTACGATGAGGATAGCGATCTAATAAGCGGCGAGAAAAACTACAGCTACAACTACGACGAGGACGATTATAGCTACGACGACGAAGACGGCTTCGATTACGACGAGCCCGGCTACGACGAGTATTAGACGCGATGTTTAAGCCAAGAAGCCTGCCTTTTGATCCGCGCACGAATAAAATCGCGAGCTTGCAAAGCCTAAAATTTCATCACGGCGGGCTTTACGAGGATTATATCGCTGGCCTGAACCGAGACATAGCGGACACGCCGATACAAAACGCGGGTCTTTTTACGATCATCACGCAGTCGTTCAAGGCCGCGCGCGGCGAGGAGTGCGAGTTTTCGCAAATTTCAAAGCTTTATAAAATTTGCCTAAGTTTTAGCCGTATTTTTAACAATGCCTCTGAAATTTACAACCACGATTTTTACTTCGATTGTATCGCGCAGCCAAGCGAACCTAGCAGCGAGCTGGCGGATGCTTTAGCGCAGGCTTTCGGCGGGATGGAAAATTTTAAAAGCGAGTTTTTAAAGCGCGCGCTGGGGCTTTTCGGCAGCGGCCGGTGCTGGCTTGCGTGCGACGAGCGCGCGGCGAATTTAGAAATCATCACGACGCAAAACGCGGACACGCCGATCGCACGCGGCAAAATTCCACTGCTTGCCTGCGATCTTTGGGAGCACGCCTACTACATAGATTATCAAAATGCGCGCAAATCCTACGTGGAGAATTTCTTGCGTTTTGCGAACTTCAGTTTTGCAAGCGATGCCTACTGCTGGGCGAAAAAGCAAGGGCTTAGCTCCGTGAAGCTCTACATTAGCGAGCTTCATCCCTCTGCCTCCTCGCGCTGCGATTGCGACTGCTGCGGGTAGTTTGCACTACGCAGCCTCGAGTACCGCGGATTTTCGGCTCTCTATGACCGCCGCGCGCTAAATTTCATTCCGCTGCGTTGTCGCCTGACGGCTCCGTCTTTTCAAGCACGCTAAAATTTTATCGTAGGCGTTTTGCTCTGCAAATACAGCGCCGCACGGACGCTTATATAAAATTTCGCTTAGCAGTCATGTCGGCTAAAATTTTAACGCTTACGAGCGGACATTTCGTAAAATTTTAAAGTTGCAAATAAGCGGCCCGTGAAATTTTAAATTTTAAGACCGCGATAGGCGGCTCGCTCTCTGCCTCCGTGGCCGAAACAGCCGATCTGCTCTCTGCGTTGCGTCGTATTGCCGCGCCGCCCGTCCTTTCGCATCGGCTCTTTATTACGTTGCGCGTGTTTAAATTTACTCGCATCGTCAAGCTATATGGCGTCGCGAGCAGGGCGGATGTATGATTTAAAATTTGCGCCGCAAAAAACGGCGCATATCCCTATCTCACGCAGCGATGAGGCGAGCTTTAGCGATAAATTTCGAGCAAAATTCCATAGATAGCGACTTGGCGCCATCTAAGATCGCACGGTCGCAAGACGCACAGACGGCGCACGGGCAAAATTTTAACGGCGCGCGCAGATTTTCTAGCGGCGGGCAGGAGGCCTTGGGCGGCGCGCAAAAGGGCCCGAGCGATACGCTCGCTAGCGGCGGAGAAGGAATTTTAAAATTTCGCCCGCCCGGCTCCATCCGCCCCGCGCTCGCCTCTCTCGCCCTGCGCCCGCCTTCTTGCTAATTTTGCGCCCGTTTTACTCTGCTCGGCCCTTTGATTTATCAAATTTCATCCGCTCCTCAAGCCGCTTAAACTCATCCGCATAAATGAGCGCATTATCGATGCACTCGAGCCAAAACTCCCGCGTTCGCGCGTCCTTACCAAAGTGCTTTTGCAGCAAATCTTCGACGCTCATCACGCCGCACTCGCGCAAAAACGCCTTGTACGCGCCGATGAATTTATCGCCCGCGCGCCTAAACTCGCCCAGCAAAAATTGCGAGAGCAGGTAGCCGACCGCGTAGGGGTAGTTGTAGATGTATTGATCGGTTTTGTAAAAATGCAGCTTAAAATACGGCAAAAAGCCCTCTGCGTCCTGCGTCGTATCGCTGTAACGTCCGCGCCACGCATTTTGCATGAGCTCCTCTATCTGCGCCGTGCCGACCGCGCCCTTTTGCCTAGCTTTTAAAAAAGCGATCTCAAAATCAAACCTCACGCCGATGTGCAGCATGAAATTTGCCGCCGATTTTAGCTCCTGCCACAGGATATCAAAGAGCAAATTTTTATCCGCGCTGTTTTTACGTAGATAGTTGCGCAACACGGCTTCGCTAAAGGTGCTCGCAGCCTCGGCTAGCGTCATAGGAAACTGCGTGTGCAGCGCAGGCAGATCGCGCATGATCCAGTAGTGCCACGCGTGTCCGAGCTCGTGCGCCTGCTGGATCATATGCGCCTGCGTGCCCATGTAGCTAGAAAACACTCGCGGCTGCCTAAATTTATCAAACCTCGTATAAAACGCGCCGCCTGCTTTGTTTTCTCGCACCTGCGCCTCGATCCAGTTTTTCTGCAGCATCATTTTGATAAATTTAGGTATCTCCTCGCTAACCTCGCCCAGAGCCGCGCAGATGGTCTCTATCGCCCGTTCGTACGGGATCTCATCAGTGCCAGCAAAGGGAGATGGTGCGAGTAGATCGCAGGCGTAAATTTTACCCTGCGGAAAGTACTTCGCGCGTAGGCTCACGCACTCTCTGATCTTGTCTGATCTGCGATCTAGCGCCGCAAACATCGCCGTTACGGCCTGCTCGCTGATTTTATTTTGCTGCAAGCTAGGCGTGAAGATATCCGTCTCCGCCGCCTTAAATTCGCCCAGCCTAAAGCCCTGAAGCAAATTTAAAACGTCGGTGTACAGGCTCGCGTGCATAGCGTAATGCTCCGCTAGCCCCTCAAATACGCTCTTTCGCAGCGCGGCGTCGGGCGAGCCCTTTAAAACGCCAGCACATTTTGAGAGATTATAGACGCTTTTTGCGCCGTTTTTATCAGTAGCCTGCACGGCGATGAGGTTGTTTAGATGCCTAAATACGCCGTAAAGCGGAGTAAAACTGCTAGCCGCCGCGTCTTCGTAAATTTTACGCTCCTTTGCGTCAAATTTAGCCCGCCAGCTGTTTTTGTGCTCGTCATAAAGAAACTTTATCCGCGCAAACTCCTGCGTTTGACGCGCGGTATCAGCAGGATCTAGCGCGTCCATCTTTTCAAAAATGATCTCTTTCGTCCGCTCAAGACGCAAAAGCTTCTCCCTGATTTTCGCCTCGGCCGCGCCTGCTCGCTCGTCTTTGGTATCGTCGCTTGATTTGCAGCGGCAAAACGCGAGCAAGGAATTTGCCTCCTCAAATCCGCGCTCGTACGCGTCTATCAGCAAATTTAGCCCGCCGCCCGCGCTAATTAGCCCCTCTATCTCGCCTAAAATTTCGTCCAAATTTGACAGCGCGTCCGTAAATCTCGCGTCGTCAAAGTCGCCGTACGCGTCCTCAAACGCCCATCTAGGAAGCTGCATTTCGCGCCTCACAATGAGAGTAAAAATACGAAAATATGGTGGCTAAGCAGGCCCAAGACCGCCGGCACGCTGCAGCGCTTGACGATATCGAGCGGACTGCACTTTAGCATACCCGCTATCGCGACGACCACGCCAGCTACGGGCGAGAGAGGGCGAGCGATAGTGGAGGCCTGGTGCATCGGTAGCACGAGCATAACCGAGCTCACGTTTAGCTTAGCCGCGATATGAGGCACCATCTCGATGAGCGGATAAAAGCTCGCTCCGTTTGAGCCCGAGATGATCGTAACTAGCGTCGTGATGACGACGAAAAGCACCGACATGCCAAAGCCGCCAAATCCTAGCGAATTTGCGAGTTTTACGATGCTATCTAGCATGCCTAACGCCTTAAAGCCCTCGGCAAATATACCGGCCGCGATAATAAGGATAACGACGCCGCTTAGGCTCTTGCCCATCGCTTGGAAAAACACCTTGACCCCCTCGGCGATCGGGTCAAATTTGAACCTATGCCTGACCGCCTCAAAAAGCATCGCGATGACGACTGAAAGGATGATGATCGCCGAGATGTCAAGCTTGATAGAGGCGATGCAGTACTGCGAAAATACTACCACCAAAATCATCGGTAAAAACGGCAGTATCGCGTAAATTTTAGGCGCGGCGGCCTCGGGATTTTGCACGGCGCCGTCAAATTCCATCACTTCGCCCACGTGCTCGCTGCATACCCAGCCCTCTTTTTTATCGAGATATCTGTTCCAAAAAACGAGCGCGATACCCATCACGATCGAGGTCGGAAGCGCGGCCGGAATTTTATAGACGAAAACATAGTCTAAAATGCTAAGTTGAGTAGCCTTCGCGGCAGCGGCGGTCGATGCGCCGATGAGCACCATCGAGGCGGCTCCCGACATCGCGCAGATCGAGCCTACGGTGAGCTTGTTTAGTCCAAGCGAGATGAGTACGGGCCCTAGCAGTGCGAGGCATAGCACGCCAAGCCCCACCGCGCTAGTGATAACCATACTGATGAGCTTAGCCACCGCAAATGCGACGAATACCATAACGTATGGATTTTTGATCCTAGCAAAGCGCTTCGTAGCAATCGAAACAAAGGCGTGGTTCGCGCCGATATGCGTCATATAGCTGGCAAAGCCTACCATAAACATGATGATAAGGCCTAAATTTGCAAATCTGTTTGAGAACATATATCGGATAAACTCGATGATATTTAGGTATGCATTACCCGTCGCTACGGCCTGTTTGGGCATGAAGCTTCCCGTGCCTAGCGCGACCGAACAGATCAGCATAAAAACGCCCGAAAGAAAAAGCACGAGCGGCGCGTACTTGCCACGCACTATCGCCCAACCCACGATAAACAGCACTACCGTGCCGATAATAATGCCCGCAGCCATTTTAGCTCCTTTTGCAGTAAAATTTGAGCGAATTTTACTACGAACATCGATATTTTAAGCTAAAACGGAGATTATTTTTCGGTTTTTTCGCCCCTGGGATACTTTGCGCGATCTTTGATTGATTGAAATTTTACATTTAGAGCGCGGAATTTGCGGCTAAGTTTATAAAATTTAAAGCGGGTTTCGGCTCAGCGGAGCGCGACGCAGCACAGAGCGGACGCGGCGATGGAATTTATTTTCCTCGCTTGTGCGGCGGCACACGTCGACTAGATGCGCGGTGATAAAACAGCGTGCGACGCGGCGATAGAATTTTAAAATTTTACCCCCTCTTTCTTATGCGGCGACTAGCGAGCGGCGGGTAGGTATACGGCGTAAAACGGCGCGCACCGGGAGCTTTGGGCGGCGGCCCGTTCGCGTGCGACGCGGCGAGTGAAACGGCGTGCAGCGTGCGCGACCTGTAGGCAGGCGCGGGCGGCGAATACTGCGTTTTGAAGTCGTGATTAACCAAAGTGATAAAAATTTTTAAAATTTCTCTGTGCGCTTAGGTAAAATTTGATGCACCAAAGGCAAAGGTTGCGACGAATTTGAAATTTACGCCCGAATAGCGCGGCTTGCGAACCGTGGGATAAATTTAACGGAAATCGATCGTCAAATTTTACTTTTTGGCAGTTAAAATTTTTAGCGTCGTTTCGGCTTGAAATTTCGCTTTAAATTTTAAAAATTTGCACCGCGCCAAAGTTGCTCGTTACGCGGAAAAGACAAGCCGTATCGAAAGCCAAGCTATGCTACGTCGGGCGATACCTGCGCGCTATGTGTGCCAAAATACAGCGTTTTAACCGCATCAGCTCAAATTGCGCGACGAGCTGCGCTGCACGAAGCCCCGTTCGTTTAAAACGTCAAGCCGTGCCGCGCGCTGTATAAAGCCGCTCAGCGTAGATTTTACTCGTTTAAACGCAGCACGTCGCTCTACAAATACAAAGCCGCACCATTTAAAGGCGGCACTTGACGGCGCGGTATATGTAGTCGAAAACCGAAAGCGCAAGCTCGCTCGCTTAAAATTCAAAGACATACTCAATAAAATTTAAAGCCGTGAGCGCTCGAAGCGCAAAGTCGCGTCTGTTTAAAGTGCGGAGCCGCGTCCTAATCAAAATTTGTCCGAGACGTGAAGCCGCGCTTCAAAACGCAAAATCTTGCTCGCTTAAAGCAAAAAGCCAGTATTGAAAATGCAAAGCTGCAGCCGCCGAAAACTGAAAGTCGCATCTGCTTAAAATTTCCTAGCTTATTTAGAATTCTAAGCCCACTCAAAGCCTCAAACCCGCTTAAAATTTTAAAATTTATCTCGCTTTACTCCCTTGCCAGCCCGTTTTTATCGGATTTGTCGCTGATTAGCTTGCCGCTTTCGTCGTATTTTTTGGCGCGCACGAGCCTGCCGCGCTCAAACTCGCCCTCGGCTTCGAGCTTGCCGTCTGCATAGTAGTGCTTCGCCGTGCCCGTCTCCAGGCCATCCTTGAACGTAACTCTAGCCTTGAGCGCGCTGTTTTCGTGATATGTTTCGTATAGCCCGTGTTTGCGCCCGTCTCTGAACATCACCTTCGCCGCAAGCACACCGCTTGCGTAGTATTGCTTACTCGTGCCTGTTTGCTTGCCGCGCTCAAACTCGTATTCGCCCTGCAGTGCGCCGCCCTCGTAGTATTCGCGCACGGCGCCGTCGCGCTCACCGTCTTTGAAATTTTCGACTACGCGCGTCTTGCCGTCCTCGTAAAATAACTTCCAAACGCCCTGTTTGCGGTCATCCTTGTATGCGCCCGTCTGCTTTAGCGCGCCGCTTTCGTAGTACCATTTTTCCACACCTTGGCGCTTGCCCGCTTTGTATGTTCGCACGCCGCGCACTTTGCCGCTTTTGTAATAATCCACGTCCTTGCCGTTTCGCAGCCCGCCCTTATACGGATGGCGCGCGCTTACTTCGCCGCTTTCGTAGTAGTCGGTGAAAACGCCCTCGCGCCTGTCCGCTTTATACGCGCCCTGCTGCTTTAGCTTGCCGCTTCCCTGATAATACAGCTTGTAAAAGCCCTCGCGCTTGCCGGCTTTGTATTCGCTCTGCGATCTCAGCTCGCCGCTATCTGCGTAGTAGCTCTTCGCGACGCCGTCGTACAGGCCGTTTTTTAGCGGATATTCGTTTGAGGGCTTATCTCTGCCGTCAAAGTAATCGCGCTGAAGCACCGCAGTACCGTCCTTTACGTCAATCTCTCTGATAAGCGTCGGCGGCAGCGGCTTTGCTCTGGGGTAGACGACGCCCATAAAATTTACGTCGTAGAGATCCTCGGCGCTGTAATGCAGCACCTTGAGCGTCCCGTTATAAGGCTTGTCCGCTACGAAATACAGGCCGTTTTTCAGGACCGGCTCGGGTTGCATTACGATTTTTGGCTCCAGAGCTTGCGCGCCTAGCGCCAAAAACGGAAGCAGAAGCAGGAACTTTAATGCGCTTGGAAAGCTAAAATTTCGCATTAAATTTAAGCCCAAATTGAGCGAATTTTGCGCGGGTTTGCGGGTTTTCATATTTTGCTTCCTTTGGCTTGGTTAAATTTGAAGAATTTTAAAATTTGAAGCTAAATTTTAGATAAATCTTCGCGGAGTTTAGACTGATGGTTTGGTTTTTGGCGCTGGCGGCGCGCAAGCCGTGCCCGTAAGCCTCTCGCGCGCTGTTTAATGGAGCCGAGCGCTAAATTTAGGCGCGATTTAATATTTCCGCGACGATCGTCCACTCACGCACGAGCCTTTCAAAGCTAAAATTTACATTTGCAGGGCTAGTCGAGGGTAGCTTGACGGACTCTTTGCCGGTTGCGTTTAAAATTTGAGTTTTTAAGTATTTTTCGCAGATTTCATGCGCCTTGCCGCCGTTTGCGAACACCTGCACGATGCGCGCTCCGCTAAAGATCGGCTCTAAATTTGCTGGCACGACGGCAGTCATTTTGGCGTCGCTCGAGCCCTTTATCTCGCAGCAGATCGCCGCGTCGTAGATGGCGATGCCGCGGGCGAGTAGGAATTTTATCTTTTCCTCCGTGCTCGTAGGCGGCGGCGCGTTTAGAATTTGCGCCAGCACCCGCCAGAAGCGATTTTGCGGATTTGCGTAGTAAAAGCCCAGCTTGCGAGAGGGGGCGGAGGGAAAGGAGCCGAGGATTAAAATTTTAGAATTCTCATCGAAAATCGGCTTAAAAGGGTGGGTTTGGCTCATTTTGTACCTGCTTTGTATTCGCCAAAAACGCCCGCCGGAGCGCCATAAAATTTATCTTTCATTTTCGCTTTATCTCCCGCAAATACCCGAATTTCGCCCGCGAAGTAGTTTGGGGCTGAAATTGTGCGACGGCAAAAATTTTAGCGCACCCGCTGTATAGCGGCGCGCAGTAAAAATTTTGATCAGCCCGCCTCGGCGCGCGATTTGGGTCTAAATTTCAACTTTTCAAAACCCCGAAGTAGAGCTTTCGCAGCCAAATTTAACTCCTCGCAGCGGCAAAATTTTAATCCTCACGGCAGTTAAATTACGTCTGCCCTCGCAACCGCCTCCGAACCGCTGCGCGCTAAATTTTAGGTACCGAGATTACGCGCACGAGCTCGCCTTTTTTGAGCTCTTTGACCTCGAGCGGCGCTACGAGCAGGACGCTATCGTCGTCCAGATTGTTCAAAATCGCGCTGGAGCCTTGCTTTTTGCTTTGCAGGCTAACAAAAAGCCGCCCGTCTCTGTTTTGCAAGACGGCGGGCATAAACTCCAGCCACGGCGTCTTTTTTACGTAGTCGTGATCCAAGACCGCGCTAAATTCCGTGTTTTCGCGCACGCCGAAGGATCTTTGCAAAAATACGCGCAGAAACAAAATGCAAGTAATGAGCGCCGAGAGCGGGAAGCCGGGGAACGCGAAGATATATTTTTCGCCGGTTTTGGCTACGCGCACGTGGCGGCCCGGTTTGATCGCCGCACCCTTTACGATGAGCTCAAAGTTTGATTGCAGCGTGCTTTGCACGAAGTCGTAGTCCCCGACGCTCACTCCGCCGCTGGTTAGAAGTATATCTGCGCTCTGTAAAGCCGATAAGATCGCGCCTTCTAGCTCTTTTTCGTCGTCGCGCGCGATCGGCATTATCATCGCTTCGCAGCCTAGCTGCGTTACTAAATTTGCAAGCGCGATGTGGTTGGAGCTGTAAATTTGAGCGTCGTTTTCGAGCTTCTCGCCCAGATCCTTGATCTCGCTGCCGGTGGCAAGGATCGCTACTTTTGGGCGGACGAATACGCTTATGTGAAATAGACCAAGCTCTGCTAGCAGCGCGATCTGCGAAAAGCCGAGCTTCGTGCCGCTACGAAGCAAAAGCTCGCCCTCGCGGTAGCTCTCGCCCGCCGCGCGCACGGCAAAACCCGCAGAAACAGGCTTTGTGACGATGATCTCGCCTGCTTGCGCCTGCACGTTTTCGATAGGCAAAAGCGTGTCGCTGCCTTCGCACATTAGCCCGCCGGTGAAGGTCTTGACGCACTCTCCCGCCTTTGCCGCGGCGCTAGGCATCTTGCCCGCAGGCGTCGTGCCGACGATCTTAAATTTTGCCCCCTCGCTTAGATCCGCGCCCTTTAGCGCGTAGCCGTCCATCGCGGCAGTCGGGCGGCGCGGAGTGCTAAAAGGCGCCGCGACGTCGCTTGCCAAAATACGCCCCAGCGCCTGCGTGATCGCGACTTTTTCGATGCGTGAGGATTTTTGCACCGTGTTTGCGAAGCGCTCCATCGCGCTTTCAAATTTTTCAAATTCCATTCCCGCTCCTTAACGCTTCATTTATACGCTCTTCGTCGGTTAAATTTGAGTTAAATTTAACGACTAAGCTTTTATCGGTTTCGTAAATTTCGATCACGCCGTTTTGATCTTTAAGCGCGGTAAAATCGCCGTTCGCGCCCTTTTGGAAGTATAAATTTTTAAAAATTTTAGGATCGGTAAGGCTTAAAAGCAAAATGAACCAAACGCAACCCAGCGCCGCAACCGCGATGCCTAGGGCAAAAACGCCGATCTTGCCGAAGAGTATGCCGCCGCAAAGTCCGCCGACGAAGCTGCCGAAAAATCCAAACGAATTAAAAATCCCGAGCGCAGCGCCCTTTTGGCCTGCTTTGGCAAATTTCGACGCGAGGCTTTGCATGATGGGCTCATGCGCGTTGAAACCGACGAAAAATAGCATCACGCCCACGATGAATACGCCTGCTGAGCGTGCGAATGCAAAGATCAGATATGAAAGCACGAAGAAGCAGATTCCAAGGAGCAAAATTTGTTTCGCGAGTGCCTTTTTCTCGCCCAGCGCGCCGCTTGCGCCCATCGAAGCAAAGCCGAAAACCGCCGCGAGCGCGTAAACCTTAATGAGGTCGTTTTTGCTAAGCCCCAGCTTCTGCACGAGCAAGATCGGGATGAGTAAAAACGCCGTCGTCATGAAGGCCTTTTGGAAAAAATTCGTTAAATTCATCAGCATCAAATTTTTATCCCTAAGCAGGATTAAAAGCGGCACTTTTTGCTTAAAAGAGCGGATCTGCGGCTCTTTTGGGATGACTAAAAATAAAAGCAGCAGGCATAAAAGCGTAAGCGCCGAGCTTAGGTGAAAGAGGCTCGCAAGTCCGTATTTCGCGCTAAGATATGGGCTTAAAATCATCGCCGCGCCGAAGCTCACGCCTATCATCGCGCCCATTATCGCCATTGCCTTGCCGCGATCCTCTTCGGTGGTAAAATCGCTTATTAGCGCCGTTGCGACCGCACCGACCGCACCGCAGCCCTGTAAAAATCGCCCGAAGATCATCGCGTGGATCTCCTCGCTAAATGCACAGACCGAGGAGCCGATGATAAAGACGCAAAGCCCGATCGCAAGGGTATTTTTGCGTCCGATCTTATCGCTTAGCACTCCAAACGGCGTCTGCAAAAACATCTGCGTGATGGCGTAAATTCCAAAAAGCAGGCCGATGAGATCTTCATTTGCACCCTGAAGGCTCAGCGCGTAGAGGCTCAGCACCGGTAGCAGGATAAACAGCCCGAAAAATCTAGTGGCGATTATAAAACTAAGCGGCAAAACACTTTTTAGCATAAGCTTCTTTCTTTTAAAATTTCATTTCATAGCGGCTCCGTGCTTTTTACGCGCGGCTCGCAAACGACTAAATTTCGAAATACTATCTAAATTTGAGTAAAATTTATTTTAATATTTGCTAAAATTAGCCTTTTTAAAAGAGGATTTAAGATGAAAATTTTACTTGCGACGAGCAATGCGGACAAGGTGGGCGAGATAAAAGAATTTTTCAAAAATCACGAAATTTACGCACTGGCGGAGGTGTTGCGCCCGTTTGAGATCGAAGAGAACGGCGCTAGCTTCAAACAAAACGCGCTGATTAAGGCTCGCGCCGTGTTTGAGGCGTTAAAAAGTAAAAATTTGCAGAGCGAGTTTTTCGTGCTAAGCGATGATAGCGGCATCTGCGTAGATGTGCTGGGCGGCGCACCCGGGATATTTTCGGCGCGCTTTAGCGGAGCGGATGCGACGGATGCGAGCAACCGCGAGAAACTAGCCGCTAGCCTGCGCGAGCTGGGGTTAGAGCAGAGCCCTGCGCATTACACGGCGGCGATTGCGCTAAAGTGCGGCTTGGGCGAGTTTTGCACGCACGGCTTCATGCACGGCACGGTGATAACGCAGCAGCGCGGTCACAACGGCTTCGGATACGATTTTATGTTTATTCCGCGCGGATTTAACCGCACGATCGCAGAGCTGCCCGCCGCGGTGAAATTTGAAATTTCGCACCGCACGAGGGGGCTAAGGCTGATGCAAATCATCTTAGTAAACCTACAAAAGCGACTTGGGCTTTAAATTTATAAAATTTCAAAATTTTGCCGCAGCTTGCGCCTGCCCGCACGTTTTGCGTTTTAGAATTTTATGCGCTTGGATTTGCTTTGCTGGGCGTCGTACGAGATTGCGAGATACTCGTGCGGCGCGCATGGGGGCGAAATTTTACGTGGCGCCGCCTGCGACCCGAAGCGCTTCATCTTTCAAGCAGGGGTCGTAAAATTCGCCGCAAAACACTCACGCAGCTACAAAACATCGTATTTAGCGCCGATCGATTGCTTTCGTAACGGCTCGCTTTTGCTTGCGCCGTGCGTAACCGCCACTGTATTAAATGCCGCTGGTTTGCTTTCGTGTTGTGCGCGCGATGAATAAGCGGCGAGCGAAGCAGAGATGAAATTTTAAATTTTAACGCGGCGTTTTTGATCCGCAGCGGTGCCGTTTCATTCGCAGCGCTCTTGCATAGACGGCGGCATGAGAGCGAAGAGAGCTTCTGCGGCGCAAGGCAAGGCCAAAAAAAGCGAGCAAAAAATCTTAAAAATTTAAGCAAATTTAATTGACAAAAGCGCAAAAAATGTATATAATGCGCTTTTTCAAATTCACGTATTTTCACGGAGCGTAGCGCAGGCTGGTAGCGCATCTGGTTTGGGACCAGAGGGTCGAAGGTTCGAATCCTTTCGCTCCGACCATTGTGGTGAGTTTAGCTCAGTCGGTTAGAGCATCAGATTGTGGTCCTGAGGGTCGTGGGTTCGATTCCCACAATTCACCCCACTTCTTGCGCTCGTAGCTCAATTGGATAGAGCAACAGACTTCGGATCTGTAGGTTGAAGGTTCGACTCCTTTCGAGCGTACCACCGATTTGAATTTGCGCTCATAGCTCAGTAGGATAGAGCAACGGCCTTCTAAGCCGTAGGTCAGAGGTTCGAATCCTCTTGGGCGTACCATATTAAGCTCATATTAAGAGCTATTTGGCTAATATGCGCTTTCTTTTTTGCGGATGTGGTGAAATTGGCAGACACACCAGACTTAGGATCTGGCGCCTCACGGCATGAAGGTTCAAGTCCTTTCATCCGCACCATCCATTCTACGCGTTCCGGATTAGCTCAGCGGTAGAGTAGGCGGCTGTTAACCGCTTGGTCGCTGGTTCGAATCCAGCATCCGGAGCCATTGTTTAAAACCCCTTAAAACCTTGATTTACTCTATCTTAGAAGCTTTAAAATTTCTTTGTTTTTGTATTATTTCCATCGCTTGATTTTTATACCTGTCTCTTAT
>CAUUKU010000047.1:0-16073 GCA_963545665.1 uncultured Campylobacter sp. | reverse complement strand
GAGATACTGATCGGTCTCGTGGGCTCGGAGATGTGTATAAGAGACAGATTTAAGCGGGCGAAAAAATTTTAAAAGCTGATTTTTGCGATCTGCGCGCAGGGGAAATTTTAAAAAAGCCGATTTTTGAAGACTTGCGAGAGCGCAAATCTAAAGGGCGCCTTTCACGGCTCGTTTCGTGCGCACCGCCGGGCCGCTTCCTGCGCCTCTGTATTTTGCGTCGCGCGCACGGACCGCTTCATTTTTTGCGTCGCGGATGCGCCGCCGCGTATAAATGCGGAGCGCATGCAAGTGCTTGCGAGAAGCGAACGGGTAAAATTTAGGCGTGCATTTCGCTCGTGCGCGACCGCGGTATATTTGATCCGTGCCGCCCCTGCTGCTCCGCCACAAACGAGCCGTTCGCAAAAACGTGTCGCGGCATGCCGCCGAAATACAAGTCGCAAATTGGTATTTCAGCGCGAGATTTGCAAAAGTATGTCGCGGTGCATCGCAGCAGGATCGCCGCCGCATCTGAAATTTATCTAGGTCCGCCGGCGCGATAGGGCGAGGCGGATCGTCTCGTCCATGCGCCGTTTGGGCGGTGCGCGTATTTATAGCTCGCCATGCGCGCGCCTTAAAACGGGCGCTAGGTTTGAAATTTAAACCTAGCGGGCTTGGAATTTTAAATTTAAGCGGATCTGGGCTTTGGCGGTCGGATCTCGTCTATGCGCCGCGCCCGAACCGTATCCGCGCTAGAACTATCGCCGCCGAGATCAAATTTCGCGCGACAGGCGCCGTAATGCGGCGATATGAAATTCTAACGCTCCTAAATAAAACGGCATGAAATTTTAAATGCTCTTAAATTAAAACGGCGCGAAATTTAATCGCACCGAGCCGCCGCATTAAATTCTGAAAATTCCAAGTCGTCTCAGGCGGCACAAAATTTAGCCGCGCTCATCGGTCGTATAAATTCCGTCGCTAAGCCGTATCGTGCGGAGCCGCATCGCGTCAGATCAGCGTTAAGCTCTGCCGCCGCACCGTGCGGGATTATATTAAAATTCTACCGCCGCGCCGTGCTACGCCCGACAGGATCTACATCAAATTTTGCCGCCGAGTTGCACCGCACTAGATTTGTTTTAAATTTCGCCGTCGTGCGCACTAAATTTACGGTCAAAATTTCGTCGCCGCACCGTGCAAAATTTGCACAAAATTCGTCGTATCGTCGAGTCAAATTTGTCTCAAAATCCACTACTGCGGCGAGCTGCGTTAAAATTTAGATCAAAATTCTACCGCCGCGCCCGATGCTGTAATTTCATGAACGATAATTTCTTGCGAAGCGCTCGATGCGCGCGAGCCCCTCTTTTAGCGCTTCCATGCCGCACGCAAAGCTTACGCGGAAGTGCCCGTCCATGCCGAAGCCCGTTCCGGGTACCGTCGCAACCAGCGCTTCATCTAGCATCTTTGCGCAGAATTTTGCGCTGTCGGGCTCCACCTGCGAGCAATTTACGAAAAGATAAAACGCGCCCTCGGGCTTTACTACGCTAAGTGCGGGGATCGCGCTTATTTTCTGCACGCCGAAGTCGCGTCTGCGCTCGTACTCGCGCCGCATCGTCTCCACGTAGTCGTCCGCTTCGCCGCGTAGCACGGGTATGGCGCCTGCTTGGACGATGCTTGCGATGTTGCTGATACTTTGGCTTTGCAGGCTTATCATCGCTTCGTTTAGCTCCGCGATCGCGCACGCCGTGTAGCCGAAGCGCCAGCCCGGCATCGCGCCGCATTTGCTTAGCCCGTTTACGGTGATCGTGCGGTTAAACATATCCTCGCTGATGCTCGCTGCGGCGACGAAGCGCCCCTCATAGACGATCTTTTCGTAAATTTCATCCGCTACGACTAAAATTTCGCTTCCTTTTAGCGCCTCTGCGAGCCCTTGCAGCTCTTCGCGCGAATACACCGCGCCTGCGGGATTGCTTGGGTTGCAAAGACAAAGCGCCTTCGTACGCGGCGTAATCGCTGCTTTTAGTTGATCTGCGGTGATTTTGTAGTTATTTTCGGGCTTCGCGTTTACGATGATAGCCCGTCCGCCGCAAAATTTCACGATTTCGGGATAGGTGACCCAATACGGCGCGGGGACGATGACTTCGTCGCCTTCGTTTAAAATACAGCTAAAGGCGTTAAATAGCGAGTGTTTGGCGCCTGCATTCGTAATGATCTGCTGCGGCGCGTAGTTTAAGTCGTTGTCGCGCTTGAGCTTCTGTGCGATCGCACTTAGCGTCTCGGGCATACCCGCGATGGGCGTATATTTGCCGCAGCCCCTAGCCATCGCCTTAGCGACGGCCTTTTTGGCGACCTCGGCAGTATCGAAGTCGGGCTCTCCCGCGCTTAGGATTACGACGTCTTGCCCCCGAGCTTTCATCTGCTTGGCCTTAGTGCTGATCGCTATCGTAATGCTCTGCCCTAGCGTTTTTACGCGATTTGAAAGTAGCATCTGCACTCCTTTTTAAAATTTTAACGAATTTAGATAGGAGTCGTATTTTTCATCAAGCTCCTCATCAAGCTTGCTCATCTCCTTATTATCGGCCCCTACGGCATGCTCTAAAATTTCTATCCGCTTGATTAGGTATCTGATCAGCTCCTTGCTTATGTCGGGGATTTTGTCATGGGCGAGCGGATCGGACGCGCAGCCGCCCACCATGCGCGCGGGCACGCCTACGGCGGTGCAGTTTGGCGCGACGTCCTTTACGACGACGGAATTTGCGCCGATTTTAGAATTTTCGCCGATCGTGATGTTGCCTAGCACCTTAGCGCCCGCGCCTACGACGACGCCGCGCTCGAGCGTAGGGTGGCGCTTGCCGTGTTCTAAGCTCACGCCGCCGAGAGTGACGCCCTGATATATCAAACAGCAATCGCCCACGATCGCCGTCTCGCCGATGACAAGCCCCGCGGCGTGGTCGAAAAAGACGTGTCTGCCGATCTGCGCGCCGGGATTGATATCGACGCCTGTGATCAGACGCGTGATGCCTGAGATTGCGCGGGCGATAAGCTTAAAGCCTCGCTCATAGAAAAAATGCGCGAAGCGGTAATTTACGAGCGCCCAAACGCCCGGGTAGCAAAACAGCAGATCCACTATGCCGCGATATGCCGGATCCTGCCTGCTCGGCTCGCTCAGATCCTCTTTTACGATTTGCCAAAATTCCATAAAATTCCTCATTGAATCGTTTTTAAATAGCTATTGTCGTTTAAAAACAGATATAGCTCGCCTAGGATGTGCTTTTTTTGCTTAGCGTCGACTAGCTCCGATTTTTCTATGCGCTCGTTTAGGCTCTCGCGGATCTCGTCCACGTCGTAGTCCATGTCCTCTAAGATGTCGATGACCGACTGCGAGCCGATGAAGTCTTTGATCTCAAAGCCGCCGTCGTCCTTTAAAATCACGGTCGCCTCGGTAGGGTGTGCGAAGAGATTATGGCTCATGCCGAGTACCTCCTGATAGGCTCCGACAAGGAAAAAGCCCAAAAAATACTCCTCTTTTTCGGGATCGAAATCGTGCAGAAACAGCGGATTTTTTTGGCTGTCGAATTCTATCTCGCCGTCGCTATCGCAGGTGATATCCCAGATCGATGCCGATAGCGTGGCCCGCTCATCCAGCCTCTCTAGCGGCATGATCGGGAAGTGTTGCTTGATGCCCCAAAAATCGGGCAGGCTTTGAAAGATCGAAAAATTTACCAAATACCGCTCCTGCACCTCGCCTTGAAATTTCATCAAATCCCCAAATCCTTGCTTGTTACCGAGCATTTCGTAGGCTTTGCGTATGATGAGATGGACTAAAATTTCGCCGTTTGAGCGGTCGATCAGATCGACGTAGCCTAGATCGAAAAGCGTTAAAATTCCCTCCATGTGCGACATCGCATCGTGCAGATACTCAAGCGCGTTGGAAGGCTTTAGGCTTTTGTATAGATCTAAAAGCTCGGCGATGATCGGCGGGTTTTGCTTTTTTAAAGCGAGCTTTTCCTCGGCGTATTCTTGCGTGAAAAGCTCTAAAATCGGCGCTACCAAAACCGCGTGGCTAGCCGCTACGTAACGTCCGCTTTCGATAAAAATATCAGGCTGCGACTCGCCCTTGTCCTCGGCGATCGATTTTAGAAGAAACACGACGTCGTTTGCGTACTCTTTAAGCGTGTAGTTGCGGTTGGAGTTGTCTTTGACCTGCGAATACTCGATCGCAAGTCCGCCGCCTAAATTTATAGCGGTTAAATTTTTGGCTCCCATCTTTCGTAGCTCGGCGTAGATGTTGCCCGCTTCGATGAGCGCTTTTTTGAGCGGATGGATCTCGTTGATCTGCGAGCCGATGTGAAAGTGGATCATCGTAAATTGCTCGATCAGATCGTTTTGTTTGAGTAGATTTATCGCCTCTATCAGCTCGGTCGAGGTAAGTCCGAATTTAGAATTTATACCGCCGCTCTTCGCCCACATGCCGCTTCCGGAGTTGTGCAGGCGTATGCGTAGCCCGATGAAAGGCTTGGGCGTAAATCGCTCCTTGGCGGTTTGGATGATCGCCTCAAGCTCGTTTAGTCCCTCGATCGTAAGCGTTACGTTATGCCCCATCTCGGCCGCGATGAAGCCGATGTTGATGAGCTCCTTATCTTTAAAGCCGTTTACGGTGATCGGCGCGCCGTATTTGTTATACGCCATCGCCAAAAGCAGCTCCGGCTTGCTGCCCGCTTCCAAGCCGTAATTATACGGCGAGCCGAGCTCGACTAAATTTTTAACGAAGCCGGGGAATTGATTTACTTTAAGCGGATAGACGGCGTGGAATTTTCCCTTGTAATTAAACTCCTTGATCGCGCGGTTGAAATTTGAGTAAATTTCGACGATTTGTTTTTTGATTAGGTGCGGGAAGCGCAGCAGTATCGGTCCTCTCACGCCGTCGGCGCGGATCTCGTTTATCATATCTACTAAGGCAGGGCGAAAGTCCGAGTTGATACAAACCTTGCCGCCGTCGATCGTGAAGTTAGAATTTCCCCAGATGCTAAGTCCGTAATCGTTCATTTTCGCTCCTTAAATACGTCGTAAATTTCGTCGAATTTTATGCTTTCGCTTTGCTTGTCGTCTAGGTTTTTGCACCAAATTTCGCCGCGCGCGAACTCATCCTCGCCGATGCATAAAAAATATTTCGCGCCCGCGCCGTCCGCGGCTTTTAGATGCTTTTGCAAGTTTTTTGCCTCGTATGAGACCCCGGTTTTTAAAATTTTACGCAGCCCCGCGGCGATCTTAAAGGCTTGATCTATAAATTTCTCATCCAGCGCGCAGACGTAGGCGCCGCTTCTTTGAGGCGCAAACTCGCGCGAGCTTAAAATTTCCATCACGCGCTCGATACCCAGAGCAAAGCCCACGCCAGCGGTCTTTTTGCCGCCCAAAAGCTCCACCAGCCTATCGTAGCGCCCGCCGCCGCCGACGGCGCTTTGCGCGCCAAGCTCGGATGAAACGAACTCAAAGGCGGTCTTACAGTAGTAATCGAGCCCGCGCACGAGCTTCGCATCTACTTCGAATTTTACGCCGTTCGCGCTTAGGATCTCTTGTAGCTTGGCAAACTCGCGCTCGCACGTCTCATTTAAATTTTGCGTTATAAGCGGCGCGGCGGCTAAAATTTTTTGACAGCTTTCGTTTTTGCAGTCCAGCACGCGGACGGGGTTTGTCTGTATACGCCGCCTGCAGTCGTCGCACAGCTCGCCTTCGTGCGCGTGCAGAAATTTTACGAGTTTGGCTTTGTAAGCGGGCATGCACTCCTCATCGCCTAGCGAGTTGATCTTAAGCGTCGCGGTGATTTGCAGCTCGCGCAAGATGTCTGAGAGCATCAAGATCACGCTCGCATCCTCATAGACGCTAGCCTCGCCGAAGCACTCGACGCCGAATTGATGAAACTCGCGCAGGCGCCCCTTTTGCGGGCGCTCGTAGCGAAACATCGAGCCGTAGTAATAAAGCCTTCGCACGCCGCCGCTTCGGTCTAGCTTGTGCTCGATAAAGGCGCGCACGACGCCCGCGGTACCTTCTGGGCGCAGACAGACGCTCTCGCCGCTTTTGTCGCTAAACTCATACATCTCCTTGCCGACGATGTCGCTGCTCTCGCCGACGCTGCGGCGAAATAGTGCGGTCTGCTCGAGCTTGGGCGTCTCGATAAACTCATAGCCGTAGTTTTGCGCGATCTTTTCGCAGGTTTTGAGCACGCGCCTAAACAGCGCCGCAGGCTCGCTCATAACGTCGTTCATACCGCGAAGTGCCTTGATCATCTATGAAATCCTTTGTGAAATTTTAAAATTTTTCGGGGCGATTATAGTTAAATTTTCCTAAATTTTAAGCCCTGCCGCTCGCGGTTTTATGTCGGTTTTACTTATTTGCATCGCGCGCCGCAAAATTAAAATACGCTTCGTGATAAATTAAGCTTAGCGAAGTACGGCCAAAAAGCAAACCTCAAAGGTCGCTAAATTTCAATCACCTATGCAAGCTCAAGCGAAAGTATCTCCGTCATCTCGCCCGCTTCGTCCTCGCAGCTTACGGCGATATAATCAAAGCCGTTTGCTTTAACCTCATCCCACGAGGCGGCCCCGCCGTTTATTAGTAGGACCTTGCCGCTCTCGTCCGTTTCATATTCGTCCATTTCGTCGTCGTAATCGATGCTGTAGCCGAATTTTAAGCGGATCTTGCACGGCGGTAGGTTAAATTTCACAAGCTCGCGGCGGGCCACTTTTTCTGCATCGAGCTCGTCGCAAAACATTGCGTTGTAGCCGTGCGCAGCGCCGTCAAAAAGTAAAATTTCCTCGCCCGTTTTTACGCATTTGGCTATGAGCTTGCACGGCACGAGCTCGTCCTCGTCGTCGCAAAAATCGACGATGTAATCGTTCGGCAAGTCGTCGTGAAAAAGCTCGCCGAAATAATAAATTTCAAAGTATTCGCCGCCCGCGCGGGATCTGATTTGGGCATTTAGATAATCGTCCCGGGTCACGTTAAATACGTGATTTGCTAGATAAGTAGGCACTCTTTCGTTCATCTTCGCTCCTTTAGCGTAAATTTTAAATTTCGTGAAATTATAGCATATCTCGCGCCTGAGGGCGTCTGCTTTGGGGGCGCGTATTATCTGGGCTCTACGTCCTACGTCTGCTTGCTACCGCTACAAGTCCGCTATCGCGGTGCGACTAAAATTTCGCATACGACACGGCTTGAAATTCCAATTACGGCGCGGTTGTCGCTCGCGCTCGCACATACAGGCTCGTTAGCGAGCCGGGCTTAAGAGATGAATAAGCGTTGCCGCTAGCAGCCTTTTGCACATACACAGCCTGCGAGCACGGCTTGCAAAATTTTAATTTGCTTGCATCGTTTGTAAATTTTAATCTGCTCGCGCGGCGCGTAAATTCTAATCCATTTTGCCATTTGCGATTTTTAATCTGCCCGCGTCATTTGCGAATTCTAATCCTCTTGCGTCATTTTGCAAATTTTAATCTGCTAGCACGGCACGGCTCCGTCTATACAAAGCGGACTTTGAAATTCCTTCGGGAGCGGGGGTATGTTTGCGAAGTGCGCTTCGTGATACCTCGCGCCCGCTTGCTTCGAGGCTACGAAAGCGCGAGTAAAACTGCGCGCCGCAAGCGACGGATAAATCTAAACGCCGCGCGAAATTCTAGGCTGCATGTCGCATTAGTTTGGATTTGTTTGCTTTAAGCAGATTGCAAAAATTTCATCGCGCCCGAGTTTGGTCTCACCCGCCTGCAAACGACGGATAAATCTAAACACCGTGTGGAAATTTTAAGTCGCGCATCGTATGAGTTTAGTGTATCCCGCACTGCGAAGCGGTTGGATTTAAAAATTTAATTTGCGATGCGTCGCGCCGGCTCGCGGCATGCTATGTAAAATTAAAATGCCACCGAAATTTACGCGCCAAGCAAAAATTTAACGCATTGCGTAAAATTTTAAATTTTACCACACCGTCGATCGCGCACCGTTTCGGCTTGGACGCCTATTTTAAACCGGCTAAGCTCGGCGGTAAAATTTCTACTTCGCCGCCTTGAAGCTCAAGAATTCCTCGTAGCGGCGATCGATGATCTCTTTGATCTCGGCGTAATTTTGTGGAGAATTTTCTATGTAAAAATAGGCGTTATCGAAGTTTTTATCTCCGAATTTGCGCGCGACGAAATCGTCGTAATCTTGCAAATACCAGCCGTGCGTTTTGGCAAATTTCGTGCGATCCGTGGTGTAGTAGGCCTTCGCAAAGGCCTTGCCTGCAGTGTTTAGCTCGTCGCTGCTTAGCACGCCGTCCATGGCGTCGAAAAAATACTGACGGTAATCAAAGCTATCGTCCATCCGCGCTATATCGTCTGCGAAATCCGCCGCAAAGTCCTTGGAATAGAGCTTGCGCTCCATACACCAGCGGAAGAAAAACGCGATGTGCGTCGCGCCGTTTTCCTGCGGGATGTCGGTCGGCGCATTTTTCGCGCCCCAATGCCATTTTGCCTTGTCGTAGGTCACGTAAGCCATTTTGCTCTCCTTTTTTGATCGGCGAAATTTATTAAATTTAGCTCTAGAATTTTGCTTTGCCGTTAAAATTTTTGCCGTCGTGGTTTAAATTTCGCTTTAATTTCGGCGCAGTTTTGCGGCAAATTTTATTAAATTTCCGCGAAATTTTAGATTAAATACCGAGCGGGCGCCTTTAAAATCCGCGCCGAATTTCTCGCGGCTAAAAAGCCCTAAGCACCGCCGTAACCTGTGCGCTTTTGCGCGGCGAGAAGTAGTGCACGAAGCTAGTGCAGGAGCCATCAGGCACGCATATTTCGGTGCTTAGCTTATGCCTTACGTGGATGGAGTCGATACTCGGGATTTTTACCGATGCACTTGCGATGCCGCTGTATTCGCCAACCTCTATCGGCGCCTCTAGTTCATCCCTTTCAAATACTACGCGCCCGCTTTCCTCCTGTTCGAGCTTGGTATTTTTTAGCACGATCCGCGGCACATTCTCGCGGTTTATGTAGTCAAAATTTATGTTTAGCTCATACGGAGCGCCCGTGGAGTTATCCTCCGAGAAATCAGGTAGCGGATCCTCTTGCCGATGCTCGAATCTCTTGCCGATAGTCGTAGCGCGCAAGTCCGTATCTATCATAAAATTTTGCAGCTCTACGCGGGCGCCACCAAAAGAACGAACTAACGTCATAGATTCGTAGTTGCGGCCGAAAAATTTATCCGCGATAATATAGCTACCCAAAAGCGAGCTTATGACTACCCAAAACAGAAATATAAATTTAAAAACCTTGCGTAAAACAAACCTTAACGTCTTCATCATTATCCTTTCAATCTAAAGCTTAAGCGGAATTCCACCCGCAAATCCGTGGCTTAAAATTCCGTGCAAGATTTCGCTTATGAAATCCCGCGCCTTTTTGGTCTGCGGCGGAATTTTAAGACAGAATTCCGTGGCGAAATTTTACGACTGAATTATAAAACAAAATTCCGCCCATGAAATTTTACCTAGAACCTCTCCTATAAAATTCCATAACGAAATTTGGAGCTGAAATTTTATGGGCGAAATTTCATAGTTAAAATTTCACGGCAGAGCTCAGAAATCAACTTCTGCGGCAAAATTCCAAGCCTTAAAATTTTAAGAAAGTATGAAATTTTTTATCTGATCGCAGATCGCTTCTTCGGATTGTGCGGCGTCGATTTGCAGGGTCTCAACGCCGCACGCCGTGCACGCCTGCGCCATCAGCTCCTGCACGCGCATTAGGTATTTAAGCCCGCGAGCCTCGATTATGTCGCTGCTAGCGCGCGTTTTAAGCCGTTTCTTGACGAGCTGCTCGTCCGTCAAGAACAGCACGATTTTATCTGCAAATTTGCCCCCAAGCGCAAATTTATTAAGCGCGATGAGCTCGTTAAGATCCGCGTTTTCGTCGTTTGCCAGCGCATAGGCAAGCCCTGATATGAAGCCGCGATCGCTTAGCACGAGCCTGTCCGCGCCGCCCTTTATCACGCGCTCGTAGTGCTCGGCGCGGTCTGCGAGGAACAAAAGCAGCTCGGCGCGCTTTGAGATTTCGCCGCAGACCTCGCGCAGATTTACGCTGCCGCGCGGCCACTTAAAATCCTCGCCCAAAACGAGGCTTCGTACCGCCTCGCCGAGCTTCGTGCCGCCGGGCTCCTTGGTCACGATCGCCTGCGGGAAAGTCGCCGCCAGCCGCGCTATCTGCGTGCTTTTGCCCACGCCGTCGATACCTTCGAATATTACATACATTTTTCGCCTTTAAATTTGAGCGCTATTTTACAAATTTATAGCTAAATAGCGGCTTTTTTAAACAGCTGAGTGTAAAATTTCGCCTCAAAATCGGGCTTTTGCGCGAGCTTGTACGAGTTGCTTTTGATCTTTTGGCGTAAAATTTATCGGGCGCCTTGTTGCCCAGCTTTTGCTATTTGCGGTGCGGCTCGCGGTTAAATTTAGCGCTCGAGCAGCAGGCGAGTAAATTTTACGCTTACGGACATGTACCGAGCGAAGCAGGGCGCCAGTCGGTAAAGACGGCGCGCCGTGTGGATAGAATGGCACGTCGGGCGAGGTAGGGCGCCATTATATACATAGTAGGATATGTGCTTTGCGAAGCGGATAGCGTTAGATGGAAAATTGGTGGCACTTCAGGCGAAGCAGGGCGGCAGCGTCATACGAAGTATGGCACATTGCCTAGCGGCGCGGGCAGGCGAGTGCTGCGTGCAGTGACAAAATCGCGACGATAAAATTTTAAATTTTGCCCTTATATGTACTTACAAGCTCGGGATTTATCGCTTTGAAATTTTTCCGCAGATCGCTAAGATCATAATCGCTCGCTACGAGCGCAAAATCCTCGCTCACGTCGAGCCCGAGTTCGCCGATATCCGCTTTGAGCCGCTTCGCGCACTCCAAAATAAGCTTTTTGGCTTGCGCAAATTTGGCGTTTAGTCGCGTTTCTTGATTGAAAAGATCGAAAAAATTTGCCGTCTCGTCGTCCTCGTCTATCTCAGCCTGAAACTCGTAATCGGCGACGTTCCAAACGATCCAGTTATCGTCATCGCCCTGCGCAAGCCACTGCGCGCGCTGCTCTTGCGAGCCGAATCCGATCTGAGGTGGCAGCGAGCCCGTGTCATCGTAGGTTAAATTTATGCAGTAGAGCTTGCAGCCTGGCGCGTGTTTTTTGATCGTCTCTTTAATCGCGGGCAGCAGCCTTTGCGCGGCGAGCTCGTAGAGCTTTTTGTAGCTCATTTTTTTATCCGGTTTTTTGTAGTGCACGTAGCCGCCCTCGACTATTAAGCTTAGCTCGCCTATCGCGTCAAATTCGTAGTTTATGACGCGGTCGAATTTGCCTCCGTATGGATCCGTGCCGCGCCACTGCTTTTGCGCTAGCTTGCCGCCTTCGTAAGCGAAATTTTCTATCCAGTAGCCTTCGCTCGCAAAAGCCGAGTAGATGGACTTTAGCGTGCCATCCCCATAGACAAATCTTTTTACGTTCACGCATTTTTTATCGTAGTAATCAAATCGGTAGCTTAAAATTTCATCCTGCCGCCAAAAATAAAACTCTTCGTAGAAATATTTTTCGCTCACATACTGCCTCTCAAAAACGGCGCGATCTTGCGCGTCAAAGCCGTATTCGTAGGCGTTTGCGATGTTTTTGGGCACCTCTTTTAAAACCCTACCTTTTGAGAAGCGGTTGAACTCAAAATAAAACGGCTCAAAATTTAAATACTGATCTGATGCCCAGCACCTACTTGCAGCCTGCGCTTCGGCGCTCTTTTTTAGAGTTTCGTAGTCGTTTTTCGCGCTTTTAAAAAGCGCTTGCAGTCTTTCTATCTCATCCATTGCTTCGTTCATTTTATCTCCCGTGCGGTTTACAAATTTTAAATTTAGCCGCGCCTGCGAGCTAAATTTTAGTCGCTTAAGAGCTCATTTTTTTCAAAAATTTTAAAATTTCGCTCGGCACGAGGTGCGAGACGTTGCCTCCGTGCAGCAGGATCGAGCGCACGATCGAGCTTGAGATGAAGGCGTTTTTGAGCGTCGGCATCAGATACACGCTCTCGATCTTCTCCCATAGCGAGGCGTTCGCGTAGCCGATCTGCAGCTCGTACTCGAAGTCGCTGACCGCGCGAAGCCCGCGGATGATGAAATTTGCGCCGTGAGATTTGGCAAAATCCACGAGCAGGTTGTCGAAGCTTTGCACGCGCACGCCGCTTAGGCTCTGCGTCGCGATTTTTGCCATTTCAAGCCGTGCCGAAAGATCGAAGTGCGGCCTTTTGTTTTCGTTTAGCGCGACGGCTATTATCACCTCGTCAAACAGCCCCAGTGCGCGCTTTATGATGTCTAAATGGCCGTTCGTGATAGGGTCGAAAGTGCCCGGATAGATACATTTTTTCAAATTTTCCACCTTTGATAAAGTTCATTTTGCACGCCGAGTAGATCTGCCCATTTGCCGATTACGAAGCGCTGTAAATCCTCGGCGCTAGCGGGCCTGCAATACTTCGCGATAACGGGCGGAGCGATGATGACGCCGAGTGCGGCCAGCTCGCTCATCTGTCGTAGGCTGATCGCAGAAAGCGGCATCTCGCGCACGCCAAGAATTAGTCGTTTATGCTCTTTCAGCGCGACTGCGGCGGCGCGAGTGCTTAAGCTGTCGCAGAGCCCGCCGTAAATTTTAGCCAAAGAGCCGATAGAGCAGGGCGCAAAGATCACTGCGTCAATGCCGAACGAGCCCGAAGCGGGCGGCGCGCTCAGATCGGTATCCGGATAAAATTTTACACTCCTAAATTCCGCAGATTTTAAGGCCTCGTCCGCGTCTATGCCGCTTTCGGCGCGCAGGACGAGCTTTGCGCCTTCGCTTATTACCGCAAAAATTTCATGATCCGCGGCGGCTAGGAATTTTATCAGCTCAAGCCCTAGCTCACAGTAGCTAGCGCCGCTTACGCAGACTAAAATTTTCATTTTATAGTCCTAGGGGTTGGATTTTGCGCGACTTGCGCGCGACAAAGGGCATTCGAAGCGCGAATGCAAGCATGAGCCGATGCGGGCGTATGAGCGAGGAAATTTTGAAATTTGATTAAAATGGAGCGGGAAACGAGAGTCGAACTCGCGACATCGACCATGGCAAGGTCGCGCTCTACCACTGAGCTATTCCCGCTCGGAGTGAAAATGAAACGGGATTTTAACCTAAAATTTTTCATTTGTCAATACCGTTTAAATTTCATAAATTTTTACGCTCTCGCCCCGCTCTATCCTTGCTTGCTGCGGTTCGGAGAGGAAAAAATGCGTCGCGAGCGAAAGCGGTCTGATCATACCCGAGCTCGATTCTATAGGCATAAACTCGCCGTCGCGATAGGCGCCGATGATTAAATTTACCCTGCCGGGTCTTAGCTTCAGCTCCTTAGCGAGCCGAGCTTGGATAGCGCAAAATAGGGCGTCGTTAATCGTTTTATCGCTCGATCCATTCTCATCGCGGCAGCCTTTTTGACTTTCGCTTTGCAGGTCCGCCGCCGCATCCGCCTTCGCGCTAAGATTTTTAAAATTTAACTCTTGCGCGCCCCGCAAGCTCGCGGTATTTTTCAAATTTAGAGCGCCCGAGCCTTCATCTGCGCCGCCTTCGTTTTGAAAATTAGGCGTTTTAAAATTTGCGGAAGCGCCGCTGCGGCTCGCGTCTTGCTCGAGATCCATACGTCGTGCCTCGCCCGCGTCTTCGCGCTTTGCGCTTTGCGTCGCGCCTGCGCCGCACATTTTCAAAAGCAGCGGCAGGACCAAAACGCGCGTCAAAACAAACGCCGCCATCGGATTTCCGGCTGCTACGAATACGAATTTGCCGTCTTTTTCGTAGCATTTCGTGGGCTTTCCCGGCTTGATATCGACGTGCGAAAAAACCTCGTTAAAGCCGGCGTCTGCCAGCGCCTGCCGCATGAAATCGGCCTCTCCCGCGCTCGCGCCGCCGCTAGTGATGATCACGTCGTGTCTTTGCGCGGCGGCAAGCAGGGCGTCTTTGACCGCGCACAAATCGTCTTTTAAAATGCCCAAATACTCGCTTTCAAAGCCGTGCGCCGAAAGCAAAGCCGCGATCCCGCTTGCGTTTGCGTTGTAAATTTCACGCTCGTTTGCGTCTTGCCACGGCTCTTTTAACTCGTTGCCGCTGGAAAATAGGGCGATTTTGGGATGCGCGTAAACGCTCGCTTCGTAAATTCCTTGCGCGGCAAGAAGCATGATTTTAGCGGCGCTTAAAATTTCGCCGCGGCGCAGCAAAAGCTCGCCCGCGCGCACCTCCTCGCCCTTTTTGCGAAAGCCGTCGAAAGCCTTTACGTTAGCGGGGATTTTTAGGACCCCGTCCCGTACGATCGCGTCTTCTAGCCGCACGATCGAATCCGCTCCCCGGGGCATCGGCGCGCCGGTCATGATCTTTTGCGCTTGTCTTTCGCCGATCAGATAAGTCTTCTCGTCGCCTGCAAAGATCGCAGGAGCTACGATTTGTAGCTCGCAGTCTTTAAATTTACTGCAGTAGGCGTAGCCGTCTAACGCCGAATTATCGAAGCAGGGCAGGCTCTTGCGAGCCGTAACGTCCTCGCTTAAAATACGTCCGAGCGCATGTTGCAGCGTGATTTTCTCGCTTTTGCAAACGGGCGAAATTTTACCGAATGCCAAAGATAGAGCATTTTGCACGTCGATCATCTAAAATCCTTTCGTAGCTTCGCGGTCGCAGTCCGTACGACCGGCATGGATGCGATCTTTATGCTCGCCGCAAGCGTATGTTTTACCGCATACATCGCGTAAGTGCGCTAGGCGGGCGGCGGAGCCTGCGCGTTTCATTCATCTAGCCTTCGTATGTCGGCGCCCAGCGCGGCGAGCTTCTCCTCTAACCTCTCGTAGCCGCGATCCAGATGATAAATTCTATGTACATTGCTGGTGCCTTTTGCGGCGAGCGCGGCGAGCACGAGTGCGGAGCTTGCGCGCAGATCGGTCGCCATCACGTCCGCGCCGTTTAGCTTGCCGCCGCCGATCGTCGCGATGTGCCCGTTTAAGCGGATGTCTGCGCCCATCCTAGCCAGTTCGCTTACGTGCATGAAGCGGTTTTCAAAAAGCCGCTCGTCGATAGTGCTCGTGCCCGCGGCGACGCACGCAAGAGCCATAAACTGCGCTTGCATATCGGTCGGAAAGCCCGGATACTCGGTCGTTACGATCTCTGCGGGCTTGATCTTCGCAGGCGGCAGGATCGTTATGGCGCCGCCTGAAATTTCAAATTTAAAGCCCATCTCTTCAAATTTACTCAAAACGGCGCTTAGATGCGACGGCTGCACGTTCGTAACGGTGATTTGCGAGCCCGTGATCGCGCCCGCGCACAGATAGGTGCCCGCTTCGATGCGGTCGGGGATGACGCAGATCTCTCCGATGTCTAGCAGCTCGCCGCCGTTTCCTTCGATCGTTATCTCATCACTTCCGATCCCCTCTATCCGCATGCCCGCGGCGCTTAGGGCCTCGCAAAGCGCCGTGACTTCGGGCTCCTTTGCGGTGTTTATCAGTCGCGTCGTGCCGTGCGCCAAGGCAGCCGCCATGACGATGTTTTCGGTGCCGGTGACGGTGATTTTGTCAAAATTTATAGTCGCGCCTTTAAGGCCCTTTTTTGCGGTGCAAACGACGTAACCCTGCTCGATTTTAACCTCCGTGCCCATCTTTTCAAGCGCGCTAAGGTGCAGATCGATCGGTCTGGCGCCGATAGCGCAGCCTCCGGGGAGACTAACTTCGCAGTGTCTAAAGCGCGCTAAAAGCGGGCCTAAGACCAGGATCGAAGCGCGCATTTTACGCACTATGTCATAGACTGCTTTAGTCGAGTTCACTCCGCGCGGATCGATTTTAGCGGTGTTGGGATCAAGGAATTCGCACTTCGCGCCTAAAATTTTTAGTAGCTCGATTAGGGTTTTGATATCCGAAACGGCGGGTAAATTTTTGATTACGACTTCGTTTTTAGAAAGGATGCATAGCGCTATGAGGGGCAGTGCGGCGTTTTTCGCGCCGCTTATTTTGACGCTGCCGCTTAGTTTTTTGCCGCCGTTAATTTGTAAATAATTCATAATCTGTCTCTTATAAA
>CAUUKU010000046.1:0-16358 GCA_963545665.1 uncultured Campylobacter sp. | reverse complement strand
GCATCCGAGATACTGATCGGTCTCGTGGGCTCGAGATGTGTATAAGAGACAGGGTCACGGACGAGCGAGTCCACTCCCTCGCCTCGTTTGCCGCTGCTTCGTCTGACGTAAAAATACTTCGCCTTGCCTTTTTTTGCACTCAAATTTTAAGTCAAATTTTTAAATTTTGACTCAAATTTTACTCACCGAGATCCGCGCTTTGAAAACGTAAAATTTAGTCGTTATCGCGCCGCAGGGCTTAGCGATAAAATTTGTTAGAAGCCTCGCGGCCAAATTTAACGCGGCGCATAAAACAAAGCTTGCTTTGGCGCGGCGAAGCCTATTTCGCCAGCAGCTCCTTTACCGCGGCGACCATGTCGTCTAGCGAGCCGAACGAGGAGGTGTTTAAGAGATACTTGCCGCCCACGACGAAGGCAGGCACGCCCGAAATCACCGCGACTTCGTAGCCCTCGTCCCACTGCGCGAGCAGAGCCCGCCCCTTTTTGCTGGCAAGCGCCGCTTCGTATTCGCTCACGCTCACGCCCGCGACATCCAGCGCTGTTTTGATAAATCTTTGTTTGTCGCTACCGCCGCCGAAATCCTCCTTTTTGTCGTGGACCGCTTTGTAAATCGCAAATTTCGCCTTTTTAAATTTCGACTCGTCGCTTAGCGGGCCGACGTCATCCTTCTCATCAAGCACGATGAGGGCTGCGAATACGCCGCTTGCGGTCTGTCCGAACACGCCTTTGGTCTTTAGATGCCACGGCAAAAACTCCGTCCCCTCAAGCTTTTTCATCAGCTGCGACGTGACCGTCCTGTCGAACGTATAGCAGTGCGGGCAATCGTAGTTAAAAATTTTAACGACGCTGTTTTTCGGCACGTTTAGCGGCTTTTGCAGCACCTGATAATTAACGCCCTCCTCCAGCGCGTTTGCACTGACGCCGAGCAAGCAAACGGCAGCCAAAATTCTTAAAAATTTAAAGATCATTTTCATCAAATTCCTTTGCGGTAAATTTTAAAGATTGTATAAAAGAAAGGGTAAATTTGAGATTAAAGCGGTTCGCGAACGAACCGCTTTTGCATTATTTAGCGTCTATCTTTTTGAGATTTTGCTGCGCTTGCTCGAGGTAGTTATCCTTTTTGAGCGATTCGATCTGCTCTTTGCTGAGCGGACTTGATTTTTCAAAATGCGAATCCACTCTCATCTTTTGCTTGCCGTCTTTATCTAAAATTTGCATAAAATCGCCCGTGTGAAGGTTTTTGATGGCGTTAATCTGCACGTTGTAGTGCTTGCTTAGCATAGTGCCGTTGGCGTCTTTTATGCCCATAAATTTAGGCTCTCCCGGCGTAGCGTCAAATTCGCCCATCCTTATGCCAAAACCCATAGTTTTGGTATTTTGGTGGCATTCGTTGCACTCCCTGGCCTCTCTCGTGCTCGTGTGAGGATTAAGAGGCTGCATATCGATCGTGAGCATGCCGTCCTTTCTTTTGGCGACGTTGTTAAGTAGCAGCACCTTGCCCTTTTCGTCGATGACGGTGCCTACCGTTTGGATGACGCCGACAAGCGGCGTTACGCGTCCTTCGCCGTTAATGTCCAAAATCGGCTCCTCAAACCGCACATGCGAATAATCGCCCGCCGGCATACAAAATCGCCGTTAATTCGCAAAGCTAGTAAAAATCTTTTTCCTTCTTTAGAGGAAGCTTTTTTTCTAGCTTCTCAAAGTGGCTTTTTTGCCTAGGGGTCGCGCAATAAGGCGCTAAAATTTCTATATTCATTATTAGTAATACTTTACAAATTTCTTATCCTGCAAGGCAGTGAGTTGTTCTGTTATAAGGGTGTTCATATAGTTTTGGAGCTCTTCCCTGCTGTTATAAGTAGGTTGGCGATCCTCCTTGGGAAATTCAAGTGTTTTGTAGTCTACTTCTTCATTGATTAGTTTTACCCGTGAAGCGTCTATGATTAGGTTCATACGGCTTGAAAACTCATAGGAAGTTTCTTTCTCTGCTATACTCTTCTGAAGATATTCCAAAGTATTGTTTACAAAGTAAAGTGCCAAATAATCTTGGAAATAGTAATCATACATATCTTGAAAATCAGGTAAGCCTTTGTAATCAGTAACGCTTTTAAAGTGTAGGAAACACGCTTTGCGCTGTTCCGGTGTAATGGTAGGTACTTCGGCAATGAGCGCAAAAGAGCGTTCTATAGGGTACCATAGATTAAAATTTGCGGCAAAAGGCACTGCAAGTACTTCAGGCAAGAAAGCTAATAAACCTTCATATTGTTTGCTTACAAACAGGCGCTCTATGAGTTCGACAACGGTTTGTAGGTCTTTGCTACTTTTGAGCGAAAGCTTTTTGCGGAGCTTTTCAAGGAGTTTTTGCTGTTTTGCGGTAGTGCAATACGGCGCTAAAATTTCTATATTCATTACTATCCTTTCGGCGGTTTTTGGTATTTTACTAAATTTTTACGGACGGCGGGTTAAATTTTACTTTATCTTATTGACTTTTTTATACAAATCCTTAAGCAGGGTGATATGGTTTTGGGTTTGGGCTACGAGCTCCTGCTGGCTCTGGGTAGTCTCAGCCGTATAGAGCAATGCACGGCAATACTCATCAAGCAAACATATATTTTGTTCATATTCGTCATTGAGAGTTCTTGAGTGTTTTGCGACATCTTATTTTCGGGAAGCAATCGTTTCTCCTGAACGAATGATAGAAAGCGTTTTATTAACGTTTGCTTTAACCCACGCATCTATATAAACCTCATCGTGTTTGCCCTTATCGTGTTCTAATATCTGTCTTTTAGTGGATTCATACCAGAGATTAAGGAGGTCATGGTGTAACTTCTTTTGCGTCGAGGTATCACTGATAAAGTACTTCAGATAGTAGACCGGCTCCATAAAAACCCAGTTAAGAAACTTTTTTTCATTTTTGGCAGTAGGGTACCCCTGCGCTACAAGATAGTATATGCAAAGCTGCACAGCTGGCATATTGCCCGCTACGAAAAAATCATATACGAGGAAAGTAAACTTCTGCGCATCAGACTGGCGGGTGAACTTAAATCCCTTTTCGATAAATTTAGCAACAGTGATTTGCTGTTTTTTAGTCCGGGCTAAAGGTGCCAATTGTTCAAAAATATTGTTCATTTGGATATTTTTTAATTTTCAAAATTACACTTTCTTGAGAAAAAATTCTTCTTCATCGCTTACTACCACTATAAAGCTGTTGATATACGGCGAGTTGTAATTCATCGGTTGCAACCGATGAATTACTATAATCCCTATTTTAACCGAATATAGAAAGCCATTCCTTGATGTGCTCTAGGTTGTTGAAGGACAAGGCTCTTTGTATGTCGGTATCGTCGGGAGGCATTAGTTCCACGTTGATATACACTTGCGCTCGTGGTTGGTTGAGGGCAAAAATACCCGCCTCGTCGAGCTTTTTCATCGCATATACAATAGCCGCGAGACGGAAGTTGTATTCTTTCCCCCATTGTTCCTCATTGTTGTAATCCATGAGAGGGTCACGCTCCTCAAACAATTGCTTTACCTGCTGAAAATATTCCTCATCACCAAAAGCGTAATAAGGGCTATCGGCAAACGAGTATTTGTAGTATTGTATTTCATCTTCGGGGATAGCTCCTTGTGCTACCAATCGCTCTAAGACTTCTTCTGACCACGCCGAGATACAAGGGGGGAGCGCCTCGCCCGTAGTGAGCAACACACAATAGTAATAATGCTCTCCATTTTCAAAAAGCTTGCGGAATGCTTTTTCGGCAGCCTCAAAAATAGCATCGCCTAATTGTTGTAGTTCAGGGTTCATTTATCTCCTTTTGTTATTCAAAAATTTTATTTATCACGGTGGGCGGGTCTGCTATAAACTCCTCAAAGCTGCAAAGGGGCGTAAAAACGCCGTGTTCGTAGTCTGCGTTAGCTAGCATTTTACTGCTAGGATGCCATACCAAAAACCCGTCCGCTCCGTATCTATCCGCATCTATAAGAAGGTCTAGGAATTTTTTATTTTTCCACTTCACCTCCCTTACGTCGCCAAGCGAGGCAAACTCTATAAAGCCCGTATATTCGCACTCTGGCAGCAACACGCGCCTATCGTTTGAGCGTAGCAAAGAGATAAGCTCCTTTGGCAGTTTGTAGGATTTTAGCTTCTTTAGACGCTCCTCATCGTCGTGCCAAGCCGGCGGCTCTACGGATTTTATATACCGGGCTACTTCTTTACGCTCGTTTCGTAGCGCGTAGTGATAGGCGCGCTCGCCGTATTTATCCTCGTAGCTAAGGTCTGCGCCAAGCTCTATAAGGCGCTTTACTAACGCAAGATCCGCATACGAGGCGGCCGCCTGAAGCGCGGATGCGTTATACGGATACACGGTATCTGGCTCGCAGTAGTTCACGTCAAAACCGCGTTCAACGAGCCGCTCTATCAGCTTGCCAAGCCCTTCCATAGCCGCTTCTCTAAGCGTCGTGCCGTCGGGAATGAGCCTAAAGCCGTTTTCTATAAGCAAAAGGGCTATTTCTTCGTTTTTGCCGTATATGGCCGCTTTTAGCGAGCTGATATGAGTGCTAGCATTTACGTCCGCGCCGCACTTTATAAGCCGCTCAACCAAAACCGGATCGTCGCCGTATTCGCAAGCTTCGATAAAAAGCTCGTTAGTTATCTTTGCGCCTTCGTCCAAAAGAAAATAAAGCGCGTCTTTTTTATCGTTATAAAACGCGATTTGCAAAGGCGTTTGCAAGCCGTCCTGCGCGGGCAGCTTTTCGTTTATGTCCCAGCCTTTGGCAAGAAGAGCCTTTAGAGCGGTTAAATTTTCGCTCAAAATAAGCTCCGTGATTTTAGCAGGCTCTAAAAGCTCGGTTTTATCGGTTAAATTTTCTTTCATATTTTTCCTTTGTCGCGATTTAGCCTTATGCGTTAAATTTAAGCCCGAAGCCGCGGACTAAATTTATATTTAAACTTCATTCCGAGCGCAAAATTTCGCGTTTTATATCTCGGTCGAATTCGCTATCGCCAAAGATTAAATTTGAAGGGAAAAACAAAGCCGTTTTCGTTTTCCCTCACACGCTCGTCCATAAAATAGCGGTTTGCGATCGCTTTGTCGTAGCTAGCGTTATCTTTCGTCCGACTTTTATACCGATTTATAGTGCCGTTTTAGCCTTTTTCACGTATCGCCAGGGTTTGTTTCATATTACCGCGTTCCGCCGTTTTCAGGCTCTTTATTTTGGGGCAATCGCTATTATCTAATCCCGCGATTTGCACTAAGGCTCGCTCCGCTTTCGTCATTTTCATACAATTTTCTTCGCGGTAAATTTTAAAGATTGTATAAAAGAAAGGGTAAATTTGAGATTAAGCGGGCTAAACTCGGCAAATTTGACGGCGCTGCGGATAAAATTTCAGCATACGGGTTAAATTTAAACAAAGCGGCGAGTCAAATTTCATTTCAAATTTAGCCCGGCGATCGCAGTAAATTTAACCTCGCCGCGAAATTCTAAATCCAGCCGCGCGCCCGATTTTGACGGCGGCTAGAAAAACTAAACCAGAAAGGTCAAATTTTAATACTCAAAGATATTCGGATCGATCACCAGCGCGCGGTAAGCTACGTCGTCCCTAGACGCAGACTCCACGTCCATCTCAAATTTAATGTCGTTTGTTTTCGGATCGATCTCCACGAGTACCATTTTTATCGTCTTATCGGGCTTTAGCAGATAGACGTTCGAGCTTGAGATGAAGTACGTGCTTTTATCCTTTTGCCACTCCACGACGCTCGTAACCGCGCTATAGAAGTCAAATCCGCGCTCCTTGCCAAACTCCCACGTCTGCTCGACCGTGCCCTTTTGCTCGTCGATCTTATACTCGACCGCGCGAGAGTATTTTTCCTCTTTTAGCGCAGGCTGCTCCATACCGCGGCCGTCGCCATTGTCAAATACGCTTATATGCTTTACGCTGCCCTTGTTGTCGTAGCGCGGAGTTAGCCACGCGGTGTGCTGCGTCCACGACCAGTCGAAGTCGCCCTCGCATTTTGAGTTTTCGCATTTGATTTTGTTGCCGTTTTTATCGACCGGAGTGAGCACTTTTTCTTTAAAGTCCGCACTCCAGCCTTCAGGAGACGCCAGGATCCATTTTACTTTTTTGTCGCGACCGATCTTGACGATGCCTTGGTGGCGGAGCGAGAGGATGATACCGTCGTCGCTAGGATCGTGCGAGATCGAGTTTACGTGCGCCCAGTTGCGTCCCGTGCCGGTCGAGGTCACGTCGCCGAAAGGCAGATCGTCGCTGATTTTGATCTCTTTGGCGTCCATATCGATATTTAGGCACACGGCGCGAGCATCAAGAGCCTTGATTAGGTTGCTGCGGTAGACGTTTTTGCCGAAAATTTCATTCAGATCCCACTCGTCCACGACCTTGCCGCTGCCGTCCACTTCGATGATGTGATCTCTGATCGTGTGCGAGAGCCTGCCGTCTGCGTGGTGGTAGTTGTATTTACCGACGCGAAGCAGCAAGTGATCATTTTTTAACGGCATCACCTCATGACTAAGGTCGATGTAGCCGCGCGGCAACTCGCGATTATACACCTCCTTGCCCATCATATCGTAGCGCATATATCGCTGCGCCATACCCCAGCTTAGATCGCCGTTTGGCAGCTGATGAAAGCCCATCATCATACCGCCGTCCATCACTCTGCGCTCGCTGCGGTCGTAAAATTTCTGATAGTCCAGATACCATCTGACCTCGCCCTGCGTATCGACGACGAAATTTTCGGTGAAATCATTCCAGCTAGCCGCACCCCCGTTTTTCCAATCAAGCGGTTTATGGACGCTCGTGATAGTGTTATTGATGAGATAGAGCCTGTTTTTAAACGCGGGATCGACCTTTTTAACTTTCATCTTTTGCATGTGGCTAAATCTATAATCTCGGCTATACGTGACGATCGGCTGAGCGTAAATTTTATACTTTTCGACCTTCTTTTCACCGTTAAAAACGTAGCTCACCTCAACCTCGTTTAGATAGTCGGGATACAGCCCCCAGATCGGCACGCCGTCGTGATTTAGCAGCGCATGCTCGGAGACGTTGTAGGCGATGTCGATGCCGCCGTTAGGTTTACCGAGCACCCGCACGCGGATATCCTTGACGTCCTTGCCCGCCTTATCGATGACGGCCGTTAGAGGCGCCACGTCGTAGGGGTTGATAAACACCGAGCCAAGCTCGCCTTGGGTTTTTACCTGATGCGCCAAAACGCCCGCACTCGCCGTCTGCGGCACCGCTATAAACGCGCCGCTTGCCAAGGCCGCAGCCAAAACGATAGAACCGAAAAAACTCTTACGCATATTCGCTCCTTTTGGGTAAATTTATTGAATTTTACTACGCAAAAATCGCTTCAAAATCGCGCTCGCATAAAGGCTTGCTTAAACGACAGCCCCGGCGCTTTAAAATTCTTTTAGCCATTATATCGCAATTTCGCGGCAGAGCGAAATTTTGCGAGCGGCGCAGGTGGAGTGCAAAACCTAAAGCGGAATTTCACCGCTTAATCCGTTTTTACTCGCGCATCTGCTAAAATTCCTCAAATTTAACCAAAGGGCGGTAGATGGACAAAGAGGAATTTGAAAAGCTAAATCCTAGCGAAAAGCAAAATTTGATGCTTAAAATTTCAGCCGCGCATCCGCAGTTTAAATTTTTAAATTTGGCTATGTTTAGATGCGGCGGCGACAGCTTCGAGACGGGCGTTTTTGATTGCAAGGGGAGCGAATTCGTTTTTACTCCAAGCGGCGAGCCCGTGCTTGGATGGGATGATTTCGCCGTTTTGGATGAAATTTCGGCGGCGAAAATCAAAGAGCAGTGCGAATTTTGCGGCAGCGAGCAGGGCCTGCGCGAATACGTCGCGCAGCAGACCTCGCCTCTTCGCCGCGCAGAAATTTCCGCGATGCTAGCCGAACGCAGGGCGAGCGAGCTTAGCTGGTTCGAGGCCGGCGCGGACGATGCGAGGCTTAAGGCTTACGAGCGCGATATAGAGCAGTTTTTGCGCGGCGAATACAAAAGCTCCTCGGTGCTAACCCTTAGCGGCGCGCTAAAGCTGGTGCGCGAGGAGGGCAAAATTCGAGCGTTTTTGTTTAGAGACGTGACGCACGAGGAGCTTGAGGCAAGCCTGCAAAAATCGGGTTTTAGCCTGCCTAGCGAGGATGAGTGGGAGTATCTGGCGAGCTGTGAGGCGCGCACGCTTTGGCGTTTCGGCGACGAACCGGATCCGAACGAAGTCGCCCTACCGCACATGCAGCAGCCGAAAAACCCGAAATTTTCGCTATTTGAGCCAAATTTATTCGGGCTGTTTATCGCCTCTGATCCCTACGCCGTGGAGATCGTCAGCGCGCCCGCGTATTTCAAAGGCGGAGACGGCGGATGCGCGTTTTGCGGCGGTGCGTCTTTGTTTGAGAGCCTGTTGCCCGCCTCGCAATTTTATGCTATGGATGAGGCGATGCGGCAGGATCATTTGGATTTTCTTAGCGGCGGCGAGCTGGACAGCGCGATTTATAGGCGCATCTTTAGGCTAAAGCGCGAGCTGTTCTAGCCCCGCTCTACCGAAATGCAACCGCTCCATCTCGGCTAAATTTAATGCTAGGCTGTGGATAAAATTTTAAAATTTTATCCGCGACCATTCGGCTTGAAATTTTAAATTTTACCCGCTGCGGCTAGCGCTCGGTTTTAAATTTAACCCAAGCCCCGCTCTTGCGCTAAAATTCCATCCGCGATTTATAAAAATTCCCGCGGCTCGTAGATTTGCACGCCGCGCGCATCGCTGCGAGCCGCATTTATCATAGCGCGAGCGATACTTGCGCCGCTAAGCGGTCTAAATTTACCGAACACGCAGGCGGGCAGCAGTTTAAAAACCGCCGCCGCGAGCCGTTCTAGCAGGCGAGTATCCGACCTCTCGCCCAAGATTATCGGCGGACGGACGATCTGAAGGCTGTCAAAGCCGAGCTCGCTCACGCGCCGCTCAATACGTCCTTTAGCGCGCAGATAAAAGCTTGGCGAACCTTCGCTCGCACCCGGAGATGATACAAGCACGAAGCGCCGCACGCCCGCTGCTTTGCCCCACTTCGCCGCCGCATAGACGTAGTCCACGTCCACGCGCAAAAACGCCTCACGCGAGCCCGCCTGCTTCATCGTCGTGCCAAGCGCGCAAAAAATTTCATCAAATTTATGCGGCGCGATATCTGAGATGCCCTCAAAATCAATGATCCGCGCGCGAAGCTTAGGGTGGCAAAAGCCTATCTCGCGGCGCACCCACGCCTCTACCTCATCGTAACCCGGGCTCTCGCAAAGCTCGCGCACCAGCTCTCTGCCCACGACGCCCGTAGCGCCAAGCACCAAGGCGGATTTTCCCATTTTCGCTCCTTGATTTTCTTTAAATTTTATCGCGCTTTGCGGTCAAATTTTATCCGCACGGCGTAAAATTCCATGAAACTCCATACCGAGTATCGTCCGCGCGGTAAAATGAATTAGAATTTTAAAGACGAGACGGCGCAGTATCTTGCTACAGCCCGCTTAGTCGTAAAATTTCAGCTAAGTTTAGCGCGCTTTTTTGCAGTATTTTTTCTCATAAGGCATTAGCTCGCAAAGCCGCGCATATAGCCTCTTTATCTCCGCTTCGTCCGAGTCTAGCCGCTGTGTATCGTAGATGTCCGCTAGCATGAGGCAGCCCGCGAGCATTTGCGTCTCGTAGCAGTTTTTCTTAAACGCCTCTATCGCGTCCGAAATGCCGTAAGGCGCCGACGAGACCCCGAGCGAAAGGCAGCTACGTGCATCTATCTTGCAGGCTTTGCGCAAATACGAAAGCCCTCGCTCGACATCCGAGCCGTCTTTGTACGAGATCCCTAAGTGCTCGCACCCTATTGCCGAGCCGCTCTCGCAGGCGCTTTCGTAGAGGCTTACGGCGCGTCTTTCGTCTCTATCCTCTGCGGCTTTGGCTTCGAAGCTCAAGCCGTAAATAGCGCAAGCGTCCGGGTAGCCGTCCTTGCAGGCGGGAGATAAAATTTCTCTAGCTGCGGCGAAATTTTTATCTTTTATATAAATTTCGCCCAGCGCGGCGCACGCGGCAAACTCCTTTTCGCCGCACATCTTGCTTAAAATTTCCGTCGCTGCGCGCACGTCCTTTTCGCTTCTTTGTGCGGCGCCTTTTTTATAAAACATAACCGCGCGCTTGCAGGCTTTGGCGTCCTTTTGGACGCAGGATTTTTTAAGCCCTTCGTACCTTGCGCTTAAAAACGCCTCTTTTTCGGGATTTGGCTCTTGAGTCTTAGGCTCGCTCGCCGCGGCCGCAAGAGCGAAAAATACGAGCGAGGCGAGAAATAAATTTTTCATTTTTACCTTTTGTTTTAGTTTTAAGTCGTTAAATTTAACGCCGCCGAGCTAAATTTTGGATTAAATTTAACGCGGGTTTATCGCTTTATAAAATTCCAAAGCCTGAAATTTAACCGTGCGGCGCTGCGTTACGCGGAATTTATACCGCACATCGTCCGCACGGCACGGCTCGTCGCGCGACGCGTAAGTGCATAAATTTAGCGTTTGCCCGCGTAGTCAAATCGCGCAGCCCCCAAGCTAAACTCGAAGTTGTTTCGATCCACCGCGCCCACGCACGCGTCGCTATCGTAAAGCGCGAGCAGAAATTCCGCCATCTCCTCGCTTGAATGATAGCGTTTAAAAGCCGCGTCGTAGTCGTAACCCGCGTCATCCGTCGCCACGGGACCGAACTCCGTCCTAGTCGCAGCGGGCGCTAGAACTTTAGCCTGCATTTTGGCATCTTTATCCTGCGCCAGCTCTCGGCACAGGCCTTCCGTAAAGGCGCTTACGAAAAACTTGCTCGCGCAGTAGGTGACGGCGTTTGGCACCATGCTATAGCCGCCCGCGGAGGAGATATTGATGAGTTGGGTGGGCTTGCGCTTGTAATCGCGCACGAAGAGGTGGCTTAATAGCGTGAGCGAAATGACGTTGAGACGTAGCATCTGCGAGACCTTGGCGAGATCGCGCTCGCCGACCGCGCCGTAATCTCCGAAGCCCGCGTTGTTTATGAGCGCCTTTAGCTCGTAGCTTTTTAGCTCGTCCCAAAGCGTCAGGATGTTCTCGCTATTCGCAAGGTCGCAAATTTTAATCACGACGTCCGATTTGGGCGCGATCTGCGCGATCTCGTCCTTTAAGCTTTGCAGAAGCTCCGCTCTGCGCGCGATTAGGATCAAATTTTCTCCGCGCCCAGCAAACGCCTTTGCCGTAGCCGCTCCGATACCAGAACTCGCGCCGGTGATAACGATATATTTTTTCATTTTCTATCCTTTCTAAAGATAAACTTATCTCGCAAGCGTCTTTACCGAAGCTAAATTTAGTTCGGCGGCTCGTGCGGCCTGCGCCGAATTTTACGTCGCAGCCATCAAGCCTATCTCGCGATACTTCGCTTTGCTTTCTTACCCTTTCCCTTGACACCTTATGCGTAAAACATACGCCGTTTTCCGCCTCATGCGCTCGCAGCGGCGCGCGATGCAAACACGGCGCCCCCGTTAAAACCGTGCAATTCTACCGCCGCTCGGCTTAAATTTTATCTATGCGCCCGCAAAAGCCCGTTTCGGCGCCAAATTTTAAATCTCGCGCGCCGCGCCCAAACAAAGCCCGATCGCGCAGTGTCCACACGCTGTTTTATCATCGTGGCGCTCACACCGCTTGATCGGCTAAAATTCCGCGTTTTGCTCCCAGATACGCTCTTGCGACTTCGCGTCCACCGCCGCAAGCTCGGCCAGCTTGCAAAACGCCTCCCAAATCTCCTCGCGCTCCATGGTGTCGATGCTATGCTTGGCGTCTATCGCGTTAAAAACAGCAATAAATTCTTTTAAAATTTCTGCTTTCTCGGTCTTGAGCTCGCTGCTTGCAGGTTTCGCTTCGAGCGCGCTTAGCTTCTTGTGCGCGCCCGCATAAGCCCTCATCGCCTTTCTGGCAGTCGCCGCGCCCACGCCCTCTCTGCCGTCCCAGCTACGTAGCGGGTTATTTAAATTTAGCGCCAGCCACTGCTTGCTTCGCGGCTGCCTTATTACGAGGCTTTCTATACCCTTAAACTGCGCTCTAGCCGCCTCGCAGGCGCCTTTGGGCACCGACCAGAAACAAAGGCGCTTTAGATGCGGTAGTTGCGCTCTCGTCGGGAAATGTTCAAATCCGTAAATGTCGCTTAGCCAGACGTCTTTTAAGTGTTTAAATTTGGCAAGCGCGTCGATGTTTTTTAGCGTGCCACCCTGCGCGTTAATATAAATTTCGCGCAAATTCGGAAAACTCGCCACAACGCATGTGAGATCAATGCACTCGCCGCGCTGCGAAAACATCTGTAGATCGCGCAGTTTTTCAAGCCCGCGAATGCAAAACCCGCCGCCGTTTAGGTTTAGTTGGACGCTCAAAAGCTCGCTGTCAAAGGGGCAGCGCACGCTCTTTAGCCGCGCGATACCTCCGTTTATCACGAGCTGCCACAGCGAGCCGTTTAGCGTGATCTCCTCCGTGCCGCTTGCGTGCAAGACGAGCTGCTGCAGGTGCGTGCGCGAGATATCTAGGCTTTTGCCGGCGCAGTTTAGCTCAAGCTGCGTCATCATCGGCGTCGCTTCTAAAAAATTTTTCAAATTTTCATCCCAAACCGCACTTTTTATCTCGTAGCAAAACGGATTTTTACGCGCTAGATCGGCGTAGAATTCCCTGCTTTGCGGCTGCGAAATTTCAAGTTTTTGCTTGCGAGCGGATTTAAATTTAGCGCGGATTTCCTTGGGAAGCTCGTTCCACGCAAGCTGCATATAGATCTGTTCGATGCTTTGCAGGCTCACGCACTCAGGCGGCTCGCAAATCGAAGCGGCATTGCCGACGAAAACGGGCTCGGCGTCTAAAATTTCATCCACGCCGAGATAAAATTCCCCGCGCTTCCAAAAGTGATGATCGAAGTAAAACGGCTTAAGCTTAGCCGCTTCTTTTAGGTTAGGCGGCACGCTCGTAAGGCCGTCCAAAACAAGCGCGACGAGTCCCACCTGAGCACTTAGGATCTGCGCGGTAAAATACGCGTCTCGCCTCTTAAGCTTTACGGCGAAAAGATCGCCGATTTTGGGTTCGGTCATTTCCGTCCTTTAAATTTTAATCTGTCCGCGCTCGTTTGATGAGCGCTGGTTTTAACGGAGCCACGAACTAAATTTAGCTCAAAATCCGCTCCGTCCTAGGCGCCGCTTCAAATCAAATTTCATCCACGCTCAAAGCTGCTCGCGCCACGTTTTAAGCGCGCTTAAGAGTGCAAAATTATCGCAGAAGCCCGTGCCGCGAAATTTACCACCGATAAATTTTATCCTCGTAAGCGATCAACCTAAACTCCTCTTTGTGGTTGCCGTTGCCGATCGTGTGGCTGTCTTGGCCTGCGCCGAGGCGTAGTTTATGTAGCCTGCCGCCGTAAGTGCCCACAAAAAGCACGCTGCCGTCCTCGCTTAGCGCCATAGACTTTATCGTGCCGCCCAGATAGTGGCGCCAAATTTTACGCCCGTCCTTGCCGACTGCTTTGATGTAGCCGTACGCGTCGCCGAGGATGTAAAAGTCCTGCGTCGCTACGCCGGCATAAACTCTCATCGCATCGTCGATCAGTGTGAAATTTTGCTCGTCGCCGCCGTCCGGATCGTAAAAGCCGACCTCCAGCCCTCGCTTTAGAGCCGCCCTGTCCACGCCGATCGTAACGCCGTTGTAGAAGTGGCAGGAGTTCGTGATAAGTTGCGTATCGTCCGCGCTAAAGAGGCAAAAGTGCGGATACGAGCTCTGCGCGCCGATGCAGCCCAGCCGCTCGCCCTCGCTATCCATCAGGACGTGATCGCCATCTTGCTCGCCTGCGACGATGAGCTCGTTGTCGTTTGAGAGCGTCGCGTTGGCCATATCTATCTCGAGTTCGTCGTCGTCCTCGCCCTCATCCTCGCAGATCGGATGGATAAGCTTCGCGCCGCTTTGCGAGATCAAAAAAATTCCGTCGTGGGCGGTCAAAAGCACCTTGCTGCCGTCGTTAAAGGGTAAAATTTCAGCCTCGTCGTAGATGATCTCCAGCTCGTGGCTAAATCTCGCTACCAGCTCGCCGCCGCTCTTGCCGTCGTAGCTCCTGATCAGCCATACCTCGTCTTGATTTAGCAGGGCGTAAATTTCGTTTCGCTTGGACTTGCCCACGGCGATGACGTCGTCCGCCACCTCGCTCACGCACTCGCCCTCCAGCAGATACAGCGTCTTGCCGTCGTCGTTTGAGGCGATAAAAAGGACGTTCTCGCCGCCAAGAGGGCAAATTTGATCGATGTCTCTTAGCTTTTTTCTCAAGTTTTTATCGAAAATGGCGTTTGAGGGCGGAAAATCGGCCCTAAACTTCTCCGTTTCGCCGCGCTCGTTGGCATCCTTTAGCAGCTCAAAAACCGCCTCGCAAAGCTGCATCATACCCTCGCGCTCATCGACCGCATCCTCGCCCTTGTAGGCGTCCCAGCCGTGAAGCTCCGCAAAGGCCACCATGTCGTTTACCGCCTTGGCGTACTTCTCGCCCTTTTCATTCCACTCTTTTTGCCACTCCGCCTTAAGCGCCTCGTAGTCCTGCTCGCGCATCTTCTCTCCTTAAGCTTAGTCTGGCCGCCTCTTTTACGGGCGGCGCGTTTTATGAAATTTTAGCAAAAAGGGCTAAATTTAGAGATAAATTTCAGGCATGCAAAGCGCCAGTAAATAAAATAGCGAGTGCTTTTTTGTTGACATCCTTAGCGCATATATCTATTTACGAAGTCTGCGATCTCTTGTAGAGAATTTAACGATTCCCTCATATGCGGCAAAAGTAGCGCAAAATCGTGTGGCATGCCGGCATACGCACTAAAGCTTACTTCCACGCCGTCAGCGGCAAACTTTCTCGCTAACTCCTCGCATTCACTCAAAAACAGCTCGCTACCTCCAGCTTGAATCAGCGTAGGCGAAAGTCCGCTAAGATCAGCATAAATAGGCGATACACGCGGATCTTTACGGTCTATATCGCCGATATATTCGGCCTTCTTCACGGACTCAAAAAGCGGCGTACCCTTACCAAGTGCCTGATCTTTACTTTCGTTAAAGCTCCTTGATGTACCTTCAAGCACCTCCATAGTCGCCCACGGTGAGATTAAAATAATTATGCCTGGCTGAGGCAAATTATGCTCTTTTAGGTATAGCGCGAGCTCCACGGCCAAATTTCCACCAGCGGAGTCGCCTATCAAAATAATATTTTTTGCTAAAATCCCGCGATTTAGCATCTCTCTATAAAGCGCTACTGCGTCTTGCAACGCCGCAGGATAAGTATTTTGAGGAGCTAGGCGATAATCCGAATAATAAACATCGCTTACGCCTGCGAGCTGTGCTTGATTTACGCCTAGCAAGCGATGAGCGTCACTGAGCCCAAATAAGTATCCACCGCCATGAAGCTGTAATATGACGCGATTGCCGTGTTTGGTATTTGAGCGCATATGCTCGGCGTACGCGGATCCGACCTTAAATCGCTGCCACTCCCAGCCTTGCGGAACTTCAAAGGCTGATTTGACTCCGCCCGAGCGGAACATTTTATCCATTTGGGCCGATATATAGGCTTGTTTCTGCTCACCGTCAAGGATGACCTCATTCACCTCGTTTTCTACATTATTTGTCACTGAGAAGAAGATTAAAACTGCACTAAAAGCGACGCACAAAACTAAACATATCTTTTTCATATCACCTCCTTAAATTTACGGCTAAATTTTGCCATTTTAATCTAAAAACCGGTTAAAACCCACTAAATTTTAACTTACTGAATTTGAGCTTGCATCGCGAACGGGCGGCTCCAGTCAGGCTCAAGGGTGGGTGCTTTTTAATATAAAATTTTCATAATTTATAACTGTATAGTTGCATGTCAGCTAGAACTCACGCTACGACAAGCACGGAGATGGCATACTTGCCGCCCTATTTTACGAATACGCCAATGATGCTCACTAAAATGCCTAAGAGTGCTATTAGCTTCAAGCTAGCTTGTGTTATTTGTACAATTTTTTCTTGTGCAGGTTTACAAATCAATGAGTAATAAATTTCTTTAACAGAAATTAAAAATTTTGAAATTTGCTATAAACTTTTGAGTATAACTACAGTTAAATCCCACCATATTAAGATCGCACTGCGCTCGTTACAAATTATCTATAGAGTGCTTTTACGCGATAAAGGGCAAAGCTATAAATGAGGCAGCATGAGCCTATTTTATCTAATTGCATAGGTTTTACCGTTTGAGATTCACCTGCTACCACCTTAAAATTTCGAAACACAACGCGCGCTTGAAATTTTAGTCTCGAGAGATGATTTTGATTTCATCCGCGCAA